>NZ_SJPV01000004.1:300000-586525 GCF_007860135.1 Novipirellula artificiosorum
ATCGACTGAATCACACTAAATCGCGAAGTGAGACGCTTGCATTGACGAACCTATTTGATCCGTTGCCAACCTCTCTTGCCGAAGAACTCGTTACGGTTCTCGCATCGAACTCACAGGTGCGCGTCGAGCGGATCGTTTCCATGGGGCACGCCAGTCCACCAGGTTTCTGGTACGACCAAGAGGAACACGAATGGGTGGCCCTGTTGCAGGGCGAGGCCAAACTCATATTTGAAGACGGAACTGCGTTAACGATGAGACCGGGGGACCATCTGCTGATCGATGCTCATCAGAGGCATCGCGTCGAGTCAACCAGCAGCTCTCGACCGACGGTTTGGCTGGGCGTGTTCTTTCGAAACGAAGAATGAAACCGCCCGAGCCGTCTCTCGGTCTTGCGCAAGTACGGGATCGCACGACGGATTACCAACATCAACGGATTGCCAACGTCAACGCCGGATCACAATCCGTGTGCGAAACCGCCCACGTCTAACCCGGATGATTCACCCGTCCAAACGTATTCCCCGAAACCCTTTGCATGCAATCAGCTTACACCGATTGAGTCGCAAACAGACTGCGCACGTTGGAGTCGTAGGCTTTAGCCGATTCAGCAAGGATCCAGCACGCAATCGGCTAAAGCCTACCACTCCAACGAATCATCCAGGCGAGCGCTAGGAATCGGAATCGGATGCTTCGTCATCATCGGGTGCGATCTCGAGTTCCGAATCGGACACGACGACGTTTCCATCGACGGTCACCACATCCGCACCCTCCTCCTCATCGGATTCTTCTTCTGGCGGGACGCGAACCGCAGCAACTAGACTGTCCCCTTCATCCACGTTCATGATTCGGACGCCTTGCGTGTTTCGACCGATCACGTTGATGTCGGCCGCCTTGATCCGCTGCAGCTTGCCGTTGGCGGTCATCATAAACAGCTCATCTTCATCCGTGACACGAGCGATTCCGATCACTTTGCCGTTCCGCTTGCTTGTGCGAATATCGCGAACGCCCTTGCCACCCCGTTTTTGTGTGCGGTAGCGTGCACTGGAGGAGCTGTTCTCTTCTTCCGAGTCTGCTTCCGCAGCAACATCGTCTCCGGATTCTTCCAAGGCTTCGTCTCCGGTTTCGTCTCCGGCATCGCCATCCCCCGATTCCGCAGTGCCACCGGGTCCCGCATTGGGGCCAAAGAAGGTTCGCTTCCCATAGCCCTTTTCGCACACGGTCAGCAACGTTGCCTCGGGATCTGCGACGACCATCCCGACCACACAGTCGTCACCGACCAAACGAATCCCTTTGACGCCTGAGGTATTGCGGCCCATCGGTCGCGCATCGGATTCTCGGAACCGGATCGCCATACCGGATGCGGTGACCAAGACGACTTCGTCACCGGGCCCGATCACCGCCGCATCGACCAACTCGTCGCCTTCTCGCAACTTGATCGCGATGATGCCACCTTTCTTTGGCCGACTGTATTGTTCCAACCGCGTCTTTTTTACCAGCCCGCTGCGCGTTGCCATGACCACAAAGTAGCCTGCTTGGTCAAAATCACGGATCGCCAAACACTCAGCAATTTTTTCGTCTTCTTGCAAATTCAGCAAGTTCACGATCGCTCGCCCCTTGCTGTCACGCGCCAATTGAGGCAGATCGTAGACCTTTTGCCAACGGACTTTCCCCGTCGTGGTCAAGAACAGCAAATAGGCATGCGTGCTGGCGACAAACAGATGTTCGATAGGATCTTCGGTATCGGTCTTTGCCCCCTTCAATCCCTTGCCACCGCGACGCTGCGTGTTGTAAACGCTGGTGGGGGTCCGCTTGATGTAACCGCGATGGCTGATCGACACGACCATCGTTTCTTCGGTAATCAAGTCTTCCAAGTCGATGTTACCCAGCTCTTCCATGCTGATTTCGGTTCGTCGCTTATCGCCGAACCGACGTTTCATCTCTTCAAGGTCTTCCTTGATGATTCCGTTGATTCTTTCTTGACTCGAAAGGATGTCCAAGTAATCGGTGATCTCGGCAAGCAGGGCGGCATGCTCCGTTGACAGCTTTTCTTGCTCCAAGTTCACCAATTGGCCGAGCGTCATTCGCATGATCGCGTCGGTCTGGACGCTGGTTAAGGTGTAGTTTTCCGATTCACCCCGTTCCAGAACGAACTGAGAGAACCCGTCGTCCCCCAACGCTCGCTTGAGCATCGCCGCAGGACACTCGATCAGCATCAATCGCTGCTTGGCTTCGGGTTGCGTCTTGCTTTCACGGATCGTCTTGATGATCTTGTCGATATCCGCAAGCGCCAAAAGCAGACCTTCGACAGTATGTTTTCGGCGTCGGGCGCGGGCGAGCAAGAATTGGGTTCGGCGGCGAATGACGGTGATGCGATGCCGCAAGAACTCTTGCAAAATCTCCTTGATCGTCAGTTCACGAGGCTTGCCATCGACCAGTGCCAAGAAGATCAACGAGAACGTGTCTTGCAACGGCGAAAATTGGTACAACTGGTTCAGCACCACGTCGGGATCGGCATCGCGTTTCAGCTCGATCACCAACCGAACCGGCTCTTTCAAGTCGCTTTCATCGCGAATCCCCGAAATCCCCTTGATACGGTCGCCGTTGACCAATGCCGCAATCTTCTCGATCACTCGGTCACGGTACTGCTGATAGGGAATCTCCGAGACAACGATTCGCGATCGGTTGCCTTTCATTTCTTCGATTCGGCAACGGGCCCGCACGACGACCGTACTCCGACCGGTCTTGTAGCCGCGTCGGATGCCTGCACGGCCGCAAATGATCCCACCGGTGGGGAAGTCGGGACCAGGGATGATCTCACAAATCTCGTCAATCGTCGTTTCCGGATGATCGATCAGGCGAATCAACGCTTCGCAGACCTCTGTCGGATTGTGAGGCGGGATGCTGGTTGCCATCCCCACCGCAATCCCACCGCTGCCGTTGATCAACAGACTCGGGAACTTGCTCGGAAGCACGGTGGGTTCCGTCCGCACTTCGTCATAGGTCGGTATGTAATCGACCGTGTCGAGTTTCAGGTCCTCGAGCATGGCCGCTGCGACCGGACTCAAGCGAGCTTCGGTGTATCGCATCGCCGCCGGCGGCAGCCCCGCAACGGATCCAAAGTTCCCCTGCTTGTCGATCAGCAAGGATCGCATGTTCCATTCTTGAGCCATCCGAACAAGCGTCGGGTAGATCACGCTTTCACCGTGCGGATGATAGTTGCCCGAGGTGTCGCCCGAGATCTTGGCACACTTGACCCGTTTGCTGCCGGGGCCGAGGTTCAAGTCGTTCATCGCGACCAAAATTCGCCGCTGGCTCGGCTTCAAGCCGTCGCGCACGTCCGGCAACGCACGGCTGACGATGACACTCATCGCATAGGTCAGATAACTCTCGCGTAGCTCGTCCTCGATCGGCAAATCGATCATCCGAAACGCACCGGCTCCGCCCGCATTCCCGCCGTTACCCTCCTGGGGTGCCGTGCCCTCGGTTTCGCCGTTTTCGTTGTTATTGTCGTCGTCTGCCAACGTGGTGTCCTAGCGTGAGTGGTGGTGCGAGATGCACCCTTTTCCCTACGAATGAAGCGACCCAGTGTACCAATTTCGGCTTTGGCTCACAACGGCCCCACGCATTCAGGCCAATGGCGCAAAGTCTTTGTCAGACAACACTTACAGCCTTCACTTTAGGGGGCTTTGGGAGCACGCCAAGATCCGAGTCGCAGGCTTCCAGATCGGCGAGCTCGTTTCCGAAGCTTGGAAAGAGGGAATCGCCTGATCGGTTATTCCTTTGCGTTTTCCCCTTTGGCCGTGTGATGCCGAACGGGCCAGGACGAAAAGCGGCGGATGTACTGGTAATCGCTACTGCGATATTGATGAGTCAAACCCCACCTCAAGATCTCGGTGGGAGAGGCTTCGAGATCCGCGCTACGATTCAATCCAATTGCATGCGGTGCTCCTTGAATCGCACCCATGATTTCGAAGTTGATGCCATCGGCGGACCACTGGATCGTATTGCGTTCGGGACCGTCCGTGGTGATCAACGATGCAATGCCTCCCTTGTAGGGCCACACACAAACCTCATGTCCGCTGTTACTGATTGGGTTGTAGGGGGATTTGATATACGGACCTTTGGGATCCTCTGCGATCGCCACGCCGTGTCGAATCATGCGGCCGCCAAAATTGATCTCCTCGCCCATCTGCTCGCCCTTGTAGTACAGGTAGAACTTTCCCTGAAAAGGCAGGATGCAGGGATCGTGAACCTTATGGCTGTCAAAGTCGCCTTTCTTTTTCACCAGAAAACGATTTTGTTCCTCGCCTTCCCAGATCCCATTGTTCGCCGGACTGAGGATCGGTTCGGCACTCTTGGTCCACGGGCCATCCGGCGAATCGGCCCAGGCCAACCCCACTTGGTTCTTGACCCGAACGTTATACGGTGATTTGACGGTTTGGTAACACAGGTAATAGAGACCATCATGCTTCATGATTTCGCAGGTAAAAACACTGCGATCATCGTACGCTCCTTTTTGACCTCGGGGTACCGCCAAGCCCTCTTCCTTCCATGTCCAACCATCGGTCGAAGTGGCGTACCACAAATCACAACGATCCCAGGGGAAGACCTTTTCGTTTTCGACGTCTCCCCCGAACCCTTGGCTGGGCCCAACGGAGCGAGAGTACCAAACGTAGTATTTGCCATTTTCTTTAATCATGGCACTCGGGTCACGACGCACCACACCTTTTTCGAAAGCCAAGTCACCTTTCAAATCTTGTGTGTTGAATTGGATGTACCAATCGTTCGACAAGTTCTTCCATTGCAGGGCGCGTTTCGTCGCCGCGCTTAACATCTCGGGATTGGAGATTCCGAAGTAATCGATCTGCTCAGGCGTCGGAGCGTTCGGCTGTTGAGCGAAACTGGCGCAGGGAAAAAGCAGTAGCAGAAGTGCAATAGCAGTTTGTTTCATCAGAGTTGTCTCGCGAGTGTGTTTCAGCAGGAGTTACGAATTCATGGGGATTCGATGTTTGGCGATCTTTTCCCAATCGATTTCGACACCATGGCCGATTCGGTCTGAGGCATACGCGTAGCCGTCTTTGATCTGAAGTGGATGGATCAAAAACTCGTCGACCCGAAAAGCGTGGATTTCCAGTAAGGATGCGTTGGGGATCCCCGCCAAACAGCTGACGTGCATCTCTTGGATACCATGGGTCGTCAGATTACGGTTGTACGCTTCGGCGAGGTGCGCGACTTTCATCAACGCGGTGACGCCGCCAAGATTGGAAATGTCGGCATCGGGAAAGGAGATGCCCGCGTCAGCGATCATGGTTCGAAACTCGTAGATCGAATGCAGGTTCTCCCCGCTGGCGACCGGAATCGGGCCTTCGGATTCAATCCGTCGGTGACCTTCAATATCGTCAGGAATGGTCGGCTCTTCGATCCAGTACAAATCGTAAGGTTCGAACGCCCGCACGGCCCGCAGCGCCTTTTCGACCGACCACTTCATGTTGACATCGACCATCAACTTCTTGTCGGGCCCCAAAAATTCACGCACCGCAGCGATTCGCTCACATTCCTCGGCGATCGAATCGCGTCCGATTTTGATTTTGATCGCCCGCAGCCCCGCGTCGAGGAAGCCTTGGGTTTGCTGAAGCAGCTGTTCGATCGTCATGTCGAAGTCGATGCCCCCACCGTAGGCTTCGACTTTGTTGTTGTGACCGCCAAGCAAACGCCAAAGGGGTTCACCTGCCACGCGAGCCTTGAGGTCCCACAGCGCCGTGTCGATTGCCGAGATCCCAAACACCGCGATTCCACTGCGCCCCACATAATGCAACGCCCACCACATCTTCTGCCACAAATGCTCGATCCGCCGCGGGTCCTCGCCGATCAGCAGTGGCGCCAGGTTGTCCTTGACGAGCGTTGCGATGGAAGTCCCGCCCACTTGTCCGACGCTGTACGTGTACCCCATTCCGCTGGCGCCGTCGTCGGTGGTTAGCTTGACAACGATCAACGAAAACTCACGTTGGACGCCATGTATCGCATCTTCCACCGGTTTGGCAAGTGGAACGTGATAAAGTTCGGTGTCGACTTTAACAATCTTCATTTTGACTCTTTGTTGTGAAACATGTCCTTAGCTGAAGTTGACGTAGAACGTCTTCTTCTCGAGATAGTTGTCCATTCCGTAGCGACCGTCTTCGCCCCCCGTTCCACTCAGTTTGTGACCGTTGTGGAAACCTTGCCGCTGTTCGCCCATCGGTCGATTCACGTAAACCTCTCCGAATTCCAACTCCAACACCGCACGTTGAATTCGGCGTGAATCATAGGTAAACAGAAAAGCGGCGAGACCATACGGGGAATCGTTTGCTAGCTGCAACGCTTCCTCAAAGCTGTGGATGCGCATGATCGGGCTGACCACACCGAAAACCTCCTCGCGCATCACGTCCATGGCATTGGTGCATTCGGTGAGAATCGTCGGCTCGTACCAATGGCCTCTGTCAAACAGCTTTCCACTTGGCCGCTTGCCACCGAGGACCAACTTCGCACCTTGGTCGATCGCCAATTGAACCGTCTTTTCAAGCTGATCGGTTTCGTAAGCGTTCACCTTCGGCCCGATGTCGGTCGCCGAGTCCATCGGGTCCCCCATCTTGAGCTTGGAAACCGCATCGATGTACTTCGTCAAGAACTCATCATAGACGGCATCATGAATGTAGAATCGCTCGGGGCACGTGCAAACTTGACCGCTATTGAGATGTCGCGAAACCACAGCGGCCTCGACGGCTTTTTCAACATCCCCATCCTCGAGCAAGATGAACGGCGCCTTTCCACCGAGTTCCAATCGAACGGCCGTCAAATTCTCAGCTGCCTTACGAAAGATCTCTTGGCCCGTCGCCGTTGAGCCGGTCATCGTCACCAGCCGTGTGATCTTGTTGGTCACCAATTCTTCGCCCATGGTGTATCCGCCCCCGGTTACGAGGTTCAACACACCGGCAGGGATGCCTGCCTCGGCCGCCAATTCGCCAAGTGCCAGAACCGCAACCGGGGTCACCGATGGCGGTTTGACTACCATCACGTTTCCCGTCGTCAACGCAGGACCCACTTTTCGACAAGTCAGCGCCAACGGAAAGTTCCAAGCTGCAATCCCCACGCACACGCCATAAGGCACCTTGTGAATCATGATGTGCTCGCTGGGAAGGTCCGACGGCAAGATGTCGCCCTCGAGTCGCCGAGCCGCTTGCGCGGGGAAATTGATGAAGTCGGCCGACACATCGACTTCGCCTAATGCCAAGGCGTATGTTTTGCCCATTTCTTGGACCAGAATGGTCGCCAATCGTTCGCGATTCTGTCGAATCAGGTCAGCGAACTTCGCCAAAATGGCCCCTCGCTCCACCGCTGGCATCGCCGCCCAAGACGCTTGAGCCGATTGAGCGGATCGGAGTGCCAGTTGGGCGTCCTCGGCGCTGCCGCACGGCACGGTGAACAACACCTCTTCGGTGGTGGGACTGGCGACGTCGATCGTCTTCCCCGAAGCCGCGTCGCACCATTGGCCGCCAATCCACATTCGGTAGTGGTCACAATTGGCAGCCGTATCTCGAGTCATCATGGTTTTGCAAGTTGTCATGTCTATCGTCCCATCCATCCGCCATCGACCAACAATGTGGTTCCATGGACATACTGAGCAGCGTCGGAAGCCAGGAACACAACCGGTCCCTTAAAGTCATCCGGCTGTCCCCATCGGCCAGCCGGAATGCGAGCCAGGATCTGTTCACTGCGAACCGCATCGTTGCGAAGCGCTTCGGTGTTATCCGTGGCAATGTATCCCGGCGCGATCGCATTGACGTTCACGCCTTTGCCAGCCCATTCGTTGGCCAGCGCCATGGTCAATTGACCGATCCCCCCCTTGCTGGCTGCGTATCCGGGAACCGTAATGCCTCCTTGGAACGTCAACAACGACGCCGTGAAGATCACCTTGCCCGAGCCACGATCGATCATGTCTTTGCCAAATTCGCGGGATAAGATGAATTGGGCGTTGAGGTTCACCTCGATCACCTTGTCCCAATACTCATCAGGATGTTCGGCCGCCGGCTGGCGAAGAATCGTCCCTGCGTTGTTGACCAGGATATCGATCCGCGGATTATCCGCTTTGGCCGTCTCAACAAACGCATAGACCGCCTTGCGATCCGAAAAATCGCATTGGTAAGCACGGAACGATCGCCCCGCTGCAGTGACTTGTTTCTCAACCTCGCTGCCGTGTTCTTCGAGCGAGGCGGAAACGCCAAGAATGTCCGCGCCGGCTTCGGCTAAGCCGATGGCCATCGCTTTGCCAATGCCTCGCTTGCATCCCGTGACAAGAGCGACCTTGCCGGAAAGATCAAATTGCTTCAACGTGTTCATGGTTTGAACGTATTCTTGTAGGGGTGAACGTATTCTTGTAGGGGTGAAGGTATTCTTGTAGGGGTGAAGGTATTCTTGTAGGGGTGAAGGTAGGAGTGATTATTGCAATGCGATCAAGTACTTGATCCCATCCGGATTCGCATCAATCGTTTCGAAAGTTTGTTGAACCTCCTCGATCGGACTGACTTGAGTGATCAGCTTGTCGAGATGCAACTTACCGCTCGCAGCCAACTGGATCGCTTCCTCGAAGTCTTGTTCCTCGTAGAGCCGAGCGCCAATCATCTTGATTTCGGACCAAAAGAACTTGAACAGATTGACTGGTTTGGGCTGCGGATGGATGGCAACCATCACGATGCGTCCACGAACATTTGGCAGTTCCGTCATGACTTCCACCCCCGGTGCGGAACCGGAAACCTCAAAGACGCAATCTGCCATAGCGCCATCGGTGAGCGAACTGACCGCTTCCGGCAAACTGACGTCAAGCGGATTGATGGCTTTGATGCCAAGCGATTCGGCAAGCGCAATCCGCGACGAATTGACCTCCGACAAAATCACGGTTGCCCCTTTGTCAATCGCGACCAATGCGATCAGCAACCCGATCGGCCCGCCACCGATGACGACACACGTTTCGCCCGATTGAACCTCTCCCAATCGCACGTCATGACAGGCCACGGCAGCCGGTTCGATCATGGCGCCGTGCTGAAGCGAGAGTGACTCGGGAAGTGGATGCAACGTGTAAGCGGGCACCGTCCAGGAAGATTGCATCCCGCCGGGCATGTCGATCCCGATGAACTTCAGATTCTTGCCCACATGGGAAAATCCACGATCAAACGTGGTCGGATCGCCAAAAAATAGTGGCCGAACCGCAACGCGGTCTCCGACCGAGACATTCGTCACTCCGTCGCCGAGTTCCGCTACCGTAGCGGAAACTTCATGGCCAATGATTTGAGGCTTTTGGACGCGAGCATCCATCGCACCGTGGAAGATGTGGATGTCCGTGCCACAGATGCCGCAGTAGGCGACTTCGAGCCGCACTTGGCCAGCTGCGGGCGGGAGCGATTGACTCTCGCCGATCGCAACGCGTCGATTTCCTTGATATTGAGCGGATTTCATTTTCGCATTCCTACGGTTCTTGTCGTCTTACAAGACGTGCTTAGGGGGTGGGGTGGATTGGGGAGCGTCGAAGCGATAGACGGTGGTCTCGTTGTACGGTTCACCGGGCTGGAGCAGACTTCGCGGTGCACCGTCGATGTTCGGGCCGTTGGGGTACTTGGATGTTTCCACACAGAAACCTCGGAAAGGACCGAACCGCGTACCCTCTTCGCGCCGTAATTCATCCGAGGTGTATCGGCCCGTGTAAAAAAGCCCACCGGGTTCCGTGGTCAGGACCTTGAGCGTTCGTCCCGAATTCGGCTCGCTGATGATGGCAACCTGTCGGAGTTCACCCGCGGGATTGTCGAAGCAGTAGTAGTGCTCAAAACCCATCGGCAATTCTGCGAAAGCCTCGCCAATCCGTTTTGGTTTCGTGAAGTCGGCTGCCGTTTCGTGAACTTTGGCTTCGCCTCCCACGGGAACATTCGTGTCGTCTGGAATCAAATAGCGATCGCTGTCAAGTTGGACGACGTGGTCAAGAACGGTGTCCCTAAAACCGTTCAGATTGAAATAAGTATGATTGGTTAACGACAGCGGCGTGGCTTGGCTGGTTTCGGCTTGGTAGTTGATGCGAAGCTCATTGTCGTTGGTCAGTTGATACTCGACCTTGACCTTAACCGTTCCCGGATAGGATTCATCACCATCGGGACTGTCGAGCGATAACACAACCGCGACGGCATCGGCAAGCTGCCACGTCCGCACGATGTCCCAAACCTGCTTATCGAACCCTCGGATGCCGCCATGCAGATGGTTGGGGCCGTCGTTGGTTGCGAGTTGATAATCGGCACCCTCGATGCGGAACGCTCCATCCTTAATGCGTCCGGCGTAGCGTCCCACCAAACAACCGAAGTACGGAGAATTCGCTTTGTACGCATCGGTCATGTAGCCGTCGAGCGTATCAAAGCCACAGCTGATATCGCATAACTGGCCTTCCTTGTCGGGCGTGACAATCGATGTCACGGTGCCCCCATACGTGGCGATCTTGACCGTCACGCCGTGATCATTCTGCAAGGTGAACTGATCGACGGTTTTACCTTCGAAACGACCGAAACTTTCTTTGCTGATCTTCATGAGAGGGAATCCAGGGATTGAAGAGAAACGGTCTCAGGCTGCTGAGAAATCTCGGAGGATTCGGCCCCCAGTTTATTCCCAAACGCGATGATCAAGATGCCGATCACCATACAGCCAAGCCCCGTGTAGAGCAGGTTCTTTGCCTTCGAAGAGGCATTTTTCCATTCTCCCACGACCAAGCCGCTGACGATGGCCGTGACCACGCAGGCCGTGTTGAAAATGGCATAGCCCACGGTGTTGCCAACCGCACCGAGTTTGAAGGCGGCATAGGCAAAGACGGCGGACGCGGCGTAATGAAAGAACGCCATCATGAAAATCAGTACGAAATTGCGTCCAAAGCTGGATGTCTTGAACGAGCCCCATGCCTTCTTTTGAGTCAACTGCCAGGCAAAATAGCCAGCCATGATCAGACCGCCACTGAGAAAGATGGGGAACATCACCGCCAACGCCGTGACCCACTCCGGATTGCCTTGCGCCATGCTGGCCTCATGAAGCGGAGGACGGCCGACCGCGTTGGCGAAACTAAATCCCGTTGCCAACAAACCGCCTACGACGGCAATCGTCAGTCCTGCACCCATCGACTTTTTGGTTTCGTGATCGCCATCAGCCACGTTTGCCTGGTCCGCATTTGCGGCCCGATCGTCTTTCTCTCGAGCCATCCCCGCTTTGCCGTTCGCCACGATTCCCACCAATACGAATGCCAGGCCAATCAGGATCGTGGCAAACACCTTCGCCGCAGGAAGCCCTTCGACGAAAAAGGGCATCAATGACCCGACTAAGATCACCGTTCCGATGAACACCGAAAACCCAAGCGACATACCGATATGATGGATGGCTTTGCCCCACATCATCACACCGATGCCCCATAAAACACTGGTCACGACCATTTGAGGGAGGATCGCTCGGACCTCTGCCGAACCGTAGATCGCACCCACGCCTTTCATCATCAACAGGGTGACGATGGTGGGAACCACAAACATCGTCAGCATGAAGAACAGCCCCCAGGTGTTTTCTTCTTTGAAGTTCTTCGTGAACTTACCGGGCAGGGCATACAACCCGAGCATCAGCCCTGCGAACAACGCCCATACAATTCCTTCAACCATGTTTTTGCCTGTGTGATTATTTGATATTGGCAACCAATGCAGCCGAAGCGGCTGCAATTTGTCTTGACTGAATCGCGGCAAAGATCGTTGCATGCTCGGCATGCGCTTGGTCGTAACCGCCCAGTCGCGTGTAGGTCAGCAGCATCCGCGAGCAGAGCTGGCGCCATGCAGGCACAAGATCTTCGCCACCGCAGCCGACCATGATCGACTCGTGAAATGCCATGTCACTTCGCGCCACCGCGGCTACGTCACCTGCGTCGCAAGCGTCTTTTAGATTCGCCAGTTTTGACTCAATGATCTTGATCGACTCGTCACTGATCTTCGCCAGTCCCTTTTTGAGGACGTGCGTTTCCATCTGCTTCCTGACCGACGTGATGAACTCACGATCATCTGGATCGGGGGGGTGGCGAACGGTGACCCCGCGGTTCGCCTGGTATGCCAAAAACCCTTCCTGCGAGAGTTGCAAAAAGGCATCGCGAATGGGACCCCGGCTGACGCCAAACCGAGAGGCCAATTCGGTTTCCCTCAGCGTCGAACCGGGTGCAAACCGGCCAGCAACCAATTCGTCTCGAATATGCCCCGTAATCCGCTCGCGGATGGTTTTAGGTGCTGAAGACACTTTTGCTCCGATCAGGAATGGCAGCCACTGGATTGTTAACAATTTAGCGATGACATGCCTGGTGTCAAGCGGATACTCCGCGCGGGGGCAATAAAGCTGTGGCAAGCAAGCAGTGGTCACACCCGGCATCAAACAGCGTGTTCGCGTCATCCGCAGAGCGGATTCCTCCGCCGGCGGTGATGGACCAATCGGGTACGAGGGCACCGACGCGGCGACAGGTGTCCACAACGACCGGGCCTGAGCGAGTGCCGACCGCCGACGTATCGAGCACGACCGCGCGGCGGATCCCTAGCCGATTCGCGTGATCGAGCCACCCCGTTTCGCTCGAGACGCCCGCGAGAAAATGGCCCGCGTGGTAGTCGAGACCGAGGATCACCTTGGCCGCACCGATTTCTCGGACGAATTGATCGAGGTTGGCCAAGCCCGTCGCACATTCCGTCGCAACGATCAGCGAAACCAATGGATGCTGCTCCGAGAGAGCAATCAAAGCCTCGTATTGCCGCTGGCCGTCGTGGGTCCCTACCCCCGCATCCAGCATGACGCGCGCGTTCGCATCCATGGTCAAGAGCAGTTCGTGCAAAACCTCAAGCTGAATGTCGCCACCCACGATGGCATCAAGATCCGCGATGTAAAAAGCTCCGACGCCAACCTTTCGATAGTGATCCGCCAAGGCGATCGGGTCGCCTGGCGATGACCCGCAAAGCCAGACGGGTTGGTACCGCAATCGATTGCCGGCGATCGCGTGGACCGCTACGGATGCCTTCAGATCAATCACCGCGATCAATCGCGAAGCGATCCCTTGAAAAGAACTTCGCTGGCCCCACAGATTGGACTCTTGCATTTGGCGTTCTCTTCCAACTTAGGAGCGTTCGAAGAAGAGGCTTGGGCATCAAACCCCTGTTTTGCAGCGGGAAGCCACTAGTCTCCGATCGAGAACAGCGATTCCACTTTCACGATCGCATAGTCATCGGGGAATGTATGAATCGCTTGGATCAAAACGCTTTTGCGACGTGTTTCGACGTTCACGTAACTGATTGCGCCGAGCGCCATCCGGCCGCTCGCATCAAAGCGGTGCAGCAAGCCTTCGGTTTGTCCGTCGCCAAGTTGCTGCTGGACCATCCAAAACATATCCGGCGCAACGGGCTCGAGTTGGAAATGGGTTTTGTACTGGACGCCGCCACGGCACTCGACCCGCTCGGTCCGACTTCCCTTCAAGGGACGCGACAGCAAGCACCGTCGTTTCGGCAAGGGTTGATGGGCACTGGTCGCCACCTCGCAAACCAGCATCCCGCCACCGTTGAAAGCGACGACATGGCCGCAATTGGTGATGTCGATTTGCAGTTCGTATTCACTTCGTTCGATCTTCCGGCGCTGATGCAGCGTGTACAGTTCCGGATGGAGCGAGCGGCTAAAAACATGAAACGCCAATTCGGCGACTTTGGGGCGAACCGAAAGCACGGTATAGTTCCGTCAATAAAAAAGGCACGAATGGAAAATAAACTTTTGGCGTCAAGACCAATTGTGATCCGGCGCGCCCCACTCTTCAAGAAAAAGAAAAGCTTCGAAAAGAACGGGGTGCCGGAAAACGAATTTTGCAGGAAAAGAATCGAGTTCTTGCCCTGCTGAACCCAATGCCACGAACGTCTGTCGATACGTGTGAATCGCATTTCGCCGTTATTCCACTCGCCCAGCCATGCCGTAACGTCCGTATTATAGCGAGTTGACCGTTTGTGGCTAAAGAGCGTTTACGCGGATGACCAAAAAGAATAATCTTTTTGTTTCCGTCACCTTTGTTTTTCAGAAAACCCATTGACACGCTGTACGCCGAGAGATACCCCCGCATGGTCATTGTCGTCGATAACTACGATTCGTTCACTTACAACTTGGTCCAGCGACTTGGCGAGATTGACGCAAGTGTCGATGTGCGTGTCTTTCGAAACGACGAATTGTCGGTCGATGCGTTGGAAGCACTCGATCCCAGTCGCGTGCTGATCTCGCCAGGCCCTTGTACACCCACCGAAGCGGGTGTCAGTGTCGAGTGTGTCAAGCGATTTGCTGGTCGCGTGCCGCTGTTGGGGGTCTGCCTAGGGCATCAATCGATTGGCCAGGCACTGGGCGGAAAAATCATTCGAGCACCCGAGTTGATGCACGGAAAAACGGACGCGATCGTTCACGACAATCAGGGGCTGTTCGAGGATCTTCCGAATCCGTTCGTGGCGACGCGTTACCACAGTCTAGTGATTGAACCGGAGAGCTTGCCAGCAGAGTTGATGGTCAGCGCATGGACCGACACCGGCGGGACGCGGCAAATCATGGGCGTTCGCCACCGCGAGTTCCCGTTGGAAGGTTGGCAGTTCCATCCAGAAAGTTTTCTTACGGAACCAGGCATCGAATTGTTGACTCGGTTCTTGAATTGGTGAGTGCCGAGTGCTATTGGTTCGTTGGAAAATTTCGTGGCTTGGAGTCGCGGACTCCGTTAGCCGTTGGACCGCAGACGCGTCGTAGATCGGCGACCCGCCAAACGACTGACCGCGTTGATTCACGGCCGGCGACCAGCAAGGACGGATCGAATGGTGTCAAACAACAACTGAGGACGGATCGGCTTGGGGACATAGCCATCCATGCCTGCCTCGAGGCATCGTTCGCGGTCTCCTTTCATCGCGTGGGCAGTCATCGCGATGATCGGTATGCGCTGTCCCGTCTGGTGTTCTTTGGTGCGGATCACCGCGGTCGCCTCGAGGCCATCCATTTCGGGCATTTCCACG
The DNA here is from genome assembly GCF_007860135.1 of Novipirellula artificiosorum. NCBI lineage: Bacteria > Pseudomonadati > Planctomycetota > Planctomycetia > Pirellulales > Pirellulaceae > Novipirellula > Novipirellula artificiosorum. The sequence continues at coordinate 315,081 of NZ_SJPV01000004.1, forward strand.
TCCATCAGCACGACATCAAACGACGCGTCCGCCAAAGCGGCAATCGCCTGTTTGCCGTTGTTGGCAACCACGATGGAATGTCCATGTTTCTCCATCAATCCGATCGCAAGCTTCTGGTTCATCAGGCTGTCTTCGGCGAGCAAGACCTTTAGCGGTGGCAACGGCTCTCTCGCTTCGCTTGGCAACGTCTCTTGTTGTTCGTCGCCAGACTGCTCCACTCCCAACGATCTCTCGATCGCGTCCAATAGTTCCGATTGTTTTACAGGCTTCATCAATTGCGCGGCAATCTTAAGCTCTTCGAGACGTTCTTGATCCCCGGAACGAACCCCGGATGTGAGGACAATGACGGGCGTGCCCGCCAAGCGAGGATCTTTGCGAATCCACTGGATCAATGTGATTCCATCGACCTCGGGCATGTTCAAGTCAGACAGCACCAAGGGGAATGACGAGCCTGCCAGGTGAGATTCACGCAAAAGGTCGATCGCTTCTTGCGCGCTTCCAACGGCCACAGGCAACATTCCCCAATTCCGAGTGATCTCTTCCAGAATGATTCGGTTCGTCGCGTTGTCATCGACAATCATCACGCGTGCTTCGCTGACACCCGTATGCTCGAATGTTGGAGCATGAAGAGGCTTCCCGGTCGTCAGCTTAAAACGGGCGGTAAAGAAAACGGTTGTGCCTTTGCCGATCTCGCTTTCCGCCCAGATGCGTCCATCCATTAAGCCGACCAAACGGGACGAAATTGCCAGCCCGAGTCCAGTTCCACCATGCTTGCGGGTCGTCGACATATCCGCTTGGGAAAACGCATCAAAGATCATTCCGAGCTTGTTTTTCGGAATTCCGATTCCGGTATCACGAACCGAAAACCGCAGCACCGCCTCGTTCTCGGATCGGGAATCACAGTTCACCTGCAGCACAATCTCGCCCCGCTCCGTGAACTTGAGGGCATTGCCAACCAGATTGAGAATGATCTGGCCAAGCCGAATCGAATCTCCGATCACAACATCGGGCGTGTCAGGATCAATCCGCCATGCAAGTTCAAGTCCCTTGGTGTGCGCACGCAACGCGAGCGACTTCATCACGTCGCCGACCCGTTCACGAAGGCCAAAAACGGTCTGTTCCAGATCGATCTTTCCCGCCTCGATTTTTGAAAAGTCCAGGATATCGTTGATGATCGTCAGCAACGAGTCCGCAGACTCCCGGACCATGACAAGGTATTCATGTTGCGAGGGATCAAGCTTGGTATCGAGGACCAGTTCGGTCATGCCAATGATGGCGTTCATGGGCGTGCGGATTTCATGGCTCATGCTGGCCAGGAAGTCACTCTTGGCCCGGTTGGCAACCTCCGCTGCCTCCTTGGCGGCAGTCAGCAATTTAGCCGCCTGCTTGTCTGTGGTGATGTCGCGCACCGTAGCCTGGATGTAGGTTTTCCCCTCAAGTTCCATCTTGGTCAGCAGCACCATTGCATCGAATGGATCTCCAGCGGGTCGTTGATGCAGCCATTCAAAGCGATGCGAACCCTTTTCCAAAGCGATCGCCATCATTTGCTGCGCTTTCACCGTGGAAAGGGTCCCGTCCGGCTGGTATTCGGGTGAAAAATCGCTCGGTGCACTCGACGCAAAATGTTCTTCATCGTCACATCCGAACAACTCAATCGCCGCCGAGTTTCCACTTAAGAAACCCTCGCGGGGCGTTAGAATCATGATGGCGTCGCGCGAGGAGTCGAAGAGGGTTCTGAATTTCATCTCACTCGATCTCAATGCCCTCGTGCGTTCCTCAACTCGTGATTCCAATACGTCATGCGATTCCTGTAGCGTGGTGTGCCAGAGCTGCATTCTGCGCAACACAAAAAGCCATCCAGCAAGCAGGATGATGGAAACGGCCGTGGCAAGCGTGATGTTCCAAAACGCCCGTTGCTGCTCCTTGTTGAAAACCGCTGTCGAGGAAGCATCGAGATGGTTCGCAAACCGTGTCATGCCTTCGGAATAGATTTGCTTCTGCCGCTCGTACTCGCTGCTGAAAAGGAGAGCCCGTGCTTGCTCGGCATGACTCTGTCGCACAAGCTCAAGAGCGCTGGTTTCCATCTCCACTAGCCTGCGATTGGCTGCTGCGGTTTTCACCGCAGTGGTATCGATATCGCTATGAGTTGCTAGGGAAATCGCTTCCGTGATCGCCGCTTGAAGTTGCGGTTCGTATTGGCGATATCGGTCTTCCCACGCTGGGTCACCTGTCGCCGCCGCCATCCGGGCGGCCATCGTTAAGACCTCGTCAAGGTGAACGATCTCGCCACGTAATTGCTCTGTTCGCAAGTTCCGCTGCATCGCCTCTCTGGTTATCTGGTGGGAACGATAGGTGCCCCAGGATATCCAGGCGAGGACGATGCCGGTCAGAATGACCCCAGCTGTTAGCAACCTGATGGGAAACCGTCCGCCAGGTATCGCAAGGTTGGAACTCATGGTCGCTCTCGAAAACGAAGCGCAAGAAGGAATCCTACCCCCCTATCATACGTGTTGCCAGCATTGACGGGCATGACAAGCCGATTTTGTTTCCTCCGCGTGATCGAGCGTTAAGCAGCGACGTCAGCGAAACTCGCGTGAGATGCGTTTGGCTGCGGAACCATCTGGTCGACGATTCGGGATGCTGCAAACGCATTTTCAGGAAGGAAACCGCTTCTCGCACAGAAGGAAAAGGGGTCAGGTACCGATCGTGCGAAGCACCCGTCGGGCCATTTGGCTATTCGTAGCTGCCCCCTGTTCCGATTAGCTCCCACATCCTTTACAAAAATGCGCTAGCCCCGTTTCTCGTAACGAACTCGATAAACGGGGATCCGGTACTTGCGGCTGCGGCGTTCAAAGTGCGTATGATAATCCAGGTCATGCTGTGCTTCGGTCTCCTCTTCGGGGATCGGCACACCCAGCTCCGGTGCAATCTGTGCGATCATTTCGACCGTTTGCTCGAAATAGTCGAGCACATCGGTCCAAAAATGAAATCGACCGCCCGGTCTGATCGCCTTGGCAATATTCGCGATACTCGTCTCATTGACCACTCGGCGCTTGCGCTGTCGCTTCTTCCACCACGGGTCTGGAAAATAGACATGAACCGCTTCGAGTGTGCCCACGGCGATTCGCTCCTCAAACAACGGCTCCGCATTGCCGCAGACCATGATCGCATTCCCGACCTTCGCTTTCGCCAACCGACCGGCTGCATGCTCGGCACACTTCTGCTGGATCTCAATCCCGAGAAAGTTGTGCTCAGGCGTCGATTGGGAAGCGTTGGTTAAAAAAAGACCCTTGCCCGAACCGACCTCGACTTCCAACGGTTGACCATTGCCGAACACGGACTCGCTGTTGATCTGGATCGGCAGATCATCCCGCGTGCGCAGTACTGCGCTCAGGTCAAGGTCAGCGGGTGGGCGGCGGATCGGGCTTCGTGGCATTTGGATGCTCGTGGTCGAAAGCGCAGTAGTTTTGCGACCGGTGCATCAAATCGTCAACAGGTCTAATAGGTGAAGACGTCCGAATTTCCGTGCAAAGGATCGAAGATTTGTTTCCGGGCCTCAATCATTTCGCCCCCTTCGGCGAGATCGTCTTGTTCCCGCCGTTGGCCGGTAGGGTTTGCAGCAAGGTATCGACGATTTGCATTTGAGATTCTCTCCGTCGCTTGAAGAACCGATTGCAAATTTCCACCTCGATCCCGAGGTAGCTTGCATCGCCGAAACACCCGCGTAGGTGCGTTGTTAGCCCGTCGTCGGTACCCAAGTAAGGTTGATTGTAGGCCACTCGAAGCTTGGTAGAAATCGGTGAGCATGCGACCTTCCATGCCTCGCAGAACGTTGCTTCGCCGGTTCGTGCCGGATCGAACAGAAGTCCCACGTCGATCGGTCGCCAACGGCCCGCGATGCGCGGTGTGAAGGTGTGAATGGAGAGATGGACCACGCACCGGTGACATTCGATTCGGCGTGCCACCTCCGCTTCGACAGCATCGCGATAGGGCCTGTGCCAACTGGCAAGCAACTCGTCTCGCTCGGCAGCCGCCAACGGACCGGTGAACTTTGAGAAGACGTCGGACGCGTCGGACGATCGATTGAGATCAACCAGCAGCCGGGTCGTTTTGGAAGCGAGCCATGTGCAATGTGGGCGTTCCTGTCGAAAGACGCCGAAGTCATTTGGATCCACAGCAAGCATGGACTCCTCCGCCGAATCAGGAAACAGGCCCAACGCCACTTGAATCGACGCTTCCCAGGCGCCGGGATCGTAACCGCGATGGCTGCGGAGCATTGCTTGAGCCTGTTTGGATTGGAACCGCGCGGAAAACGCGGCGGGGACTGCGTTGCCGCCATGTTCACAGGTCACCACGAAGTCCGTTCGATGCGAGGTCACGGCTGAAACGGTTCCCAAGTTACCAGGCAATCCGCCAATTGATCGTAGACGTTGTGCAAATCGGATCGGTCAAAATTCTTGCCAAGCGATCGGCAAATTCTTGTCGCCAGAGTGCCGTGTTCTTGGATGATTTCAAGTGGGGCATAAAGATTGGCTATCGAAGGATCCGACTTTCGCACACGACCAAGCAACTTTTGCCAGATGTCACCTGCCGAGCATGCGGACTCATGAATCCCTAGCGAAGCAAGGTAATTCGTGTCGTTGACGACTGCGTGCTCCGCTCTGTCGGACGCCAGATTCAATGCGGAACGAAGTACCTCGGTGGGGATGGATTGCTGAGTGGCCAGTGTCGAGGATTGTTCTTGGACCAGCGATTTGACGACCGAGGTGACGGCTACGCAAATTGCCACATCTGCGGCAGGGTATTCTTGGACGTCCATCACGCGGAACTCGATCGATCCACGGTCAAACCGAGCGATCGCGCCACGTGCATTTAGAAAGTCCACTTCCAAAACACCTTCGATGTCGTGCCTCGCGATATCGTGGCGGATCGGATCGTAAACCTCGCGACGATACGTGGCCTCGTCATAAATCGGTTCGGGGATAATCCGTCCTGTCAGCGAAGGCGCCGCTTGGCAATGGTCTGTGTAGTACTGCATCCGCGAATCAAGTTGGCCGGTGTAGTGGCCGTCGACGATCGGCGAACTGGCGGCGAGCGCCGGCAACAGCGGTAGGACCAATCGAACGGCCGCGTGCAATTTCGCGAACTCTTCATCTCCGTGGAACGGCAGGTTGAGATGAACACTTTGGACATTCGACCAGCCGTGACGCTTGCAGTCGAAAATGCGATCGTAGGCCTGGTAGATTTCGTGGTTCTCATGCGGCCACAGGATGGTTTCGATTGTCGGGTTCATCCAAGGGTGCATCGCAGTGGGCAGGAGCCGAAGGTTCAGGCGGTCGAGTACCGGCCGAAGATCACGAATGGCGGTTTCAAACTGGGACGGCAGGGGAAGAAACTTGTTGGCTGGCAAGGTGGTCTTCAGTTCGAGCACATGCAGGGCCAGCTCGTTGGACCACGTGATGGGTCCCGATTCAAAATCGCTGACCGTTCGTCCGCCAGCAAGAATCGAGAGTAGCGTGTCAGCGATAGGACGCACATTGAGTGTGTCACGATCGACGAGCATGTATTCCATTTCGATGCCAAAGGCGTCGAACAGATGAAGTGGTTGAGTGTTCACAAGTTGGTTCGCTGGGAATGGAAAGAGTACAAGGTCACCCGACGCGTCAGCGAGGGGCCGGTGCCGCAAAAGGTGTGTCTTCCTCGCTGCTGCGTCGGCTTACCTTTCTAATTTATTGGATTCGATTCGGCGGACGAACGATTCCATGATGCGTCGGTAGAGTTCCTCACGTAGGATCGCGTCTTCAATGCCCGAATCCATGTTGGGATTATCGTTGACTTCGATGACGTAAAACTGGCCGTCGAGTTCCTTGACGTCGACGCCATAAATTCCACTGCCGATCAGATTGGCAGCTTTGAGTGCCATCGCAACGGCTTTCCGGGGCGCGGTCTCGACGGGGAGCGTTTCGCATTTTCCGAAGCGAGGCTTGGTGGCGGAATCGGCGGAGTGTTTGGCGATCTGCCAGTGCCCGCGAGCCATGTGGTACTTGCAGGCAAAGATTGCTCGACCGTCGAGAATCCCAATCCGCCAATCGAAATCGGTTCGCATGTACTGCTGAGCGATGACCAGTTCTGAATCTTCAAAGAACTCCGCCAACCGCGACTTCAATTCCGCCTTATCGGCCGCTTTCACGACGCCTTGCGAAAACGCACTGTCGGGACGCTTCAAGACGATTGGGAACGAGACTTCGCTTGCGATCTGTTCGGCATTCCGCCGGTGAACGATCCACGTCGTCGGCGTTGGCACCTTGGCTCGATAAAGCAACTCAGCGAGGTAGGCTTTGTTGGTGCAGCGCAGAATCGACAGCGGATCATCGAGCACGACCATTCCCGCCGCCTCGGCGCGTCGTGCGAGGCGATAGGTGTGATGGTTGACGGCGGTGGTTTCGCGAATGAACAGCGCGTCGAATTCTAGCAAGCGTCCGGCGTCCTGCCGCGTGATCAACTCAGCAGCAATCCCTTCGGCTGCGGCCGACTTGACGAGCTTCTTCAGCGCCGCTTCGTCGGACGGTGCCAAGTCACCCTCCTCCGGATTGTGAAGAATTGCCATGTCGTATCGCATCGCTCGCCGTTTAGGGCGATTGGTGTTTCCGCGGGCAAAGTACTTCGCGGCGGCTGCGGCGACGAACTCGCGGTGTGGGTCAGGCACGGCCTTGAGTGCGACCGCGGACGCACTGCGAAGCCGCCATTTGCTGCCTCGCTTGAAATGGAAACGTAGCAGCGGTGCTTGAAAGAGACCACACAGCTCTTTGGCCAGTTTGTCGTACTTCTTGGCAAGGTTCTCGCCGAAGTAGACGCTCAACACGAATTCATTTCCGCCAAGACTCTTGAGGGACGATTGAATCAATTCTTCAAGAGGTTGCGGGATCAAGCGAACCGCGGCAGAGCCTTGCAGGTCTTGGATCGTCGATACATCGGGAATCGGCCGATGCCCGCGAGCTTCGGCCAACAAGGAAACGTAGTAGCCGATACTTTGATAGCCATACGATCGACTGAGGTTATAGATACGTGTTCCTCGTCGCAGTGTGGGATCGCAGACCGCCAAGTAGTCACGCGGGTCGATGGTGTCGACGCCCTCGAAGGTCCCCAGCCAATCGTCACCTGATTCGGCAACCAAAATCGTATTCATCTTGTTATCAATCCTTGAGGGAATCCGACGCATCTGCCAAGCATGGCAAGTGTGACGCATCGCTGACACGCTGGGTTACTTGGTTTGGATGGTCAATAAGTTCGCGTCAAAAGTGATGATGCCCAACAAGATCGCGGAGGCGACTCTTGCGAGCGATGCGATGTATTTGTTGGTCGGCGCCATGGGGTTGGGATGCAGTGGGTCTGCCACTCGCACCACGCGATCTTTGGGGCAGTAGCCATGCAACACGACAAAGTGCCCAGTGGGATCGCCCTCGATGTCGTCCGCGACCGTGGAGTGAACGCCAGCGTGGGTCACGGACCGTTCGCGGGATTCGTGGTACAGGTAGGTCGCACTGAGTCCGCACAGGATGGGGACCCCCGCCGAAAGCGACCGGATGATCAAATGATCGTCGAGCGGCTGCATCCGAACTCGCCCGCCGAGTGTCAAGAATTGCAGGTACGCTTCGGTCGCTGTCGTTAAACGATGCTGGTCGACGTCATCGCGTTGGCTCTTGGCACCTTGTTGGGCACGAAGCTTGGACGCGAGCACCTTGCGCGACAACACTTCGCCGTTTGCATCGAACCAAGTCGGATCAAACAATTGCAGGTTGTACGTCACGATGTCCGCGGTGAACCCACGTCGCAGCGCATCGCACCCCAGTTCGACCGCCAACGTCCCACCACCGTCGAGCTGTCCAATTTCCGTGATCAAACGATCCAGCGGGACGGCGCGATTCCAATACTGATAGACGGCGGCCAAGCACGTCGGTCCGCAACTGGTTTCCGACGGTTGCGGTTGGATTTCAATTTCCAAGTGTTGCGCCGTCATCAGCCGGCTCCCGCAATTGCATGGGCGCAAAGTCCAACGGGGGGTTGGCTGCTCTGGTGGACGTCAACGGAAAGCATGGTGGGGATGTACGACCGAGCCGATGGAGAATCGCTGCCTAGGGAATCGGTAACCCGACACAGCAGCGAGGAAAGGTTGTGATTGCCTCGCTTCTCGTTGACACGTCGAATTGCCAGGGGACCGACAAGCACAAACTGTACCATTCGCCAATCCTTGACCGCGAGCTCAAGTTGCCGTTGCATATGACTCAAACCAGACGGTTTTCCACGAAACCGCAGTGGTGTCGAGGTTCCAATTCCGCCGCCGGGTCGGAAAACACCTTTCCGGTCAGTGGAAAGTAACTTACCACGCCGCGATCTCCCCTATCAAACAAGACGCCATTTCGTTCCAGATCGGTAGCGGCACCCGCTGAGCAGCAAGACCTCCGTCGCATCGGCGAAAGGCTCCCGCGCGACGCCGTTTCGAAGAACCTTAGTCACGAATTTGTCTAAGCCACCGTTTTGATAGGCCATTTTGCCGCACCCCTTGTCGCAACAAGACGTCGGGCCCCTATGGTAACCTAACGGCGACGTGACGTTTCTGAATCCATCGCAAACAGGGCCGATTTCATGCAATCCTTGTGCTCTAAGCCTGCCCGTTCCTGCGACGCTGCAAGGTCTCGGTGGGGACAGATGATCGTCTTCGCAAGCGTCGTCCTCTTGACTGTCGCGGCGTCGACTCAAGCAGAGGATTCGCAACCCCAGAAACGTGTTCTGATTGTCACAGGGGAGGATTACCCGGGGCACAAGTGGCAGCTGACCGCGCCAGCACTCAAAATGCAACTGGAACAGGACTCCCGATTGCGAGTGGAAACGCTCGACGATTTACGGGCGTTAGCGGAGACCGACCTTTCCCCCTTCGATGCTGTCGTCATTCATTTTAAGAATTACGATCCATCGATTCCTGGCCAAGCCGGGTTGGACCGACTCGTCAGCTACGTCGAACAAGGCGGTGGGTTGGTGGCGGTTCATTTCGCTTGCGGCGCTTTCCAAGAGTTCAAACAGGAGTACGAGTTGCTCGTGGGCCGCGTTTGGAATCCAGAACTTCGTGGCCATGACCCCTACGGCACCTTTCGCGTTGACATCGTGACGAATGAGCACAAGATCACGCAATCGATGAAGTCCTTTGAAACGGAAGACGAGCTTTACACTTGTCTTGACGGCGACACGCCGATCCAAGTCTTAGCCACGTCGATTTCAAAAGTCGATTCCAAAACGTATCCCATCGCATTCGTTGTTGCCCACCCTAAAAAGAGAGTCTTCCACTGCTTGCTTGGACACAATGTGATGGGACTCGAAAATGCCGGCGCTGCCGAACTTTATCGGAAAGGTACAGCCTGGGCCGCTGGAATGGCCCTCCCCTCACCGCATCAACAGGAAACCTCCCCATGAAGATTGGATTTCACACGGATGCCTTTAACTCTGCCTACTGGAATTTTGACCAATGTCTTCAATGGGCTGAGCAAAACGACGTTCACTTCATCGAGTGTGGGCTGATTGACGGAGTCAGCTGGATTCACGGACTTGGGTACCAGCCGCATGTTGCACTTTATGAGGATCCGTTGCTGCTTCGTCGCAAGATGGAACGCTATGGGGTGAAGTTCTCACAAGTCGATGCGGCGTTTCCACTGTCCGGCAAGGATGGGCCGTTGTACGGCGTCCCCTATGTCCTCAAGACCCTTCCGTGGGCCAAGCATGCGGGATGTGAGTGCATCGCGACCACGGACGGGCTGCACAAACCCGAAGGTTTGTCGGATGACCAAGCGATGGAAATGATGAAACGCAGCTACTCGCAAATGGTTGAAGTCGCTGAAGCGTACGAGATATGCATTAACATCGAGGTGCATGGCTACTTCACCACGAACCCCGATCGCTTGGCACAAATGTTGGACTTCTGTGATAGCCCGTTCTTGGGGCTCAACCTTGACACCGGCAACTCCTTTATCGCGGGCCAGGACCCCGTCGCGTTTTGCGAGCGGTTCAAGGACAAGATCCGCCATGTTCATATCAAAGACGTCAGCGAATCCTTGGCCGCTGCTTCGCGAGGTGACCAAACCGGTATTGCGGTGAGCCAATGTGCGATTGGTGATGGGGTGAACGCCGAGAATATCGGCCGCGTTTTGGAAATCCTCCAATCGATTCCGTACGACGGCATCTTGAGCATGGAGTGCGAAGGTGCTGGCGGCCCCATGATTGAACAATCGTTGGCATGGTTGCGCACACGACTTGCCTCGCTTCCAGCCTAGAACGGCGAGCAAACGATGCTTCGCCCCGCTCTCTCCCTTCCTCACTTCCCTCGCCCCCCCGTGATCAAGCATGAACAACAACACTCACCCTGCGTCGAATTGCCTCCCAACCACTCAACGTCGCCAATTTCTGAAGACCACTGCGGTCAGCGTCTCGGCAGTTGCCGGTTTGTCACTCGCCCGCAGTGCTCATGCCGCCGGCAGCGAGACGATTCGCATCGGGATGGTCGGCTGCGGGGGCCGATGCAGTGGCGCGGCAATGGACGTCATGAACGTCGATCCTGGAACTCAATTGGTGGCGATGGCGGATCTGTTTGAAGACCGCGTCAAGAGCCAGCGTACAGCATTAGCGACCGCTAAGCCCAAGCAAGTTTCCGTCGATGACGATCACTGCTTCGTGGGACTGGATGCGTACAAGAAAGTGATTGAATGTGTCGATGTGGTTCTGATTGCCTGCGCGGCCAAATTTCACCCGATGTATTTGAAAGCGGGTATTGACGCCGGCAAGCATGTGTTTGTCGAAAAACCGCACGCGATCGATCCGGCGGGAATCAAAGTGGTCAACGAAACGTGCAGGGTCGCAAAGGAGAAGAATCTAGGCGTTTTGTCGGGGCTTCACAGTCGCTTTGCCGCAGACTACCGCGAAACGATCGAGCGAGTGCGTGACGGACAAATCGGCGACATTGTTTCGATTGAAGAAAACTTCGTTCGCGGGCCCTATGGCAACACGGCTCGTCCAGCAAATTGGCGAGAGTTGGAGATTCAATATGGCAACCAGTATCGGTTCAGCTGGCTCTGTGGCGACGATGTGACTCAATCGCTCGTTCACAATCTCGATCGAGCAACTTGGGCACTCGGTGAAGCGACGCCGGTCGATTGTCACGGATTCGGTGGTCGGTCTGGGCGACAAGACTTGCTGGGCGACGTCTTTGATCATCACACGGTTGTCTACCGGTATGCGAACGGAGTCCGGCTGTATGCGTTTTGTCGAACCACTGCCGGATGTTACAACGAAGGATCGAGTATCATCATGGGCTCCAAAGGCATCGCGTATCCCTTGAAAGGGCAGATCACGGGTGAAACGCCTTGGTCGTTTGAAGGCAAAACCGGCAGCCCCTATCAAGCAGAGCAGAAGGCGTATTTTGAGTCGATTCGCGCTGGACAGCCGCTCAACAGTGGCGACTACATGGCGAGAAGCACTTTGGTGGCGATCATGGGACAAATGTCTTGCTACAGCGGCCAGGAAGTCAAATGGGACAAGATCAGCAAGTCCGACTTTGCGTTCGATCCCAAACCCGAAGATTGCAGTTGGGACATGGAACCACCGACGCGACCGGATCCGAACGGAGTCTATCCTGTCTGCGCATCGCCAGGAATTACGAAAAACGTTTAGCTCGGATTCGGTGTCGGTGGATCGTCATTGCCATGCTCATCGACCGGTTTTTCATCGACGAGCAGACGCACCGAGGGCGACTGCAAATCATCAAATTGGCCGCGTCGAATCGACCAAATGCATGCGAACAAAGCCGTTGCACCGAGGGCAATCGCCACAGGCAAGGCGACCATCAAGACGCTCATCGTATCGGCTCCGGATGATTCGAGGGACCCCATTCCGGCGTGGCGACTTTCGGTGCAACGAGGGTCATCGTCAACACCGTCAAGGAGCTAATCGGCATCAGGATCGCCGCGATCAACGGGCTGATCACGCCGGTCATCGCCAGCACGGCGGCAATCAGATTGTAGCTGATCGAGATCGCGAAGTTCTCGCGAATGCAACGAGCGGTGATCCGAGCCGTTTGGATGAGGGTCACGATCCCGCCTAAGTGGCTATTGCCAATCAAGATGGGCGCTGCCGCCAAACTGGCATTCGCTCCCCCGCGTAGCGCGACCCCCACATCGGCCGCGGCTAAGGCGGCTGCGTCATTCACTCCGTCGCCCACCATGACCACCGGCCCCTGACCCTTGGCTGTTTGGATCGCAGCGAGCTTTTGCTCTGGCGATTGGTTCCCCAGAGCCTGTTCCGTGTCAACACCCAGGTTTGCTGCAACCGATCGAACGATCGACGGATGGTCACCCGAAAGGATCGAGATTTGCCAACCACTCGATCGCAACCGCCCAATCACTTCGCGTGCTTCATGACGTAGCGGATCGCTGACACCTAGAATCCCCACGAGCGATCGATCCTGCAAAACCACCAACGGTGTCGATCCTGAGGCGAGGATCGTTTCCAATTGTGACTGCTCCGTGGGCGTCGGTGTGATGTCTCGTTGCGACAACCCTTGCACACCCCCAACGGTGTATTCCATTCCGTCGACCGTTCCTTTCACTTCCACGCCAACGCGATTGTTCACAGCGGTCGCCGTCAAGCGAACGGCTTGATTAGCGTTTGCGAATTGTGTTACCGCGCGAGCGATCGGGTGAGCCACATTCGATTCGATTGCTGCAGCCACGGCCAAAGCTTGATCATCGCCGAACCAATCGGTCACCTGCATGCGGCCTTGCGTTAACGTCCCCGTCTTATCGAAGAAAACGGTTCCTGGTTTGGCCAATTGCTCCAACGACTCTCCCGATCGCACAAGAATTCGCCGTTCCGCTAATCGACCCACTGCAACGGCGATCGCAAGGGGCGTGGCCAATGCGAGCGCACAGGGGCATGCAACGATCAACAGGGCTACGCTGTGGTTGAGTGCCACCGACGAGTCGATTTGTAACCATACGATGGCGGTGATCATGGCAAGCCCCAAAACCACGCAAACAAACCAGCCACCGATGCGATTCGCAAGTTGGACGATCGGCGTCTTGCTGGCTGCGGCAGCAGCTACCGCTTGTGACAACTCGCCCAACCGAGTGGATTCGCCAATCGCGGTCGTGCGAATCTGAATGGGTGATTCCAAGTTGTCGGTTCCCGCTTCCACGTGATCGCCGACCGAGATCGCAACCGGGCGACTTTCCCCCGTCAACAACGATCGATCGACAAACGAGTCCCCCATCACGACCGCGCCGTCGACGGGAATGCTTTCGCCCGGTTCCACTCGAACAACATCTTCAAGCTCGATCTCGCGCGCTGGCACCCGAGACCGTTCGCCATCTTGTCCGACACGCGTTGCCGCGACGGGAGACAAGTTCAACAAAGCTGCGATCGACCGTCCGGCGTGATGCTGTTGACGTAGCTGAATCCAACGTCCAATCAAAAGGAAGAACACCAGCGTTGCAATGGAGTCAAAGTAGACTTCCGACGTGGTCACGAACAATCCGTAGACACTGGCCCCCCATCCCGCCAACAGCCCCACCGCAACCGGCAAATCCATGTGCGGTACTCGCATCTGCAACGACGCAACCGCGCCACGCAGGAACACTCGCCCAGGAATCCAGACGGCCAACGTACCGAGCCCCACACCCGTAAATCGCAGCAATTCACGATGGTTCGCCGCAATGCCGGTGAATGTACCCGCATAGAGCGCAACGGCAATCCACATTGCATTGGCAGCACAGAAACCCGCGATGGCGACATCCACCAACAACCGCCGGCTCTCTTCCTCACTGGCTTCGCGTTGACTCGATGGGTCAAACGGAACCACGCGGTATCCGATCCTGTAAAGCAATCGGCCAAGTTCACTCAGCCGAACCACTGCTGGATCGTAGACCAGCTGAACCGAACGCGAGTGCATTTGGACTTCGGCCGAATACCAACCGATCACATGATTGGGTGCTTGTTCGATCAGCCACGCACAAGCGGCACAGTGCAGCCCGCCGATCGAGAGTCGCACTTTGGCCAATTGAATTCCATTCGGGCCTGACACCATCTTGACGACCGATGGAGCGAGCAACTTCGGGTCATCAAGGTCTTCAAACGAACTCCGTGACGGATCCGAAAGGGTATCCGTAGGGTTGCAGTCACGCAGAGCGTAAAAGTCTTCGAGCCCCCAACCGTGGATCAGTTGCCAAGCGCCGCGACAACCATTGCAACAAAATGCCGGTTCGGATTCGTCACGCGGCTTCGGCGCAGGCAAACCACAATGCACACATTCGACGGTTTGCTTTGTGGGTTGTGACTCAAGCTTCGTCGCTTCTTCTCGCTGGTTCGATGTGGTGTTCATTCCACCTCATCTGCCTCGGACGGCGTCTCGGATGGGGCGGCTTCCTCGGCACAACAACACGCTGGGGTGTCCGAATCTGCGTCCGAGCTCTCCTCAGCCGTTTCGGAGGCCTGCGGCGCAACACCGCCGGCGCAACAAGGCAACGGTTCGTCCTTCAATTCGATCAACGACGTTGGGGTGATTTCGTCTGCCATCTTCGGCGACACCAAGCTTGACACATCGACCGCCGCACGACCCGTGACCGTGTAAAGCCCCGTCGCAATCAACAACAGACTGGCCGCAATCGGTAATGCGCCTCGGAGCTTGGGGGTTAAAGAATGGATGCCCACCAACATCGCCGTCAATGCAGGGAGCGTACCGACCCAGAATGCGAACATCACGACAATCGAAGACACCAATCCGCCCGTCCCCGCTGCAACCAAAACGAAAAGGTAGAGCCACCCACAGGGCAGCCAGGTTGTGATCAAACCTCCCAAGAACGCCTTTCCATTCGCACCACGACGTTCGATCAGTGGTTTCGCCTTCTGTAGAACCGACGCGACCGTGGATGGCCCCGACGACGCGGAAAACCAACCAGCAAACCGTGGATGCAGTTGGGCAAGTCGGTACAGCCCGACAAGAATCAGCAGCGAGCCCGCGATCTTGGCAGCGGCGGACTGAAAGCCCACCATCTCGCCTCCAAATGATACCGCGGCGCCAAGAATCCCGGCTGCAAACGCCGCAATCATGTAAGTCGAAAGACGCCCAAGATGATAGGAGACCATCGTTGCCCGACTCGATCCACCTCCGGTCACCCATAACGCCAACGGTCCGCACATGCCGATGCAGTGCAAGCTTCCGATAAGACTGGCAACGAATACCGCCATGCCAAGCGTCAACACAACTAGCTACCTTCGGAGTTCGAATGTTTGGGGTTGTGGACCATCACAACCTGGGACTGCACAAAACGGTTGCCGTCGGAATCGACCAAGTCGATATTGGCTTGCCAAAGTCCATCGATCGGTACACAGCCGGTGATTCCAAACGTCCCTTCCGAGCTGACCGGCAGTTGGATCCGATCAATCTCGGACGCATGCGAATGGTGGTACAGTTCAAGGGTTCCCGATGCAATCGAAATGGGGGCCCCGTCGACGTCGAGCAATTGCCCCTGCAAACCGACCTTGGAGCCTTCTTTCATGGGAAGTAGTGTCAACTTCCAGCCGAGTTCACGCGATGCGGCCTCGGCTTGGACTTGATCGTCCCAATGCAGCGCCTTTTCATAGTAATCCGGTAAAACGGCGGCGGAGGGATCATTGGTCGCAAGCACCACCGCAACCACGCCCACAGCGACCTGCGCCGTCAACAATGCGACGACGAAACCACCCCAGCGAATAGCCGCCCGATGGTTTGCGATCCGATTTGATTCA
This sequence comes from Novipirellula artificiosorum, assembly GCF_007860135.1. Classification (NCBI taxonomy): domain Bacteria; kingdom Pseudomonadati; phylum Planctomycetota; class Planctomycetia; order Pirellulales; family Pirellulaceae; genus Novipirellula; species Novipirellula artificiosorum. Next base: position 330,903 of record NZ_SJPV01000004.1, read on the forward strand.
CTGTTCATCGTCGCGGTCCTAACAGTTGCATTTTCAAAAATCGTTCATTCCCAACATCATCGGTCACTCGCATCTTACCATCGGCGTTGCCAGATGGGCCAAACGCTTTGGTTGGAATTTCGACCATGATCGGCACCAAGGTGGTTCCGTTGCTTTGAAGCGTGGGTTTCTCGACTTCGATTTCATGAATCGTTGCCGATTCAGGCTCGACCATTTCAATTGTGTATTGCCGGGTCTCATTCGTCCGGTTGACCAAACGCAAGCGAAATTGGTTGCTGATCGTGCCTTGGTCTTGGCGGGTGAACGGACTCCCCTTGCCACGAATCACGCGTGCATCAAAGGCGTACTTGGTTGACAAGACTCCGATAAAAGCGATTCCAACCGCCAACAACAATGCGGGGTAGGCCACCGTGCGTAGTCGGAAAAGTTTGGGGGGATTCCCGGTCAGGGCATCTTGAGAACTGTAGCGGATCAACCCGGTCGGCTTCCCCACCTTGGTCATCACCGAATCGCAGGCGTCGATGCACTGAGTGCAGTTGATGCATTCCAGTTGCAACCCATCGCGAATGTCGATGCCCGTTGGGCAAACCACGACACATTGGTTGCAAGCCACGCAATCGCCCGCGCCGTCATCGGGTTTCCGACGGCCCTTCTTTCGAGGTTCACCTCGATTGGGATCGTAAGCGACAATCAAACTTTGCCGGTCCAACATGACCGACTGAAAGCGACCATAAGGACAAGCGATCAAACAGGTCTGCTCACGAAAGTACAGAAAGTCAAACATCATCAGCGCGGTCACTCCCCCCATCACCACGAATGCGATGGGGTGTTCCAGCGGAGAACTTCGCATCCAATCGCCCAAACGATCGGTACCGACAAAGTACGCAATGAACGTGTTTGCAAGTAAAAAGCATAACAACAAGTAAACAGCCCAGCGGGCAAGTCGCCGCCAGCCTTCGATCTTGTGTTTAGGTTTCCCCCCTTTGCCCTTGGTCCCTTCGAACAAACGATCAATCGGGCGGAACACATATTCCATGTAAACCGTTTGCGGACATGCCCAACCGCACCAAACACGGCCGGTCAGCGCGGTGGCCAAGACGATCGTCAGGAATCCACCAAGCATGACCAAGGCAAGTAACAACGTATCGGTGGGCAAGAAGGTATGACCAAGAAACACGAACCTTCGTGCCGGAATGTCCAGCAACACCGGCGGCATGCCGCCAAATCGAACATGCGGCAAAATGATAAAGAATGCCATCAAGGCATAGGCAAAGGCACGCCGTCGCTTCCACCAGAACCCCCGCGACAACCGAGGCCGTAGCCATCGACGTGAACCATCTTTTTCAAGGGTGCTGAGCACATGATCGGGTGCTTCAAGCATTGCGGAATGTTGCAGGGAATCGCCCGATTTCTCACCTGCAATCGGCAAGTCGCTAGGGGGCGTCGAACTACTCATGTCGGTGTCGCGTCCTAATCAGGAGCGTGGATGGTAAATCAATGTGGCAAGTCGACGCTCAACGGTATCGCTGCAGTTCAACCAAGTCGGCTGCCTTCGCGGTGAGCGTTCCCCCCGCGAAAGGGAACGACAACGCTGCGCAGCCCGAGCGTCTCCTCCTAAAGTAATAACCGGCGACTAGGTCGAACCGTCACCCGAATCGTCGGATCCCGTTCCGGTTTCGTCAGCATCCGCCTGCTCTGTGGGGGGAGCAGCCGGCCAAGGATCGATTTTTCGGCCTTCGGGCTGCTTGGCACTTGCAGGCTCGGTTCCACGCAGACTGGCCACGTAGCTTGCCGCCAACACAATCTCGTTCGTCGACAACCGGTTCTTCCACGCAGGCATCGCACCACCGCCAGCTCCATTTTGCAGGACTGTCAGAATATCGCCGATGTCTTTGACATTCTTGTATTCCTCATCGGTCAAGTTGGGTCCCACAAGCCCTCCGCCATCGGCGCCATGGCAAGAGACGCAATTGGTTTTGAAAACGGTTTGACCGACCCGCAACCAAGAGGGTTCGTACAGAAACTTGACCACCGTTTCGCGATCCTGTTTCAACTCTCCAATCTCTTCAAATTGCAAGCGGATGTTTGCAGCCAACGCCTTGTCATATCTCGCTTCCACAGTCCGCCCTTCGGCACCACCGTGATAGTACGCCCAATACGGAAATGCAAACGCGATCGACCCAATGAACAACCACTTCCACCAGCCCGGCAACGGATTGTCAAACTCTTGAATTCCGTCGTAAGCATGGCCCGTCAACGGATCGTCGGGAATATGCCCAACCACCTCATCTTGCGCCGTTGACAAAGCGGGTTCATTCAACGCTTCGTTAGCAGGTTTATTCATCGCGGGGAGTCTCCACGTTATCGGAAAGCGGAATGGCGGCAAATCGGTCTGTCGCGTTGCGTGACAATCGCAAGGTCGCAAGCAGCATCAAGCCGAAGGCAAAGCAAAACAACAGCAACGCCCATTCGGCACAATCGCTGTAGTCGATTCCTCGGATTACATCAGTTAGCATCGGTGGTCACTTTGAAACGTTGGGAAAACCGCAGGGTTGTCACCCCGCTCGGTCGTTGCGGAGCCGAAAACAGGACGATTTCGGCCTCGGTCGGCTATTGCTGTGAAGTCTCGGCGATTTCGGCGTCCGATCCGAAAGCGACCTCGGCTTCGGGTTCTGCCTCAATCGGTTCTTCACTTCCAGGTGCGGCTTCCTCGGCCGCGGGCGTTACGGCGGGTTCTGGAGCTGCGAAGATGTCGGTCCCTACGCGTTGCAAGAATGCGATCAAGGCAACCGCCTTGGAATTCAACGTCATCACCTCGCCGCGGGAAACAGGACCGCCTTGCGAAACAATGTCCGCCGCAATCTCTTCTGCCTGTCGACGAGCGAGGTCGGGCGCTTCTTCGAGCTCGAAGTCGTAAGGAGCACCGAGCGTCTGTGCGGCCCAGACTCGGTCGGTAACACCGCTAAAGTTGATCTCCGTCTCGAGCAAATGGATGTAACTGGGCATCACGCTGCCGGGCGAAACCTGCTCTGGGTTTTCGAAGTGCAACCAATGCCACAAACTGCTTTGCTTGCCCCCTTCACGAGCCAAGTCGGGACCGATCCGGCGACTGCCCCATTGGAATGGACGGTCATAAATCGACTCACCCGGCTTGCTGTATTCTCCATAGCGTTTTGTTTCTGCAACGAACGGCCGAATCATCTGTGAATGGCAGTTGTAACAACCTTCGGCAACAAAAATATCACGTCCAGCCAACTCCAACGGAGTATAGGGTTTGACGGTCGCAATCGTCGGAACGTTGCTGCGAATCAGGAACGTGGGAATGATTTCGAACAAGCTAGCGATGATGACGGCCAACGTGGTAAGGATCGTAAATCGAACGGGCAGACGCTCCCAACGTCGATGCCACCCCATCCGTGACCAAACATCCAAGCTCTTGGCCGCATCCAAAACCGGCGCATCGTCGAGCTTGCTGGTCGAATCGACATGCTCCTCATCATAATGAGCGGAAAGACGAGGGGATTGGTACACCGGCACATCGTAAACGGCCGGACGTGTCGCCCAAGTCATGAACCAATTGACCGCCATCAACAAGGTGCCCCCAACAAACAACGCTCCGCCCAATACACGCAGCCACCAAAGCGGCACGATGGATTGAATCGTTTCAATGAAGTCCGGATAAACCAGGTTGCCCGTTTCGTCCATCGCTCGCCACATCAAACCTTGCATCAAGCCTGCGGCGTAAATGGGAACGATATACAGCAAAATCCCGATCGTTGCGATCCAGAAGTGGGCGGATGCCGCCTTCGTGCTCCACAACTTGGTTTGAAACAATCGTGGCAGCAACCAATACAGCATGCCAAAGGACATCATCCCGTTCCAACCGAGGGCGCCTGAGTGAACGTGAGCGATGGTCCAATCGGTGTAGTGACTTAACCCGTTGACGCTCTTGACGCTCAACAGCGGTCCTTCGAAGGTCGACATGCCATAGAAGGTGACGCCGACGACAAAGAACTTCAGCACCGGATCGGTTGCGACCTTCTGCCAAGCGCCGCGGAGGGTCAGCAGTCCATTGATCATCCCGCCCCACGATGGCATCCAAAGCATCACGCTAAAGAGCATTCCCAGCGTCGATGCCCATTCGGGCAGCGCCGTGTAATGCAAATGGTGAGGACCAGCCCAAATGTAAATGAAGACCAACGACCAGAAGTGCAAAATGGAAAGCTTGTAGCTGAACACCGGCCGATTGGCCGCTTTCGGCAGGAAGTAATACATTAGCCCTAAAAAGGGTGTCGTCAAGAAAAACGCTACCGCGTTGTGCCCGTACCACCACTGCATGAATGCGTCTTGAACCCCAGCGTAGACCGGATAACTCTTGCCCAAGTGAATCGGCAAGACCAAGTTATTGAAAACATGCAGCACCGTGACGGTCACAATCGTGGCGATGTAAAACCAAAGCGCCACGTACATGTGCCGTTCGCGACGATGGATCAACGTCATCAAAAAGTTGCCGCCGAAGAAAACGAGCCAAACGACCGCGATCGCCAAATCGACCGGCCACTCGAGCTCGGCGTACTCTTTACTTTGGGTGATTCCAAGCGGCAACGTGATCGCCGCCGTGACAATGATTCCCTGCCAGCCCCAGAAATGCAGTCGGCCGAGGGTGTCACTCCACATCCGGCACTTACAAAGCCGCTGCGTGCTGTAGTAAACCGCCGCAAAGATCGCGTTGCCAGCAAAGGCAAAAATGGCGGCGTTCGTGTGCAGCGGGCGGAGCCGACCAAAACTTAGCCATTCGAGTCCTCCAAAGGCTTTCGGTAGGACCAACAGGACAGCCACAATCAACCCGGCAAGCGTGCCCACGATCGCCCACACCAAGGTCGCTGTAGCAAACTTGCGGACGATGTCATCGTCGTAGGAATACGTTTCGAGCTGCTCTTGGGTGCGACTATGGAGCGAGCCGGCAGGATCGTTCGATGCTGACAAGTCCGAGGGGTTTTCGATCGACAACTTTTCTTCCTTTTGATCACAATCGAGGGGTGTGAACCGACGGAACGAATGCACACCAGGATACGGCATGCGAGATGAGCGTCCGCTAAAAGTGCGCGATTATGCCACATTAGCCAATGCGGCACTTTGTCGCATGCGACAAAGTGAGCACGATTTCACGAGAATTTACGATAAAAATCGGTTTTACGCAAAGTGGGCTCTGTGCTTTCAGCTTGGTTTCGTCCGCAATTCTGAACGACAGCTTCAGCTGGAAGTTGACTTTCTGTGCGGATTTGCTCACTCAGCCCACGATTGTGTCACACTCGCTACAGACAGCCAATTCTAACCGACCTCCTCGGTTGTCAACACAGTCTCCTCGGGTGTCAACACAGTGAAAACTGTGGAAGTTTAGGGGTTTTGAGGCTTGATTGCGCCGCGGCTACAAGTTGCGAACGATTCTGCGGTGGGTGGTCGATAACCTCCGGTGAAAGGCGGCGTGGCTGGTCAAAGAAATGTGTTTTGGTCATCTGCAACCGTGGCAACGAAATGAGTCCAGGAAGGAAAAATCATGAAACGATTGACTGTTGCATTCGGGGGGCTGCTGATGGCCTCGATGATTGCTCCGAGTGCACATGCACTCGATTTGTTTGGCTGTAATCAGGGATGTGATTCGGGGTGTACAACGGCGTGTGATCTCTCTGGTTGCGATGGCGGCTGCGACAGCGGTTGCGACTCCTGCGCCCTTGGATGCGGCATGGGGAGTTGTTTGGGCGAACTCTCGCCGCTGAAATGGATCAAGCCGAGCGATCGTTGCTTCGATGATTTCATCAGCCCCATGATCGACTTTGTCCATTTCGAGGATCCTCGAAATGTCACGGAGCTCCGGCCGATTTTTGTATCCCATCAATTTCCCAGCACGCTTCAGCCTAGTGGCATCTCCGCGGGCGGTAGCCTTCAATTGTTCGCACTTCAGTTCCGAATTGCTTTGACGGACCGGTTGAGCTTGATTGCGGTCAAAGACGGCTACGTGATTGACAACGTCGACGGAACCCTTGGTGGCATACTCGCCTCGGGGTGGGCCGATGTGACCGCGGGGCTCAAATACAACCTGATTCGCAATACAAAAACCGGATCGCTGCTTTCGGGTGGTTTCACTTACGAAATCCCGCTTGGAACCGAACGAACAGGTCAGGCGGTCGGTGACGGAGAATTCCATTTCTTCGCAACGGGCGGGCAGCGTTTGCTCGACGGCAATGCTCACGTGTTGAGCTCCTTCGGTTGGCAACTTCCCGTTGACCAATCGGTTCAGAGCACGACCGTTCACTGGAACAACCATCTTGATGTCAAGTTGACCGACAGCCTCTACCTGTTCACCGAAAACTCTTGGTGGCACTGGACCCAGGACGCCAGCGTCGGCGCTGAGTTGGGCGTTTCAGGACAAGATCTCCTTAACTTGAGTGCGACGAATGTCGCGGGCAACGATTTGGTGACGCAAAACGTGGGTGCAAAATACAAGCCTCGACGCAACTTCGAAGCAGGGCTTGCCTACGAGTTCCCGTTGACCGACTTCAAGGATGTGATCAAAGACCGCGTGATGATTGATATGATCTTTCGGTACTAGACCCAATCGAGCAGCCAAAGTCTTCGCGATCCAGCCATCGGCGGCCCATGCTGTCGATGGCTGGCTTCGTTTTCTCTCGGCGTGAAGGTCGCCGCTCTCAATTCGCGGCGGCGCGAGCTTCAGCGAGCATGCTGTTCGTTTCGGGCCGCACCAATGACGAGGGAACGGCATAGCTCACCACGCGTCCGGCGCGAGCGATATTGAGTCCGATCACGCGCCCCGATGAATCCAACACCGGCCCGCCACACTGATCCGGCGCAAGGACCGTGTCGTGCTGGAACACACGCTCAAACCCACTGAGTCGTACGCTTCGCGGACCGTTGACTCGCGAATCGTTCTCGGTTTCCTGCAAGATTCCCAGATCGCGAATCCCTGCATGCACGTCCAACGTGCTACCGCTGCGTAGGATCGTCAGCTGGACGCTTTCCCCTGGGAAAATACCACTGAGCGTTTCAATCACACTGTTGCTTGAGAACACTTCGTGCCCATTGATGGCGATGATTCGATCTTCCGGTTCGATCCCCGCCTCGGCGGCTCCGCTGTCTTGCCAAACCCGATCGACGCGTGCCCGGCCATCACGGCCTTGTCGCAGCACGACACCAAGCCCGCCCTGATGATCGACTCGTCTCGGCAGCACACCGATACTGCCGATTCCAATCGGACGTCCGGTACGTCCCGCACTGATGGCAAAGCCTCCCACCCCGGGCACCTCAGCGTCAAACCGAGCCGGTTTCAGCAAGATGTTTGCTTCAATCTTGAGTAAAGCCAAATCGTTCGCGCGTCGAACCGCAGCGACGCGAGCCGGGACCACTCGATTATCGAACAAGCGAACGCGAATCGGATCCGCACTCAATTCGCTGCGTTTGGTCAAAACGTACCCATCGGCGCCGACGACGGTCCCCAGCGCCACTGGCTGGCCACCACTGAGGACCTGAACCACCGATTCGTTGACGGCGCCAAGAATCGGCCGAACCATCTGCATCATCTCGCCATTGTCGCGACGATGCGAGACACGCATCGTGAAGCCTTCACGAAGCCATTGCGGGGAGAGCTTTTCTTGTGCCTCAGCGGTCGGCCCGACCATTTGGCCTGACGCGAGGATTGCGAACAGCGTCAATAAAACGAGCGGCAACCGCATGCCGCTTGTTCGACGAAATGAAGATGGCGAATCCGCCAATAGCGTTGTCAAAATCGTTCTCCGTACCTTTCTATTCAACCCGTCCAATTTCGACCACGATGCGACGCGGACGATCACTGTTTCGACTCACCCAAACCTCCACTCGCTCACCTGGCATCGTATTCGATACCGCTTTCTTAAGCTGCGAGAAACTTGAAATGGGCACGTCACCAAAGCGCTCGACGACATCGTTGACCCGAAAGCCCGCTTTCTCGGCTGGCGAACCTTTGCTGACCTTCAGGATCCGAGCTACCCCCGTCGATTCGTTTCCCGAAACCCCTAGCACCGGCTGGAAACCTTCCAGGAAACCCCATTGTTCTCCCGCGACAAGCCGCTTCCACGACGCATCGTAATGATCGACCGGCACGTGCAAGTTATCGGCGACATCGTTGCCAATCCGACTATGCACCGCGATCAAACGACCTTCAAGATCGAAAAGGGGGCCGCCGCTATCGCCACCGATCAAGGCACAATCGGTCACGATTTTGTCCGAAGATACCGCCAGCAGGCGTCCCACACGAGTCACGGGGCCCCGTTCTCGCTCATAACCTCCCGGATGCCCCGTGGCGATGCACCACATACCTGGCACGACTTTCTCACTTGTCCCCAGAGATGCGTGGGGCCAAGGCGCGCCACCATTTTGGCCGCCATTGATTTTGATCAGCCCTGCATCGACCGAGCGGTTCAGCCCCAAGGTGGTTGCCGTCACCGTACGTCCGTTCGACAGCTTGATGGAGGCCGACAAATTGGGACGCGTTGCAACATGAGCAGCCGTCAAAATGTAGCCCGACTCGGTCACGATCACTCCGCAACCCTGTGCCGAACCGATTTGAACGCTGACCGTACAGTCCTTTGCCAAAGCGGCAATCTTCTGCTGCTGCTTCTCCAAAATCTGCATTTGAGCGAGCGAACTCGGCACTCCCCCGTGACGCAGCAGGTTCTCAAGTTGCGGAGGTACCGAGACACGCGTGCCGGGTGATGTCGTTGGGCTAAGAGACGAAGTCGAGCGGGCGAAATCTTGAGTCGACCCAACTGCTGCAAACCCCACATGGAGGCAAAGGACCATTCCCGCTACAACCGCGATTCGACCAGCCTGTGACGCATTGCTGCGCCAATGGCACTGGCAAGCGGCTGATTCGCACGGTTCGGTTTCCAGATCGACTTTCATTTGACCCCACAGCAAAGACAAGTTCATTCCTTTTCGCAATTCCTAATCTGGCCCCATTGTAGCTACGGAATCAAGAAGAGGAAAATCGGGCCTCACAATTCACACAATCCGTACAAACGATTTCACCCATGACTGCTGCAGCTTGCCAGACCTTGATCGTCGGATGTGGTTACTTGGGAGCGACCGTTGGAAGCCTCTGTGTCGAGCGTGGGGACGTGGTTTACGCCACCACCCGCCGTCGGTCGCGAGCCGATCGATTGCAGCAGATGGGGTTTGTTCCCCTGATCGTCGACTGGAATGACCGTAGGACACTTTGTCAAACGACGGCTGAGGCGGGCCAAACAGCCGCCAATTTGGCTTCCATGATGCCAAACATCGACCAAGTGCTCGTCGCTGTCAGTTACGACCTTTCGAGCCAGGTGTCTCGATATGAGTCTCAAGTTGGTGGCATGAGAAATCTACTTCGTTTGTTGCCCAACCACGTCAAGGTCTGCTACATCAGCACGACGGGGGTTTACCACCAGACCGATGGACGCTGGGTCGATGAGTCTTCGCCGACATTTCCTCGCCGCGAGGGAGGCCGGGTCCATTTGCAAGCCGAATCCCTGCTCCATCGGTATCGACCCACGGCTCCCTGGACCGTTCTGCGGCTCGCGGGGATCTACGGTCCCGGCCGGGTCCCACGCATCGCCGATGTCGTCGCTGGCCGTAGCCTGGCATCGCAAGAAACCGGATTCCTGAACTTGATTCACGTCCACGACGCCGCCCGCGCGGTGTTGGCAACTTGGCAGCATCGTTCACGCCGGGTCTATGCCGTGGCGGATGATCAACCGATGCAACGTGGCGACTTCTACCGTGAAATGGCTCGCCGCTGCGCTGCGCCACCGCCGACCTTCCGCTCCCCCCTGCCTGGGTCAAGCAAACAAATGCGATCGGAAAGCAACAAACGCATCTGGAATCGCCGGCTGAAACACGATCTGCTGCCAAACCTGCTCTACCCCACCTACCGTGATGGACTCGCACAAATCCTCGCCGATGGTCGTGACACCAAGGGGTGTTCTCAGGCCACGCGGAGTCTCTAGAATCTCGCTTCCTTCAATCTTCCCAAATCCGCTGCTTTCTCCATGCTCAAACGCAAACCCATTTACCCTGGCATTATCGAACTCAACTTCCAAGCGGGTGAGGTTTTTGGGTGCAACGTTTACCTCGTCTACAACCTCGACGAGTGGATCTTGATCGATATTGGTTACGAAGAAACCGTCGAAGACTTTATCGAAATTATCCGCCAGATCGATTTCCCGCTCTCGCGATGCAAGACCTTGGTCGCAACACACGCGGATGTCGATCACATACAAGGTCTAGCCAAAGCAAAACAGATTCTGAAGACCACCGCGACGGGTCATCCCAATGCGGTCCGCCCGCTACGAGAGGGCGATACGTTGGTGACGCTTGCGGAAATCGCAGCCCAAAACTTGAAAATGACGATGCCGCCGGTACAGATTGAAAACGAAATCAATGATGGGGATGTCCTGCGTGTTGGCAATCTGGAAGTAGAAGTTTGGCATACGCCGGGGCACACCGACAGCCAATTGGCATTTCGCATCGGCGACATGCTGTTGAGCGGTGACAACATCTATCGCGACGGCTGCATCGGAGCGATTGACGCGCATCACGGCAGCGATATCAAGGCCTTTGTCAAATCGCTAGAACGGATTCGCGACAGCGACGTCAAGTGGCTCGCCCCCAGCCACGGACCGATGTTTGCCAACAACAAAGACTTCATGAATCGCACGATCGATCGAGTGCGAGGCTACTTGAAAATGGCAGATTTTGGCACACTTGCGGAAAGCTGGCCCTTGATGGACCAGTGGGATGACGAAGTTGCCGAGGGCCGATTGCCCGAAGGTTTGGGCGCGCCGGACTAAGCGGAACGACGCAGTTCCGATGGGGAGCCGTCGTTGGATGTCAGCGGGATGACGGAAGCCGGACCGACGACACTTCGGACCCAATTGGCGATTTCCGCGCGGCTTGGCGGCTTGGCACCGCGAAGATAACGGCGTCCCGCCGATGTCGTCGAATAACGCAGAATCTCTTGGTGCAAAAGACTGATATCACTCGCCGCCAAGGCGATTGCATTCGCGCATCCCGCTCCGGCAAGCATCTGAGCATCACGTGCGCGCAACCCGGGCACCTGGCACGTCAACGTCGTTTGTATCTGCCACAGCGCAATGGTTTCGTCGGTGATCCAATAGGTCGCCAATGCCTTGGCTAAGTCCGGGGCCGCAGCATCCAAAAACGGTCCGACGCGATCGATGCCGATCGCTGCGAAACGGGCCGCCGTCTTGGGGCCAATCGACGGCGCGTCGACCAATTGGGCATCTCGCGAGAGCGTTGCCTGCTGCATCGAGGTAGCGCGTAACGGGATCGACACCGAGACACCTTGCTCATCAAAACGGGGCTCATCAAAACGGGCATCTCCTGCATCGACGTTCGCGGCGGAAACAGCCGCAGCGAATGGATTGGCGCCGTCGGACGCAGCCGCGCCGACACGGCCCGTTGTCGGCTCAACCGTTTGTAGTCGCTGCGCTTTCCATGCTTCTTCGGCTTGATGAATTTTGGCAACCCGATGGACCACGTCGACTTCGCTTGGCAGATGCTCGCGAAGGTCCCCTGTTCGCTGATATTCCTCCAACAGGTCTTCTACCTTCTTCTGCTGCTTCTTTGATTCGACACGACGCAGCCAAAGACGCGTTGGCACCTTGATCGACGACATCAAGGTCGGCAGGGTCAGCGAAAAACGTGGTATCGGTTTTGCTCGTAGGGATTCCGCGTCGAGCGCGGCGCGTTCAAGCACACGAGCCCAGCCGGTGATGGCCAAGCCGAATAGTTCTGACAAAGCAACCCGTGATTCGGCATCGTACCCGGATTGTGGATCCTTAACGCCCGCTTCCAAACGATAGCGATCAATCAGCATCTCGTACTTCCGGTTGGCAAATCTTGCACCATGCAGAATGGCTTCACCAAGCCAACCCGATCGATCGGACAGTTGAAACACGACGCGAAGATCGTCGTCGACCCAGTTCTGATAGATTGCGTGATAGGACTTGGTGACACTCCATTCCATCGGTCGATGCAGCACCTTTTCAAGGTCGCATTGAGCCGTGTGAAGGGGTTGCATGGGGTCGGTGAAGTAATGGCTCAGCACGCCAGCGGCATGAGCCGCGTCGCTCCATCGATCCGTTCGTAAGTACTTCATCAAACGGTCGTACCACTGATGGGCCACTCGCGGCGCACCACCCCAATAGCCGTCGTTAACGTGAACCACGTGGTTTTGAAAATCACGAAACCGCGTATCAGGATCCTTGGCTCCCGTCAAGTAACGATCATGGTGACTCAACAACAATCGAGCCAAACGAGCACCACCGTCGGTTTGGACCAGCGGTAGTGCATCCACGGCAAAGAAATGGTGTGTGCTGCGACAATGCGCAGCGCGCAGGATCGAAATCAAAGGTGTCATCGCCAGTGCAACCTTTCGTGGTTCCATGCCGTGGCTCAGCGTTCACGAGCCGTCGCGGCGGGAAGATAGGCTTAGAAAAACGGCGCAGACAGGACCGGGTCTGCGAACAGCCATGGAAGTGTGCCGATTTAGGGCCGAGCGGGGCAAGAGGAATTAGTGAGGTTTTGCACGAATGATATCACGAGTGTTCCAAACCAATCGCATCACCTGCTCGGGCCGAGGATCCGGAGCAACATAAGTGAAGTAGTCATTGTCGATCCCTAGCAGCCGACGCCGTTGGTGGGAAACTCCCGGATCGACATCAAGAAAACTGTCGGCTAACTCAAAGTCGCGGTCCCACAAGACCGCATCCGTTAGCTTTTCGATTAATCCCTCCCACAGTTCCAAGTCGGCGGAGTCCACCTGGGGAAGTACGACAGATTCGTCGTCGAAGATCGCTTCTCGGTCGTCGATCGCAGGTTCTCGCGACAATGCATGGTGCGCTTCGAGGACATGCAAACGCCAAGTCAGTGCTTCAGAGGGCAACCCATTCTTGGCGTTCTCAGGGTAGAGATCAATTTCGATGGCAACTTGGTCACGCACCTCAATGAAGATCGCCGCAACCGCGGCCTCGGTCGTCGCCGATAGCGGAAACGTGGTTTTCGTGTCCGTTAACAAATAGCGCGCGACGTCGTGCAGCAGCCCGACGCGTTGAGAGACCGTCAGCGAATCGTATACCGCAATTCCCGATTGGCACTCGGGAGCGATTGCCACGTCATCCTCGTCATCAAGGTGAACCAACAAGGCATCAATCATGGTGTCAATCGCCAAACTCACCAACGACGCTTCGCTGGCTCTCAAGGTTCGATCCCCTCGGCTGGTATGCCACATGCTGCGACTAGCTCCTTCGTCCGATGCCGCTCTCGCCACTCAAGAAAAAGGGAGTGGGAAAAGCAAATAATGATGACAGCAACAAGATAAGTAGCCGTCATCATAATCGCTGGGCAAGACGCGAGGTGGCTCGAGGATGCAAAAATCTTGCCGATTGGTCGTAAGTCCTTTCGTGGGCTTCACCTACTCTCTTCTACACGCTCTCAAGAAGTCTCGAGTCGCCGCTCGGAAGAAGTCTCGAGGGGCACTATCAAGAAGCTTGCGGCATGACCTGGTTTTCCGAGCCGCGCCGCGCAGGCCGTACCCGCGGTCGTTGGAACAGCGACTCATCCTCGGAATCGGCGCGATGGACGTGAACATCCATTTGCGGGAAGGGAATTGAAATCGTCGCAACATCAAGCTGGTGCTTGACTTCGCCCGTGAGTGCCTCTTTGAGTCGGAAGAACTCTTTGGTTGGTACCCACATGCGGACGAGCCAATCGACGCTGCTGGGACCAAGACTACTCAGCACCACGGCTGATCCCCGACCTTCACCATGAACGATTTCCGCTTCGAACTTTGCGACTGCCGCGTTCAAAGCCGTGCGCGTTGCTTCAGTGTCCGCCGCATAGGCAACGCCCACCGGGACTTCCACTCGGCGATGCGGGTGGTGGCTGATGTTTTCGATCGTGCCGCCCGAAATGGAACTGTTGGGGACAATAATGCGGCGATTGTCAGGCGTATCCAACGTCGTTGTGAAAAGATCGATCTCGTTGACTTTTCCCATCACGCCGGCGGCGTTGACCACATCGCCCACCTTGAACGGACGAAAAACCAACATCAACACACCTGAGGCGAAGTTGCTCAGCGTTCCTTGGAATGCCAAACCGATTGCGAAGCCTGCTGCGGCGAGCATTGCCGCCAACCCCCCCAATGGCAAGCCCATTTTTGATAGCACGGAACCGACCACACCAAACATGATGCTGTAGAAGACGACTTTGCCAACAAATCTCCCCAGCGTTTCGTCCACGCGGCGGCAAACCGGCCTGCTGATCACGCGTGCCAAGTAAGTGGCCACGAGATAACCGAGAAAGATAATCCCCAGGCCTAAGGCCGCTAGCAATAACTGAGGAACCAACTGCATCGTCGCGTAATCAACGACGCCCGACATATCGCCATTGGCGAATTCACCAATCACTTGCTGTGTTGCTTCGCCGAACGAGGGACGATGGCCGTCGGCGGTCCCTGTGCCGCTGGCGATGTTGGTGAGTGAATCGATCACAGATTGAGTATCTTCAGCCACAAATGGAGTCCTTTACCAAGTACCAAAAAAAAACGAGCAAGCCCCCGTCGCACGCACGCGACATGCTGGTGGTATAGAAAAAGCCACCTGTCAAAGTAAAGATGTTTTTCGTCGATGCTCCCTGCCAAAGGCCGCAAGGATGCAGATTGGGGGCAGATGAACCGAGGCGGCAAATGGCTCGTAAAGCCGCTCGAGGCTCCTTGTGCATTGGGGTCGCAACCCGTCAAACTATTCGCAAAAATCACCTCCATGATGCGTTACTACCTCGTCGCTTTCCTCACGTTTTGGCTGATCAGCGTTTGGACCTCCTCGGACGGACGGTCCGCGGGTCCGCCGGTGCCGACGCGAACGCGGGTGCCCATCCAGGGCAATGCGGAAGTCGAACAGTTTAACCAAGCGGTTCGCATGTTTCGTGCCGGCGAAACGGATGCGGCGATCAAGCGGTTCGTCGAATTGACCACAGCCGATTCGGACAGGGTCGCCGCTCGGGCACGCTTTAACCTGGGGAACACACGGTACGCCAAGGCGTTGGCGACCATGCAACAACAGCCGACCGAAGCAATCCGCGAGCTCGACCGAGCGATTTCCCTTTACCGAGATTCGTTAAGGATCTCACGAACCGATGTCGATGCACGGGCCAACATCGAATTGGCCCTTCAATTGAAACATCAGCTTCAACAACAACAGGGTCAGCAACAGCCGCAAGAGCAGGAAAAGCAACAGCAACAGCCGCAGGAGCAGGAAAAGCAACAGCAAAAACCGCAGGACCAGGAAGAACAGCAGCCGCAAGACCAAGAGCAGAAACAACAGCCGCCCGAAGCAGCAAACCGAGACTCGGGTGAGTCGGGAGACCACCAAAGCGAGCCATCGTCGCAAGACGATTCCAACACAGCCTCAGCCGGGCAACAAGAGTCCTCGGCAGGGCAGTCCGAGCCGTCCGAGGCTTCCGATCCGTCCGCTCCGTCCGAGGCTTCCGATCCGTCCACTCCGTCCGAGGCTTCCGCTCCGTCCGAGGCATCCGCTCCGTCCGAGGCAAACGCCCCTGAGGCAAACGCCCCCGAGGGCACCACCGAAGAACCTCCGCGCACCGATTCGTCCACCGACTCCGAGGGTGAACTGTCGGCGGTGAACCCACAGGGTGAGTCCGACGCACAAGCGGATGAGAACGACGACGCCAGCACGTCTGTTGCCGCAGGTGTGATGACCGAAGAGGAGGCGAACAAGATGCTCCAAGCGATTCGTGACCGCGACATGCTCCGGCGGATGCGGTTACAGCAGTCGCAGCGACGTCGATACATTCCAGTAGACAAGGACTGGTAGACCATGACGACAGTAGGTGATCCTCGACTTGTTTTCCTTCTCGTGGTGCTAGGCACCGCCGTGTCGTCCGCGTCTGCGGGTGAGGTGTGGATTCAAGTTTCGTCGGAAGAAACGTATGTCGGGTTGCCGGTCACGCTGCAAATCCAGTTCGCAGACGTGACGTCGCACGAGCAGCCCGAGTTGCCGAAGGTGGATGGGTTGAGGATTGAATCGACGGGTGTGCCGGCGAAATCGGTCCAGCGAAGAATCTTCAACGGGCGAGTCTCGCAGAACTCGTCCATCACCTACTCGTATCAAATCACGCCGTTACGAGCTGGGGCGTTTTTGATTCCTCCGATGACGGTAGCCCATGACGGCCAAAAATCGTTACTCGAAGCGATTCAAATCAACGCCCAAACGAGCGAAACCGGCGACTTGATGTATGTTGAGATCGAGGGGGATCGACCGAGCGTCTATGTCGGTCAGCCAATCGCGTTGAAACTGAAAATCTGGATCAGGCCCTTCGTCGACGCAAAGCGACAATTGACTCTGTCGGAAGGAGATATGTGGGGGCTTGTTTCCGAGCAGACCGCATGGGGGCTGTTTGCCGATCGGATGCAAGAGATCACCGACAACAAGCAACGGCCTGCGGGTGAGGAAGTCCAGCGTAAAGATGCCGATGGCAACCTGCAAACGTATTACTTGTATGAAATCGACGCGAGTATTTACCCGCAGCGTCCTGGGCCGATCGAAGGTGACGATTGCCGTATTCGGGTAAACTACCCCATCCAATTGGGACGCTCGCGCAGTCCCTTTTCAAGCAGCTTCCCTGACGATGACTTTCCGTTCGGAGGTTCAGGTCCCTTTGGAGGCTCCGGACTTTTTGAGGATCGTTTTTCGACGTTTGGTTCTCGGCTGCAAGTGACCGCCTTTCGCCCCATCGTGGCCACCGCCGCTGCAGCGGCGGTGGACGTCAAGGCGATTCCCACCATCGGTCGACCGGATACCTATCGCGGAGCCGTCGGTCAGTACGAAATTCAAACCGAGGCCTTTCCGAAAACCTCGCGTGCCGGCGACCCGATCACGCTGCATATGACGATCCGAGGGAAGGGGCCAGTGGATTCCCTCCAGCCTCCCGTGCTTGCGTCGTCACCACAGTGGACAACACGATTCAAGGTTTCCAATGAACCGTTGGCGGGAATCGTCGAGGGCGACCAAAAGCGATTCACGACCACGATTCGTCCACGAGATGAGTCGGTTACCGTAATTCCCCCGATCGAGTTCAGCTATTTCGATCCCACGCAAGAACAATTTGTGACGGTCCGTAGTGACGCGATTCCGATCGAGGTTGAACCTCTGGAGAAGCTATCCCTCGACGGCATTGTTTCAAAATCCAAGGCTGCTGCAGCGGGCCAGGATCGCGACCGCATGAGATCCCTTGTCGCATCGGTGCCCAAGCTGGTTTCCGTCGACGACTTACTCGTTGCCCAGTCGCCGCAACCCTTGCTCGACCGAACGCTATCGGGGTGGATTCTGTTGCCTCCCGTCATCTGGGCCTGCGCCTTGTTGGTTCTGCGCCGTCGTGACCTCCACTGGTTGGTGCGAAGATCATTCAAGCCACTGCACCTGTATGCGAAACAGTCCGATGCAGCGGAGTCAGCCTCGGAATTGAGCCAGATCCTGCGACGGTTCGTAGGCCAGCAATGGAAACTCACCGATGCAACGGAGATGTCGCTGGTGGGGGCGTTGCGAGGTGGTGGACAACGTGATTTGGCCGTGCGATTGGAAAACTGGTTTGAATCATGCCGAAAAGCGAGCTCTGGAACAACGATTGCCTCTTCTGTTTCGCTGGATGAACTGAAACAAGACTCACGGACCCTCGCGGCGGATTGTTTACGGTCCAACCCCTTCGGAAAACGATTGCGACGCACTCGACCGTCGCCGATGCAAACCAAAACCCTACAAGGGCTCTTGTTGGGAGGGTTGATGTTCGCAAGTGGTCAGCAGATTGCCAGAGCAGAAACGCCAATCGAACTAACGGCTCCGCAGCAACGTGCGGTGTTGATCGAAGCGATTGACGCCTACAACATCGGGCTGGAAAAACGTGATGCCCATCCTGACGAGGCACAACGAGCATTCGAAGAGGCGGCACGAAAATTCCAGAGCGTTGTCGACTCAGGTCTAGCGAACGGTTGGCTTTATCAGTATCTCGCCAGTGCCTATCGAGAAAACGGTTTTTCGGGGCGCGCCTACCTGAATGACCGCCGCGCTCGAATGCTTTGTCCAGACGATCGACAGATTGCGTTGGCCCTCCGAAATCAGCAACCACAACGGGTCTCCCAACGGCTCACCGCGACGATTTTTTCATGGCTACCACGCCGCCAAGTCCTTTGGCTCGCTATCGCTGCCTGGGTCATCTCTTGGATCTTGATCGGACGAAAAAGCTTGGCCCAGCATCCAACCGGCTGGGGAGGGCTCGTGACCGGTTGGGTCATCGCATTCTTGCTCGGCGGACTCGTGGCCTTAGATGAGCATGCATTTCGAGTCGAAAACCAAGCGATCGTCGTCGCCGCAGAGGGAGTCCAGCGTCGTGCAAGCGATGGAAATCAAGCACCTGCCTTCGGTCCACCGATTTCGGAGGCGGCCGAAGTTACCGTTTTGAGCGTGCGTGGCAACTGGATTGAAATCAAAACCGAAGATCAAACAACCGGATGGGTGCCGCGCGAATCAATCGAGAGGATCGTCACTGCTCCGCTGCGACATCCTGGACCGGTTTCTTGAATTTTGGCATCAACAACTGGAAGGCGTCGTAGGTGGCGTGCGCCATGATGGGGATCAGCAAGTTCTCGGTCCATAAAAGCAACACGCCAAAATACAAACCCATCAGCGCTGCCAAAACGACGTACAGCCGAGTGATCGGGTGGACCAAACCGAAGGCGAGCGACGATGCGACCAACGCAAATCCCCATTCGACTTGGCTCGGCTCAACGTTGAGCACGCCGCCTCCAGCCAGCCAAGGCAACAGCCAGCCGCGAAACAAAAGTTCTTCCCCTACCCCCGCACACAGACTGATCACCAGCAATTCACCGCTGCCAAGGCTGAGCAAAGTCTTGATCATCCCATCATCGCCCAGTCGCTCGAGTTGGCGAACTGGCTCCCAGGGAACCTTGCGAAGCAGCTCGATCAGAATGACGAGCGGAATGGCTGCGGCACAACCGTAGGCCAGTCCGCTAAGGATCGCTCGAATGCCACCCCATTCCGCTTCGGGAATCATTGCTCGGGCATCGGGACCGAGGATCCAGCCCAGGAACAGGGCCAATAACCCCAAGGCTGATTCGAACAGCACGGCTGTCAAAAACAGGTCATCGGCGGTTTGCTCGATCGTATCCTCTTCTTCTTGAT
Source organism: Novipirellula artificiosorum (assembly GCF_007860135.1). Classification (NCBI taxonomy): domain Bacteria; kingdom Pseudomonadati; phylum Planctomycetota; class Planctomycetia; order Pirellulales; family Pirellulaceae; genus Novipirellula; species Novipirellula artificiosorum. Next base: position 350,228 of record NZ_SJPV01000004.1, read on the forward strand.
CCATGCGTAAGAGCGTAAGTGGCAGGGAGGCTCGGGGGAATGGGGAGCTTGGTGTCAGTGGCCAGCTATCGGCTATCGGCTATCGGCTATCGGCGGACCGCTGACTGCTGACTGCTGACTGCTGACTGCTGACCGCTGACCGCTGACTGCTGACTGCTGACTGCCCCTTCCATTACGTTCCTTCTGGCACCCCGCCCGCTGCGCCGATAGACTAGAAAGCATGAACTCCGAACCGGCGATCCTCAGCGACGACCAGATGCACCGTATCGCCAAGGCAATCGCGGATCCTCAGCGATTTGCGATCTTAGTTTGCATTGCCCAAGAGCAAGAAATTGCCTGCAAATCGCTCGTCGAAGAGTTTTCGATCACGCAAGCGACCATCTCACATCATTTGAAGGAACTGGTGGCTGCCGGACTGATTCGCTCGCGACGGCAAGGTCAATTGGCAATTTTGTCGTGTCGCCGCGACGTTTGCGAGCGTTTTACCGAGGTCTTATCGGAAATGCTGGTGGCTCCGGGGGCAGTCGAGAACGACCAAGCTGATTCCGCAAAGACGGCTAATGGTTGAGCGAGAGCACGAACCGCCGTCGCAAAACAACAAGCTTGCGCAATGCTTGGTCAGTTTTGGCAGCAATTTAGGTGACCGTGATCGAGTGATTGCGGAAGCCGCGCGGCGAGTGGCCCGCTCGCCAATCGTCAAGTCATTCACCGCCAGCCGCCTGTTTGAAACGCCTCCGATTGGTGGTCCGGAGGGTCAAGAACCTTTCCTGAATGCGGTCGCTGCGATTGACACCGCCCATTCCGCTCGCGAGATCCTGGGCCTGCTGCAGGGAATCGAGCATGACTTGGGCCGGCAACGCCGGAAACGCTGGGACGCTCGCTCGATCGATCTGGATGTCGTGATGCATGGCCAATTGGTCGGTGCCGCTACGGCGTTGATCGTCCCCCATCCTCGTTACACGGCTCGTCAATTCGTATTGCAACCGGCCTGTGACGTTGCGGAGCACTACCGAGACCCGCGTTTTGGATGGACGATCCGACAACTAACAACCCATTTGTCCGCGGGCAGCGCGTCGATGTCCTTGATCGGTGGCGACGAGTCGACACGCCAAAACTTGTGCAAACGGCTTGAAAACGACCACGGCATCCGCACCTTTGCCGCGGAGATCGACCTCAGCGGGCTTTCCGAAAGCCTGCCTTGGATATCGCAGACCGTCCCCGCCCTGCCGATCGATTGTCCGGATCGGTCGACGTTTGCCGCCAATTTACCCCGATTGATCGCGAGGATGCAGTGGTCGACACCCGCAACCCGCTGGCCGGCGCCCCATCAAATCTGGCCTACCGGAACACGATGGCCGGAATATCGGCTGGAAATTGACGATTTGGCGTGGGCCGCGAGCGAAATCGCCTCGGCGCTCGATTCGATGCGTTGCCCCGTTCGCCCCGTCACCACCGATGGCAAGTGGTATTTCGATTAGCTCTTTGCCACAATCGGCCCAGCCCTCAATTCCCTGCGACAAAATGTCGCGGGCGGCAGCGTGGGCCTTGCAATTGTGCCACTTCGCACATGATACTGTCGCCCACCTGTGACGACATGTCGCTGCGACAAAATGTGACACCTGTCGTCACGCCCTTTTCCGCTAGAACTTGTTGTCTTTCTCGTCCGTTTCCTGCGCTACGTGCTCCCAACGCGGCCTTCATCCATTATGCAACGGTTTCTCTTTCCTCGCTGGGTCAACCGATTCCTCCTGGGTCTGGCTGCGGCTGCCGCCGGTGGTGGCTTGTACGCCACCGTTATGGGTGGCCTTGTCACGGATCCGGTGACTTTGAACCCCGGCTACCAGCCCGAACAGCCGGTCCCCTTCAGCCATGCCATCCATGCCGGTCAGCTGAAGATGGATTGTCGATACTGCCACAACACGGTATTTGAAGCGGCCCACGCGGCCATTCCTCCGACGGCAACCTGCATCAACTGCCACAGCCCTGCGGATGCTCAAGGCATCACGGCCCTTTCGGCTGTCCGAGCCGACAGCGAGAAGCTCGACCCCATCCACGAAAGCTGGGAAACGGGCAAGAGTGTGGCTTGGAAGCGAATCCACAATTTGCCAGAGTTCGTCTACTTCAACCACGCCGCCCATGTGAATTCGGGTGTGAGTTGCAAGAGCTGTCACGGCCGTATCGATCAGATGGAGGTCGTCTACCAAGCGGAAACGTTGTCGATGGCTTGGTGTATTGAGTGTCATCGCGATCCCAATCCCCATTTGCGTCCCATAGACCAAGTCACGAATCTTGACTGGCAGCCGCCCGACGATTGGGACCAAGCAGCGTTTGCTGAGAAGGCGCGCGAAGAGCAAAACATTAATCCACAGGTTCATTGTGCGGTTTGTCATCGTTAACGAATCAATCCGCCGCCGGGTGTCGTCCCACGGCTTGCCCGTCGCCGGATACAGAACGCGATTCCGGTTTATGAAGTTCAATTCACGCCATCACTCTCACGCATCTTTGTAATGACTTCCACTCATTCGTCTGCATCGCCGAACAACGAAACCCCTCGGGCGCGCTATTGGCGCAGTCTCTCGGAGCTTCACGATCGCGAAGATTTTCAAAGCTACATCGATCGCGAGTTTCCGGTCGCTGCGTCCGAGTTTCCCGAGGGCGTTTCTCGCCGTCGTTGGATGCAGTTGATGGGCGCGTCCTTGGCGGTAGCAGGAGCAACGGGGTGCCGCTATCCCGAAGAGACGATCGCTCCGTTCGTGATTCGCCCAGAGGGTCGCGTGCCTGGCGAGTCGTATCAACGAGCCACCAACTTCGAATTGGCCGGGCGCGTTTACAACTTACTTGTCAACTGTGTCGACGGTCGCCCACAAAAGATCGAGCCGAATCAGGATCATCCGACCGGAAGTGGTACCGACGCCTACGCCCAAGCCTGCATCTTGGGGTTGTACGATCCCGACCGTGTTCGCGGCGACGAGAGTTTCTTGGTCCGTAAAGGAGAAAAGCGACGCGAGCCGGCAACGTGGGACGACTTTGTGCCCTATGGCCAGGCGCTGATCAAGACGGCTGCTCAGACGAACCAAGGGGCGGGGTTCGCGGTTTTGATGCCGCCGACCGCGTCACCGTCTCTGGTGCGAGTGTTATCGCTCTTGAAAGAAAAATGCCCAGCCATCACGCTGGCCAGCTACGACGGTGTTCGTGGCGCTGCGATGCGAACGGCGACCAGGAAGGTGTTCGGCAAGCCAGCCCAGCAGCGATTGGACCTCAGCAAGGCGAAAGTGATCCTGACGCTTCAGTCGGATATTTTGGGGACCGATCCCGGCATGCTCAACAACGCTCGCAGCTTTGCAGAGCGGCGTGACCCGAACGACCCGACGATGAGCCGACTGTATGTGGTCGAGGGGGGGTACACGTCAACCGGCGCGATGGCCGATTCTCGACTGGCACTCCGACCGAGCCAAATGCCGGCTTTCTTGAGTGAATTGGCTCGTCGAGTCGAAGAGGCAACGGGCGACGACATCGACGCCGACGCAGCGGTGGCGTTCGACGAATTGGCAACCCCAAGCGACCGACTCGAGCGATTCTTGGACGTGCTGGCTGCCGACATTGCTGCCGCCGGATCGGAAGCGGTCGTGGTGGTGGGGGAACCTCTTGGTGCCGACGCGATTGCGGCCGGGATCGCCTTGAACAAGAAACTCGGCTCGTTCGGAGAAATTCAATCCTTCGCACCCGAGGTTGACGCGGAGCTTGGTGAGCTTGCCACGCTGCCGGATTTGGTTGCAAAAATCGACAGCGGTGAAGTCGATTCGCTGTTGGTGATCGGGGGTAACCCCGTGGCTGCGGCGCCCGGAGATGTTAAGTTGGCCGTGGCCATTTCCAAGCTGGAAAACTCAATCTATTTAGGTGAGTACGACGACGAAACGGCGGTCTGTTGCAAGTGGTCGCTGCCGCTGGCGCATCCACTCGAATCGTGGGGCGACTGCGTCAATGACCATGGTGCCTACGGTGTTTGTCAGCCTCAAATTCTGCCGCTGCTTGGTGGTCGAGCCTCGATCGAAATCGTGGCGGCGATGTTGGACGAAAAAGAGGTTGAGGGCGAAAAGATTGTTCGCCGGACGGCCGAAGCGGTTTCGGGGGCGTCGCTCAGTCAGCGGCAATGGCGAAAATTGCTTCACGACGGTTTCTCCGATGAGTTCGTGGTCGGCGGAAAAGACGAGTTGACAGCGAACGCGGAGTTCACCTCGCTCGGCGAGGATGCACCGGTCGCGATTTCTGCAGAACAGATCGACAAAGATGATTTCGATGTCCTGTTTGTACCAGCGGATGGGATCTACGACGGCCGTTTTGCCAATAACGGTTGGTTGCAAGAACTGCCGCAATCGTTGACGAAGTTGACTTGGGACAATGCTGCGTTGATGAGCCCCGCGACAGCAAAAAGTTTGAACCTTCAACACGGTTTGATGATTGCTTTGCGCCAAGAAGATGCGTTGATCGAGTTGCCGGTGTATGAGCTTCCCGGCTGCGCTCCCGGCGTTGTGACCGTTGCCATCGGCTATGGACGCACTCGCGCTGGCATGGTGGGCGGTTTCACCGAAGAGGATGTGCCGGTGGTCGGAACCGATGTGAACGGGCTTCGTACCAGCGATGCCATGTTGCTGGCCACGCAAGTCGAAGCTCGGCCTCGCTACAAAGAATACGAATTAGCGACGACTCAGGATCACTGGGCGATCGATGAACGGGGTCGAGACGAATCCGAGCGTCGAAGTTTCTCCTTGGTTCGTGAAGGCACCGTGGAACTCCTAAAGCAGGTTCCCGATTTTGCCGAAGCCAAAGGCCCCCACGTCCCCGAGGTGGGTACGAACGGCTCGGGATCCCTTTGGCGGGAGCCGATCATGGCGATCGAAGAAGATAACCCAAAGCTGCCTCAGTGGGGCATGTCGATTGATCTGACGAAGTGCATCGGCTGCAACGCGTGTGTGATCGCCTGTCAAAGTGAAAACAACGTGCCGATCGTCGGCAAAGAGCAAGTCGCTAACAGCCGCGAGATGCATTGGTTGCGGTTGGATCGCTATTTCCAAGGTGACGAAGAGAACGCGGATGTCGTCCAGCAGCCGGTGGCTTGCATGCACTGCGAAACGGCACCCTGTGAGCAGGTTTGTCCGGTGGCGGCGACGGTTCACACCGATGAAGGCATTAACGCCATGGCGTACAACCGTTGCATTGGAACCCGGTACTGTGCGAACAACTGTCCTTTTAAAGTCCGGCGTTTCAACTACTTCAACTACAACGAAGAAATTGGTGTCGGTTATGGCATCGACGCCTATCCCGGCACGATCGAATCGGCAAACCGACAATTGCAAGCGTTGGTGATGAATCCGGAAGTGACCGTTCGTGGTCGCGGCGTGATGGAAAAATGCACGTACTGTGTCCAACGCGTTGAGAAAGCCAAGATCGACGCTCGAAAAGATGGCGGGCGACCGATTGCCGATGGCGATGTCGTCACCGCTTGTCAATCCGCGTGTCCGACGCGAGCGATTGAGTTCGGAAATGTGGCTGACCCCAATTCCAAGGTCTCGAAGAAGCACAAGGATCCTCGCAGTTATGGGATGCTGTCTCAATTGAACGTCAAGGCCCGAACGGAGTATTTGGCGCGAGTTCGCAACCCACACAGCCTGCTGATGACACGGGCTCAGATCGACGACTTGGCACAACTGCACTCGCCGCATGCTGGGCATGATGAGTCGCACGAGTCGGGCGCTGATGAACACGACGGCCATGGTGCCGAAGATCACACCGAGGCTGGTCACACCGAGGCTGGTCACACCGAGGCTCATTCGTAAGCTCAAAGCCTTGGGCGGCAATAGCCTGGACCCCAACAATCATTCAAACTTCCTACTTCCAACTTCAAACTTCCAAACATGTCTCTTGCCATCCCGAACGGGTTGAATAATACCGTCGAACGCCCCGGCGAGCGTGCTCCGCTGGTGCTTGGCGATACGACCTATCACGACATTACCGAGGCGGTCTGCCAGGTCGCGGAACGGCCGCCTGGACGAGCCTGGATGATTGGTTTCTTGGTTGCCTTTGCCTTGCTGAATTGGCTTGGCATTTGTATCGCCTACCTGATTTACATGGGCGTTGGCGTTTGGGGAAACCAAGCACCGGTGTTCTGGGGTTGGCCGATTGTCAACTTTGTCTTTTGGGTTGGGATTGGTCACGCAGGAACGTTGATTAGTGCGATCTTGTTTTTGTTCCGCCAAGAATGGCGAACCAGTATCAACCGGGCTGCCGAAGCGATGACGATCTTTGCCGTCGCTTGCGCTGGAACCTTCCCTGGGATTCACGTTGGTCGGGCATGGTTAGCCTTTTGGTTAGCGCCTTATCCGAGTTTGAATCTTTGGATGTGGCCTCAATTCCGCAGTCCGCTGCTGTGGGACGTTTTTGCGGTCAGCACGTATGGAACGGTCTCGCTGCTGTTTTGGTACATGGGCATGGTGCCCGATTTGGCAACGTTCCGCGATCGATCCAAGAACAAATGGCGGCGGATGGCTTACGGTCTTTTGGCACTCGGTTGGACCGGGTCGTCACGCCACTGGATGCGATATGAGAAAGCTTACGCCTTACTGGCTGCCTTTGCCGCTCCGCTGGTTCTGTCGGTGCATACGATCGTTTCGTTTGACTTTGCGGTCTCACAAGTGCCCGGTTGGCATACAACGATTTTCCCACCTTACTTTGTCGCTGGTGCAATCTTCAGCGGTTTTGCAATGGTGCTGACGTTGATGGTGCCCGCGCGAAGCATGCTGGGGCTCGAAAAGCTGATTACCATTCGGCATTTAGAAAACATGTGCAAGATCATCTTGGCGACCGGATCGATCGTGGGATTGGCGTACGGCACCGAGTTCTTCATTGCCTGGTACGGACAAGTGCCCGAAGAGCAATTCGCTTTCCTGAACCGAGCGCTGGGTCCGTATTGGTGGGCTTACTTGACGATGGTTTCCTGTAACGTCCTGAGTCCCCAATTGTTCTGGTTCAAGAAATGTCGAACGACACCATGGATCATCGTGGTGATTTGTATTTTTGTAAATATTGGGATGTGGTTCGAACGATTCGTGATTGTCGTGACCAGTTTGTCACGAGACTACCTTCCCAGTGCTTGGTCCTACTTCCATCCCACTTGGGTGGATTGGTCCATGTTGATCGGATCGTTTGGGTTGTTCTTCACATTGTTCTTATTGTTCTGCAAGTTGATGCCGGTCATCAACATGGCGGAAACCAAGAGTACGCTTGCGAAGCAATTGCACATGAGCCATCACGAGTAGTTCCGTTCTGTGACGCCGTCACAGAGGTTTCGAAGTTAACAATCCCGTGACCGTGTCTCGGGAATACGATTACATATCACTGTCAGACCTTAAGCATGTCAGACGACAAAAACGAAAAGAAAGTCCACGGAATCGTTGCCGAATACACGTCGGTCGATTCGCTCTTGGTCGCATGTCGACGGATTCGCGATGCCGGTTACACCAAAACCGATGCCTTCACTCCGTTTGCGGTCCATGGCATCGACGAAGCCCTTGGCATCAAACCGACGTTTCTGCCGTGGATCGCGCTGGGTGGCGGTGTCGCGGGCTTGGTGACAGCGCTGCTGATGCAGATTTGGATGAACGGGATTAATTACCCCTACATCATATCGGGTAAGCCTTACATCTCGCTTCCAGCGTTCATGCCGGTGGCGTTTGAGTTGACGATCTTGTTCGCTTCGTTTGGTGCCTTCTTTGGCATGTGGGCTCTGAACGGATTGCCTCGATTCAGCAACCCGATCTTTACCGACCCGCGATTTGATCGAGCCACCGACGATCGGTTTTTCTTGTATATCGATGCGAAAGACAAGAGCTTCGATCAAGCCGGAGCAGAGAAATTGCTTGGCGAGACGGGGACCGAATACATCAACACGGTGGTCGACGACGACAGCTCCACGACGGTCCCCAAGTTCTTGCTGACAACGTTGATCGCCGTGATCGCGATTTCGTTCATTCCCGCACTTGTTGTGGCTCGAATGCGTGTCACCACCAGCAGCAAGCCAAGGTTCCACATTTTCCCCGACATGGATTTTTCACCTGCTCGTGATGCTCAGCAAACGACGTCACTGTTTGCCGATAGCCGGGCCATGCGACCCGATGTTCCCGGGACTGTAGCGCGAGGCGAAATGGAAGAGAACCTCGATTTCTTGACCGGGATCCAGATGGAATTGCTTTCCAGCGTCGATGCGGATCGAGCCGAGCGTTTGGTTCGAACCTACGCGCAAGAAGGTGAACCGTCGGAAAAGGCTTCCGACCAGGGCGCCGAACCGGCCAAGAGCGTGATGGACACGACACCATGGCTGGAGCAAAATCCGATCAAGATTACCGAAGCCTTTGTCCAACAGGGTCAGTTGCAGTTCAACATCTACTGCTCGACCTGCCATGGCATGGACGGCCGCGGCAACGGGTTGGTCAATAACCGCGCTCAGCAAATCATGGCATCGTCGTGGATTCCTCCTGCATCGATGCACCAGCAGAGCTTATACGCCGAACAATATCCCGACGGAAAACTGTTCAGCACCATCAGCAATGGAATTCGCAAGATGCCTGGCTACGCAGGTCAGATCAAGACTCGCGATCGTTGGGCCATCGTCGCCTACGTGCGAGCACTTCAACAGAGTCAAAATGCTTCGCTTGATTTGGTCCCAGAGAATCAGCGGGCAGAAATCAAAGCCGAGCAGGCAAGGGTAGAGAAGAAGCTCGCCGAACAGGCCGAAGCCGAACGCAAGAAAGAAGCAGAGTGAGCTGCCGTTGATAAGTAGGTCAGACGCAAGCTGACCCATTCGATTTTTCGTGCCGGTGACCCAGCTGGCCGAAGTACAGATCCTTTCACCATTTTTTTGAACTGTTCACCAAGATGTCCAAGCACGCACCGGCCATCAAACCGGCTGACGACCCAGCCTTTCAGTTGCCCTCAAAACTGTCGGCACTTAGCATTCCGCTGTGCGCCGGAGGGCTGTTTGCGTTGATCGCCGGATGGGCCATCGGAAACTGGGGCGTCGATAGTCACTTCAGCATGTCGGCTTACCTGACTGCATTCATTTACTGCCTCACGATCGCCCTCGGGGCGTTGTTCTTCGTGTTGATCCAGCATTTGTCTCGCGCGGGATGGAGCGTGGTGGTGCGACGCGTTGCCGAGTTGATCATGCTCATGCTGGTGCCGTTGGCGGTGTTGTTCATTCCGATTGTCGTTTCGTTGTGGACCGGCGAAGGAACGATCTACAAGTGGGATGACCCTGCCTTTGCGGAACACCACCACATCCCCGCCGCGGTTTGGGAAAACAAGACCCTCTACCTGGAACCGAATTTCTTTGCGGCTCGCGCGGTGATTTACTTCGTGATTTGGATTGGTTTGGCGGTCTACTTCTTCCGCAGCAGTGTCACGCAAGACGAGACGGGCGAGAAAAGAATCACCGAACGGATGCAAAAGTGGAGCGCTCCGGCATTGATCCTGTTGTCGCTGAGCATGTCGTTCGCAATGTTCGATTGGGTGATGTCTCTGGCACCCATGTGGTTCTCGACCATGTTCGGCGTCTACCTGTTCTCGGGGGGCATCCTGTCAGCCCATTGTGCGATCGCAGCCGGGACGTATCTGTTGCAAAAAACAGGTGCAATGCGTGACGAAGTGACCGTCGAGCACTACCATGATTTGGGCAAGTACATCTTCGGTTTCGTGTTCTTCTGGATCTACATCGCCTTCAGCCAGTACCTGTTGATTTGGTACGGCGCTATCCCCGAAGAGACCATTTGGTTCTACCACCGTCAGCTTGGAATTTGGGGCGTTTTATCGCTCGTCTTGGTTTTCTTCCATTGGATTCTACCCTTCATTGGTACGATGAGCCGGCATGTACGCCGTCGGCCAACGCTGGTTTTCGGGTGGAGTGTTTACATTCTGGTTTTGCACTTCGTCGACGTCTATTGGTGCGTGATGCCCGAGGTTTACGAAGGCCCCGGAGGGGGGCTCGACGCAGCGGGGGGGGTCCCAGGCATTGCCTCAAGCCTTTTGAGTGCGGCTGGCATGGTTGCGTTGATGCTCGGCATGATCCTGACGATCGCGGGACAAACCCGAATTGCTGCGTCGCGTGATCCACGATTTGGCGAATCGCTCGCTTTCGAAAACATTTAAGAATTCATCTGACCCACCGCTTCGCGAGACAGAACAAACTGCCATGGCACATTACGATGATCTGAACAGCAAACGCATATTCGCCATCGGGGGAATTTCGGTAATCGTTACGATCTTGACCGCTCTTGCGGTTCAAGTCTTGTACTTCGCGATGGCCCAATGGCAATCCGAATCGCTGAGCGAGCGACATTACAACCGCCAAAATGCGTTTCTTGACGAACAGGCTACTCAAATTGCCAGCTACGGCGTCGATATCGAAACCGGAAACGTCACGATTCCCATCGAAAAGGCAATGGAATTGATGGTTTCAACGAATCCGTCGATTTCGGAAACCAAGCCCGAAGCTGATTCAGCAACCGCGGACGACGCGAAGGCAGCCAGCGAAACGAACGACGAACTCCGTGAAGACGCAGTTGAGGAGGTCAGCGATGAACCGAACACCAACGCGGATGAAAACGATGAAGTCTAGGCAGATGTGCAGTTTGGCATTTGGCAAGTATCAACCCTTGTCACGAGGGTTTGCCTCTGTCTTTTTCATGGGGCTGGTCTTCGCTGGTTTGCCATCGGTGCCGGCTCAGGACCAAGTGCGGATGGGGGCCGAGGTTCAATTGAACAATTCGCTTCCTCCCGAAGCGCTCGGGATCACGGTGGAACAGAAGTTGGGCAATACGATCCCGCTCGACCTGCCGCTGGTGGATTCGGCCGGCCATCAGGTCACGACTGGCGATTTTCTCGATGGCAAGAAACCGACGATCGTCACGCTCAACTACAGCGATTGTCCGATGCTATGCAATGTCCAACTGAACGCATTGACCCAATCGCTTAACGAATTGGATTTGAAGATTGGTGAGGATTTTCGCATCTTAACGGTCAGCATCGATCCCTTGGAAACGACCGAGAAGATTCGTAGTACCAAAGAAAAATATGTCGATCAATTGTCCGCCCAACTCGGCGCCAGCGATGGCTGGGAGTTCTGCACTGCGACGCAGCCGGTGATCACACGACTCGCGGATCTATTAGGATTTCGTTACCGCTATGACGCGGTCAACAAACAATACAACCATCCCGCGATGTTAGCGTTCGTCTCGCCGGAAGGCATCATTTCGCGATACTCGCTGAGCATCGAGTTTCCACCCGAGCAACTGAAATTGGCGTTGATCGAGGCGGGCGAAGGCACGGTCGGGTCGCCAGTCGATCAGTTCATTTTGTGGTGTTACAGCTACGATTCGGACAGCAACAGCTACACCCCTCAAGCACGGCGTTTGATGAGCGTCGGCGGGGGCGCGACGGTCGTTCTGATGCTTGCTTGTCTCGCCCCTTATTGGTTCGGACGGAAACGAACGCCTAAAACTCAACCGACAACCGACTCGACGGATCGATGAGATCGGTTCGATCTGTCGCATCGGATGGAAACGACAACTCCTAGAACAATCAGACTTAACGAAACTTAGAAAAACGACAACTGACCATGTTACCTGCCGCATTCTCGCTGCTCGCCGACTACACCGAAGACTACGCGTGGTTCCCCGATTCCGCGTCGACGTTTTCCTCGGAAGTCGACTGGCTCTACAAAGTCATTACCGGCATCGGATTCGTCTTTTTCGTCGGCGTGATCATCGCATTGTTTGGGTTTGCACTCAAATACCGCAAGGCAAAAGGTCAAAAGGCCGAAAGCCAAGTGTCACACAACACGCCTCTCGAGCTGGCATGGTCGGTGATCCCGTCCATTTTCTTGGTTGGGATGTTTATCTTCGGTGCCAAGGTCTACTTGGACATGCGGACGGTTCCCGATGGTTCCTACGAAGTGGGCGTGCAAGCGTTCAAGTGGGGCTGGACGATGGACTACGGACGCGGGACGTTTCACCCCGAGTTGCACTTGCTTGTGAATGAACCTACCAAGTTGACGATGCGCAGCAGTGATGTGATCCACAGTCTCTATGTCCCTGCGTTTCGTGCAAAGAAAGATGTTGTTCCGGGGCGTTACAACTACATGTGGTTTGAACCGACTCTGGCAACCGAAAAGGTCAGCGACGAGGACTTGGCTGCTGCGGTCAAAGAAACCGAAGAGAGTGGGGCGGAGTGGGATTACGACAAGTACCAATTCACTCCCGATGGCTACCGTTTTTACGACTTGTATTGTGCGGAGTACTGTGGCGAAAACCACTCGCAAATGCAGACCGTGGTCGTGGTCCACAAGACTCGCGAGGACCTGGATGCATGGATCAAGAAATACAGCAGCCGTAGCGATACCGAGTCACTTGAATCGTATGGTGAAAAACTCTATGCCCGTCGCGGTTGCTCGGGCTGTCACAGTATCGATGGTTCACCACGCGTAGGCCCGACTTGGAAAGACGCGTTCGGATCGATGCGTGCACTCACCAGCGGTGCGACGGTCAAAGTGGATGAGAATTACCTTCGTGAATCAATCATCTACCCGAAAGAGAAAATCGCCGCCGGATATCAGCCCGTGATGCCGAGCTACAAGGGCCAATTGAGCGATGACGATATTGATTCGATGATCGCCTACATGAAGTCACTCTCCGCCAATGCGGAATAAACAGCTACGCAAACCAACCCGACAAAGACCAATAACGCACCTGTCGCGTTTTAACGAGGTAAGAGAAACATGTCTGCTGGATTGAATATTCCGGGAGCCACCGTGCGTGACCCTGGTTTTCCAACCGAACGCGAAAACTATCTGACGAACTCCAAGGGGGTTCTCAGTTGGATGTTCACGCTCGACCACAAACGGATCGGCGTCATGTACCTGATCGGAGTGACCCTGTCGTTCGCCCTTGGCGGATTGCTGGCGTTCGCTTTGCGATGGCATTTGCTCGATCCTGATGGGACTCTGTTCACGAACAACATCTACAACCAAGTGTTCACGCTTCACGGCGCGATCATGGTGTTCTTGTTCATCATCCCGAGCATTCCCGCTGCCCTCGGTAACTTCTTAGTCCCCATCATGCTCGGGGCGAAAGACGTTGCCTTCCCGAGATTGAACCTCAGCAGTTTCTACCTTTGGATTTTCGGTGCGATCTTTTTCGTGATGGCGCTTTGCGCAAGCGGTCTCGACACCGGTTGGACCTTTTACACGCCTTACAGCACAACGACCGACACGTCGGTCATCATGGCGACGCTGGGGGCATTTATCCTTGGTTTCAGCTCAATTTTCACCGGCTTGAACTTCATCGTAACGATCAACACGATGCGTCCTCCCGGAATGACCTGGTTCCGGATGCCGCTGTTCTTGTGGGCTACCTACGCGACCAGCATCATCCAAGTGTTGGCAACGCCCGTTTTGGGAATCACGTTGCTGCTGCTGATCGCGGAGCGGACGATGCACATTGGGATTTTTGATCCTGAATACAATGGCGACCCGGTCACCTACCAGCACTTCTTTTGGTTCTACAGCCATCCGGCCGTCTACATCATGATCCTGCCAGCCTTTGGGATCATCAGCGAGATCATTAGCGTCCATAGTCACAAACACATCTTTGGTTATCGCTTCATCGCCTACTCGTCGATCGCGATTGCACTGCTTGGTTTCCTGGTCTGGGGGCATCACATGTTCACCGCCGGGATGAGCGACATGACGACGATTATTTTCAGCGCCTTGACGTTTACCGTCTCGGTCCCCTCTGCCATCAAGGTTTTCAATTGGCTGGCGACGATGTACAAGGGATCGATCAGCCTCACGACGCCGATGTGCTACGCGATCTCGTTCATTTTCTTGTTCACCATTGGTGGGCTGACGGGGCTTCATCTCGGGACCCTGGCAACCGACCAACACCTGCACGACACCTACTTTGTCGTTGCCCATTTCCACTACGTGATGGTGGGTGGAACCCTGGTTGCGTTCCTGGGAGGTTTGTTCCATTGGTGGCCCAAGATGTTCGGCAAGCTTTACAACGAGAACGGCGGGCGGATATCGGCCTTTTTGGTGTTTCTTGGGTTTAACCTGACCTTCCTGCCGCAGTTCATTTTGGGTAGCCGTGGGATGCCACGCCGATATGCAACGTATGACCCCGAGTTTGCGACGCTGCATACCGCCAGCACGCATGGAGCCTTGATCCTTGGCATCGGATTATTGGTCGCCTTGGTTGTGCTGTTGATGTCACTGGTGCGTGGCAAACGAGCCTCGGCGAATCCCTGGGGCGGCGCGACATTGGAATGGAATTGCACCAGCCCTCCTCCGTTCTACAACTTTGAGCGGCCTCCGGTCGTTGGCGATCCGTATGACTTCCATGACATCGAATGGGATGAGCAAAACGAACGCTACGTGACGATCGAGCCGGAACGTAAAATGGTGCCCGAGACCGAGCCAGCGGAAGCGCCGGCTCACGCAGCCGATAAGCAGTAGCTGCTTCGCTTGTTCTTCCTTGTTTGAAATCATCCTCATCCTTCAGCGTTCCCAATTTCATGTCCACTTTCGAAGCCGACTCCGCGACCGATTCCCATGGGGCTCACGGTCACGACCACGACCATCCGAAGTTCTTGGCACACCATTTTGAAACGCCTGAACAACAGTACGATAGTGGCAAGCTGGGGACATGGGTGTTCCTCGTCACGGAAGTATTATTCTTCAGTGGCATGTTTTGCGCCTACGCGATCTTTCGAATGCTTCGCCCCGAAGTGTTCGAGGGCTGTAGTCAATTCCTCAATACAAAACTCGGTGCAATCAACACCGGCGTGCTGCTGTTCAGTTCGCTGACCATGGCGTGGGCCGTTCGTTGTGCTCAAACCGAAGAGTACAGAAAATTGACCGCGATGCTGGCGTCAACCCTGTCTTGCGCGATGATTTTCTTGGGTGTCAAAGCAATCGAGTATTCGCACAAATGGGAAATGGGTTTGTTGCCGGCTGGCATGTTCAGCTACGACCCGGCTCACCCTCATCACGCTGATTCGCCGAATTATCTGGTATGGATCTGTCTGCCGTTTGCACTGGCGTTGGTCGGTGTTGTGGTTTGGCTGATTTCCGCAGCTCTGCAGGGTAATAAGTTTCAAGTCGCCTGTTTGAAACCGTTGACGGTCGTCGCGTTTAGCTTCTTCATTGGTGTTGGGTTGGGGACGTTTCTGGAGAGCGGCGACTCGGGCGAAACGCACGCTACAACTCACCATGAGTCAGGCGAACACGCTCTTGAGTTGGCCTCGACAAGTTCGCTGTTGGGCAGAGAGGATCGAGGTGCGACCGAGTTTGGCGTCATTGAAAGATTGGCCGGCGATGCGACCAACAGCGGGTTGAAGAACGAACTCGAAGCACTGGAAGCTCAAGCGGAAATTGCCAGCGGCTCGGCGATCTTAAACGATTCGGCGGACTCCGATGCAACGATCCAAAAAGCGCCGCGGGATTTTTTGACACCAAGCCGAGCTGGCGTGTTCTTTAGTATCTACTACTGCATGACCGGTATCCATGCGATCCATATCCTTGCGGGTATAGGCGTTCTGGTCTGGTTGCTGGTCCGTTCTGTCCGTCAAGATTTCAATCGGCAATACTTTGGTCCCGTCGACTATGTTGGGTTGTACTGGCACTTGGTTGACCTGATTTGGATTTACTTGTTCCCACTTTTGTATTTGATTCGCTAGGGTGTGTGATTGGAGTTCACGCTTTAGCCGTCAAGCAGCGAAACTTCTTTTTCTACCATTTCAATCTTGATTTCCGTTTTTTGATTTGTCGCCATTATGTCTGCTCACGATCACGCTGCTGATGCTCATTCGGTTTCTGGGGACCACCACGAACAGGATGGCTGGGATTTTGCCCATCCGATGCCGGTGCCGATGCTGTTGGCGGTTTTTATCGCCTTAGTGATCTTGACCGTGATCACGGTGGCTCAGGCCAGTTTTGATTTTGGCAGTTATGATGTTGCCATTGTGATGGGGATTGCGACGGTCAAGGCAATTTTGGTGGGCTTGTTCTTCATGCACTTGTTGTACGACAAGCTATTCAACTTGGCCGTATTCTTGTCGGCGTTCGTTTTTGTTGGCCTGTTTGTGATTCTGACCGTCAGTGATAGTCGACTGACCTCGAAAGACTTCATCCCCGTCGACGATGCCGTCGTTGTGTCGCCAACGGAGTAGCGAGGCCCTCGGTATGAGCAGAGTCGATGACGTTGATCCTTGGCCTTTCGGCCTTCTACCACGATTCTGCTGTTGCACTGATCGACGATGGACGCGTCGTTGCGGCGGCCAGTGAGGAGCGATTCACTCGCATCAAACATGACGCCGCGTTTCCCAAGCACGCACTCGATTGCTGTTTGGAAAGCATCGGAGCAACCGCGTCGGATCTTGACTACGTTGGTTTTTACGAGAAGCCGCTCTTAAAGTTTGATCGTCTCTTAGAAGATTATCTGGCCTACGCGCCGCGAGGTTATCGCTCCTTCGCCAATGCGATGCCGTCGTGGCTGCGAACCAAACTCCGGTTGCCACGCGAGATCCGGCAACAGCTTGGCGGCAAACTGAAACACCGAGTGGTGTTTTGTGAACACCATCAATCACACGCAGCCAGCGCCTTTTTTCCTAGTCCGTTTCAGAATGCTGCGATTTTGACATTGGATGGGGTGGGGGAATGGACAACAACGGGTTGGGGCGTGGGGCAGGATCATCGCATGGAACTGAAGCAGGACATCCGGTTTCCTCACTCTCTCGGACTGCTGTATTCCGCTTTTACCTACTTCTGTGGATTCCGAGTCAACTCAGGTGAGTACAAGTTGATGGGGCTTGCCCCCTACGGTCAGCCGCGATTCGTTGACCTGATCCGTAAGACCTTGATTCGGGTTCACGAGGACGGAAGCTACGACTTGAACATGGACTACTTCACGTTCGGTCACACGCTTCGCATGAGCGGCAGCAAACTCGAACGTTTGCTTGGGACCAAGCGACGATTGCCCAATGAACCGATTCGACAGGTCGACATGGACATTGCTGCGAGCATTCAGCGCGCCATCGAAGCGGTGATCCTTCAAATGGCCAAGTATGTTCATCATCAAACGGGTCTCGATTCACTCTGCCTTGCCGGTGGCGTTGCATTGAACTGCGTCGCGAATGGAAGACTGTTGCGTGAAGGCCCGTTCAAGAACGTTTGGATTCAACCCGCGGCGGGTGATGCCGGTGGGGCCCTCGGGGTCGCCTGGCTGATATGGCACCAGTTGTTGAATCATCCTCGCCAAGCGAACGCGGCTGATGCTCAGCAGGGGTCACTTCTCGGGCCCGCCATGGACGAGGCGACGGAGATGAAAGCATTGACCGATCGTGGGGCGGTTGTGGAATCGTTTGCGGATCGCGCAGCGTTGGACCGTCGCGTCTGCGAACTGATCGTTGAGGGCAAAGTCGTTGGCTGGGTTCAAGGACGCATGGAGTTTGGTCCTCGTGCGCTCGGAAACCGAAGTATCTTGGCGGACCCTCGCCGTCCCGAGATGCAAACCACCCTGAATTTGAAAATCAAACGCCGCGAATCGTTTCGTCCCTTCGCGCCCGCCATCCTCGAAGAGCACGCTGAAGCGTATTTTGAGATGGGAAGAATGCATCACAGCCCCTACATGCTGTTCACGTTTCAGGTCCAACCGTCACGGCGTATCCCATCCGATCCCTCGGTGCAGGGAATAGAACGGGTGCGTCAATCGCGAAGCGACTTGCCAGCGATCACTCACTTGGATTATTCGGCTCGAGTGCAAACGGTTTGTCAAGAAACGAATCCACGCTTCCATTCCTTGTTATCGGAGTTCTTTCGTCAAACCGGCTGCCCCGCGTTAATCAACACAAGTTTCAACGTGCGTGGTGAGCCGATCGTCCGAACGGCTGCCGAGGCATATCGCTGCTTTATGGCGACACAAATGGATGCGTTGGTGGTGGGAAACCATTTGATGCTTCGAAACGACCAACCGGAGACTGCACCTACCGCCGGTCACCACCACCTCAGTGAATGGATACCGGATTAAGATGTCGATCGTCGATTTTCACGCGATACCTTCTCGATCCATGCGTCGTTGGTTCGGGCTGTCACTTGGTTTGCTGCTTGTGATCATGAGCTTTCCACTCGCGCATTTTGGCGGCATGGCTCAAGCGGGGCTGTTGGCCGCATCGATCGTGTTGACGGTGGTCTATTATGGTTGGCCCGCTGCCCAATTATCGATCATTCGCGGCTGGCAAGTCGTAACCTTCCCGATCGCATGGTTGACCGGTCATGCGTTACTGAGCATCGTGTTTTTCTTGGTGCTCACACCGATTGGATTGTTGCTTCGCTTTTTTAGGCATGATCCGCTAAGATTACAGAAACGCGATCGAAGCACTGCTTGGCAAGACCATCACCAAGAAGAAAAGCCGGATCGATACTTCAAGCAATTCTGAGCGCGTTCCAAACGGGCATTTTAGGCGAAAACGGTTTTCAGGAACGACTCAACTCAAACCAAGAAGGGTCCACAGCGCCCATGACCACAATCGATCCAATGGATGACGATGCCGCAGCAAACGAGTTTGAACGCGCAGCGAATCAACAAGACCTTGGCTTGGTGCAAGAGTTTCTGCTGTTTTTGAGAGAAAACAAGAAGTGGTGGCTGGTCCCGCTGATCGGATCGCTGCTGCTGATCGGTTTGTTGAGCTTGCTGACGACCACGGGGGCGGCACCCTTCATCTACACGCTGTATTAGGTCAAGGCGTCGATTTCGGATCGGCTGTCATTTCCCAGATCACACCGCGTGTGGTGGTCGAGTCGATAAAGCCTGCCTTGCGGCCTCGCGGACCGTCGTGAGGTGTCGAACTCTTCGCCGCAAGTTTTCGGCTCGGTAATTCCGTCAACGTCTTGACAACATCCTCGGTTTCAAAACAGAGGTGGTGCAAGCCTTCGCCATGTTTATCCAAGTAGGCTTGTAGTGGATGGTCCGGCGTTAGCGGTTGAACCAATTGTAAGTGCAGATTTCCCATGTCGAGATGGGTCAGTCGCACGTTACCGGAGGCGATCTCTTCGCTAAGAATCACCGGCAAGCCCATCACGTCTCGGTAAAACGGCAGTGCTTCGTCTGTGTCACGAACGACAATGGCAATGTGATCAAGTTTTTTAAATAGCGGGGATGTCATCAGTGGACTCTCCTTCATTCGGTGGGCTGGGATGGGGACGCCTTTCAGCGTTCGTCGCTTAACTTTTGATAGGCTTCAAGTAGCGAGTTTTCGTCGCCAACGTTTCCGGGAAATACGATGTAGGGAAGACCTGGAAAACGGCTCTCGGGTTGTAGTCTCCAGACCGGAACACCCGGCAGCAGTTGTCCGATGACCATCGCTCGCTTGATTTCGAGCGACTGCGTGGCAACGTCGCTTGATGTAATCCCGCCCTTCGCAACCAAGTACCTCAACGGAACGTCGATCCCCGCGACGACTTGAACAATTGCCGTCGAAATCCGATTGCCAATCTCCAGACTCGACACCGCATCCGACCCCGTGACCAACGATCGCGATGTTTGCAGCAGCACGTTTTGTCCCGCGCGAAGATGCTCGCTCACTTCTCGGAGGGTTGCTTGGATGATGTCGGTTGCATCACCTTCGAGCAAAGAGCGGACGTTGAGAGTGACCGTGGATAAACCCTTCGCATCATGGACCAATCGGCTGAGTTGCGTTGTGGTCTTCGGAACATAGGATCCGGCAACGATCAGTCCGGCTGCAGCATTGGGCATACCGATGTCGCGCGCGGTTAAAAGTGGCTTCGGTTGCAATCCCGCGTAGGCCTGAACAAAGCTGGCTGCGGTGCGGTAGATCATCTGTTTTCCGAGGGATTCGGCCCTCATCGACGCCAGAACGAACGATTCGATATCACTCATCGACACGGCATTGACAACACAGACGCTCTTGGACGGTAGGCATACAAGTCGCTCCGTCAATCGATCGATTGAACCATGACGAAGTTCGGACAAGCTGATCGATACCACTTGAGATCGATCCATCGTGCCGCCGCGTTTCTCGAGCACCCAATCAATCAGGTTGGAATGGGAGAAGCCAAAGGCCGCATCTTTTGCGAAGGGTGTCTGTGCGGCTGGCACCAATTGATCCCCTTCGGCAACGTAGTGAATGTCATCGATCGTGAATCGCCCGCCTTGCAAGAAATAAGGCACGATCACATGGACGGCGTCTGCTTTTCCCGTTGCCTCAAGCAGGGCGTTGACCTCATCGGGATAGTGCCCGCGAAGCGTCGAATCACTTCGGCTGATGACGGTAAAGTCGCGCCCGGTGCTCTCGGCTGCTTGGACCAGATTCTCTCCGATTTCGCCCGCTAACTCGATTGCTTTGACTGACGACAAGGCTCGAGAATTGGTCAACACATAGAACAGCGGCGTGCCCCGCGAAAACTCGTCGGCCAAGACCTCGATGGACCAGCCGGTTAGCACCGGCGTGTCGTAAACCGTTTGCGTGCCGGTGGGGTCGTCGTCCAAAACAACGATCGATCGATTCGTCTGGCCAAGTTGGCGTCGGATCGTGGGCAGCAGCGATTCAGACCGCTCGGGGGGCAAACGGTCGAACGTGGGCTGACGTGGCAGTATCGTATCAACAGGATTCATCACTCTGCCCCCACACGTAACTCGTCTTGGATCGACTGATCCGGCCGTATCTTAAACCACATGAAGATCGCCAGCACGTTCAAGCCAGCCGCAAGGTAGAAGAACGGTTTGTGGCTACCCAAAGCAGCGTGCAAGTAGGGAAACGAGAGTGCCGTAAAGAAAGAGCCTAGGTTACCAACCATGTTCATCGATCCGGATACCGCTCCTGCATTGCTGCCGCCGATGTCCATACAGGTTGACCAAGAGGGGCTCAGGATCATATCACTGCCGAAAATCGCGATGCACATGCACGCGACCGCGAGCCCCGGTGAATTCATGTTCACACACAGGCTCATGCCAATCGCGGCCAGCAAGAAACCAATCGCGGCAGGCAATCGTCGCGAAAGCTGCCATTGGCCTCGGCTGTACAGTCGGTCCACCGTGAAACCGGCCATCCAGTTGCCCACGACACCGCAGAGTAGGGGCGCCGCCGCGTACCAACCGGTTTGTTCATTGGTGAGCGAAAAACTCTCTTTGAGGTAGGGGAAAAACCAGGTCACCGTAAAGAAAAAGGTGAAATTGTGTGCGACATATTGAACCATCAGCATCAGCAGGTTCCTTGACCTCAGCATCTCGGCAAAACGAATCTCGGTCAATTCTACGGACGAGGATTCCGTTGTCGTCTTGGGTGGCTTCCTGCGTTCAACGATGTAGTCGCGTTCACGCTGGGAGACCGCAAAATGCTCTTCGGGCGTGTTGCGAAACAAAAGAAACCACAGCACGGCGAAGACGATGCCAATGACTCCGAAGAACCAAAACGTCTGCTGCCATCCGCCCAGCGTCCCGATCAACCACACCACTCCGGGCATCGCCAGTGCCGCGCCCAATCGTCCGCCCGAAAAACTAATCGAATTGGTGATCCCACGTTCGTTCATGGGCAGCCAAGAGGTGAACGCGCGAGTCAGCGTCGGGTAGCCTCCAGCTTCTCCCATTCCAAAAAAGAAACGTAAACCAATCATCAGGTACAGGCCTCGCACGACGCCAGTCAGCGCCGTGAATGCCGACCAGATCAAGCAAACGCTCGTCATCACGATCCGAGGTCCAAACCGATCCGCAAGTTTGCCACTGGGAACCTGAAAAAGTGCGTAGCCCAGTGCAAACGCGGACATCACCCAACCCATCTGCTGATCACTAAACCCGAGATCGGCCGCCATGTCTCCCTTGGCAGCCGAAATACAAGCACGGTCAACCCACATCAAGACCGAGAGAAGAAACGCGCCGAGAATCAATAGGATGCGAATGGGCATAACGAATCGACTAACCAGAGCAATAGAAACGAAAAAGATCAGACCACCGAGCCATGGTTATAGCACAACTTTTTACCTAGCAGGGCGGTGACTTTCTGGCCTCGAACCGTGAGACTAAGAACCTGTCCGGAAAGGGGTCTGACCCTCTCTTGGTCTGAGCGTATCGATAGCAATTCCATTGGAAAACAACGAGTTTTTGAGCAATCGAAACGTCGGTCGACAAAGGGTCAGACCCCTTTTCGGATAGGTTCTAAACGCAGGATGGCGTGACACCATTGGGTCCGCCATCAGCCAGCGTCACTCGCTGGTAAAGGCCACCTGACAAAGGAAACGAGACGCGCTTTGTGAACGCTGAGTGCCAGAGCAGCATGTCGCGACGGCCCTTCCATCCTGTCACGCACTTGCCATACAAATTTGAATACGGATCTTTACAACCCCATTGATGCTGCCTTCAACTTTGCCGCCTTTAAGTGTGCTCTGCCCTTATCGCTTCTCACTTCTTCGCTCAAGAATCAGGTCTTGCCGTTTTTGCGGGGGGACCTCACCGTTCGGGGGGGAGTCGTCGTTCGGGTTTGCTTGACCATTGGGGGGCACGAGTTAGAGTAGGAGTTGTGCTTGCATTCTACGAATCGACGACCTCAACAAGTTCTGCCATCCAGGGCAGGACTCCCGCCTGGACCCCCAATCGCATGCCTGCTTTGAAAAACCTGCTCTGTCTGGTCTTGTTCCTGACGTTTTTGCTCGTCTTCGCGGACCGAGAAGCTCGTGCTCAGGACGCTGCCGCCCAGGACGCTACCGCGGAGGACGCTACGACGGAGGAAGCTACCGCGGAGGAGGCTGCGGCGGAGGAGGAGGAGGCTCCGGTGGCCAACCCGCCGATCGAACTGACAGGGAATTGGAATCGACTGGTCCATCCCGAGGTTGCCGATGAACTCGGCCTCGATGACCAGCAGCGAGCGCAGATTCAGTCACTTTTGTCCCAACGGTCCGAGAGCTCCGCCTCGCCAGAAGTCGAGGACAAAGCGCAAAGGATCCGCGAGATCGAGCAGCAGATCCGCGACGTCCTGACTGCCGACCAATGGACCCTGTTCTCCGATCGCGGCGAGACCAAGGATTTGCGGTTCCAGTTCCGCGAACAACCTTGGGGAGATGTTTTGCAGTGGTTTGCCAGTCAGCAAGGGCTGACCTTGGTCATGAATCAGGTTCCACCGGGTCATTTCACTTACACCGACACACGTTCTTACAGCGCCGCTGAAGCGATCGATTTGCTCAATAGCGTTCTGCTGACACGCGGCTTCACGCTGGTTCGGCGCGAAAAAATGTTGACGGTCTTACAACTCTCCAATTCCATTCCCATCGAATTGGTACCGCGTGTCAGGCTTGAAGAGTTGCCGAGCCGAGGCAAGTTCGAGTTGATCAGCATGCTGTTTTCGCTTGGCAACCGTCCGGTGGATGCGGTGATGAAGGAAGTCCAACCCTATTTGGGTTCTTTCGGCCGCGCGATACCGCTTCCCCAAAGCAGGCAGTTGCTTGTTGTCGAAACCGCCGGCAAGATGGAAACCATCAACGTCTTGATCAATACAGTTTCCGAACCGCAAAAGCCCGAACGCCCCAAGACACCAGAAAAGCCACCCGCGCCGGTCTTCGCTGCCTACGCCTTGGGAGACCTCGATCCCGCTGTGGTGCTGCAGACGGTTAAGGAACTGATCGGCAGCGATCGCATTGCCGTTGATGAAAAGACACAGTTGTTAACCGCCTACTTGACGCCAGGTCAGCAAACGGCTGTTCAATCCACCATCGAGAAAATGCAGGCCCATGTGGAGGAAGCGCCGGCGAATGTCTCCGTTGCCTATCCTCTACGCAGTACTGGCGAAGAAGACGCGATTCGAGAACAGGTGACCGCGATCGCGCCTCGCGCCACCGTCAGTATCGACAAAAAGGCTGCCCGAGTCTTGATCACTGCCGCACCGGAGGATCAGCAACGGTTAGCCACCGCATTTTCAGCCATGGGTATTTCAGCGTTGGACTCCGAAATGCTCGTCAAAGCATTTCAAGTCGGCACGAAACAGTCTCGGACCATTTCCACTGCGCTTGAAGAAATGATCCCTTCGGCGCAAGTGGTCGGCAATAGTGAATTCGGGACGGTCGTCGTCCGCGGGAGTGAAGTCGACATCGCGTTGGCGGAAAAGGTGATCGAGCGATGGCGAGGCACGGATCTGGACAGCGGCACCGCACTGCATGCGTTCGAGTTACCACGCCCCGCCACCACCGCGTGGCTGACCACGGTCGCGAAGGTTGTGCCCCAGGCGCAAATTTGGCTCGACAACGACGCGAGGCAATTGATCTTGCTGGGCAGCGCCGATGAAAAGACCCGACTCGAAAACATGTTGCCCCAATTGCTCACCGCGCTGCCTGCACCGCCCGATCGCGTGCTCAAGACGTACCCCTTGTCGGCAACGGAACTGGAACAGTGGAAACAATTTCAATCCGTTTTGACCGCGCAATTGCCGGAAGTACGGCCGATTCTTCGCGAAGCAAGCGAAGACGGATCCTCTGAATTGGTGGTTTGGGCAACCGAGGACCACCAGACTCGCTTTGCCGAGTTGATCAACCAAGTCAAACAATCGACCCCGGAAGCGGAGTTGAAATGGCCGAAGGTATTTGACCTTGAAAAACGCGACCCAAGTTTGTTCAGCGAGTTGTTGAAGACTCGATTCCCAGGCGTACGCGTCTCGATCGATCCAGCGTCCAAGCAAATGACCGTCTGGGCCGAACCGGAAACACTTACGAAGGTCGGTGAACTGTTGGCCCAGATTTCGGACCAATTGCCGGTCGAGCCCGATCTGGTTCTGAAGAACTATCGCGTGGAAGGCCGAACGCCCGCGGAACTTCAAACATTGCTCGCTCCCGTGATCGCGTCAGTGAAGTCGTCGCAAAGCCGCGGCTCGTTTCAACCGATCGGCACGACCACGGTTGATGTGGCGACAGGCCGGTTGATGATCATGGCAACCGAGCAAGCTCATCAGGAACTTGATTTTTTTATCCAAGAGCTTGGGAAGCCGCTTCCCGCCGACCAAGAGTTGATCCTGCTCGCCTACAGCCTCGACGAAGCTCAACCGAGCGATGTCAAGGCATTGATCGACCAAGCCGTCGATGGTGTCACCGTGATCGCCGACGACCGACGAGGGCAATTGGTGGTGACGGCGACGTTGTCAAAACATGGCCGCATCAAGACACTCATCAGCGAAGTCGATCGGCCGGCGTCAAAGTACGCCAGTGAAGAGATTCGCGCTTACGAGCTAACCGATCTGCAGGCCTCGTCCGTTTTAAAGACGCTTCAGTCGATGTGGCCGAACATGAGTTTGAGCGCCGATGCGAGGAGCAATCGGATCGTTGCCTCTGGAAATGCCGAGGACCACGAAGCGTTCGGGATGTCAATCGAGCGTCTGAATATGGCTCCCTCAGGCGAAGAAATGCGAGTGCAAACTTACGACGTGCCAATGGGCGATTTGCGGACGCTGCCCACCGTCCTCAATCAAATTGCTCCGCAAGCGATCATCAGCACCGATGCAATCAATCGAGCCATTGTCGTATGGGCTAGCGACGAACAACATCAACGAATTGGTGCGGCCATCGAACAGTTGGGCCAGACCGCCGAGGGGCGTCGAGAGATTGAGATCTACGAAGTTGCACCCGAAAAAGCCAATATCTTGAGGTACGTTGTGACGTCGCTTTTCCCCACCTCCGCGGTCGGCGTCGACGTAACCAGCGGGCAGTTGACGGTGCTTGCCTCGAAGGAGATGCAGGAAAAGATCGCGGAGGTATTGGCAAAAACGAATAAGGCAAACGAAGAGGGCTCGAAACTCGAACCTCGACTGTACGACACGACCGAGTCGATTCGCACCGCATTTACGAGCGTTCTGAAGACAACGCTGCCCAATGCGACGGTCATCACCACCGGTTCGACCGACCCAAACAAGCTGATGATTCTGGCATCACCCGAAGATCATGAACGGGCCGTGAAACTACTTGAAAAATTGTCCGCCGAAACGGGACCACCGCCTGAAAGCCGAGTCCAAGCCTATGAACTCAGTAACACAGAGCCGACCTCGTTCCAAACCTTGTTGGCAGAGCGACACCCCCAAGCCAAGATTCTCGGGGGAGCAGGCACAAACCGATTGGTGATCGCAGCGACGGAAGACGACCACGCTGCGATTACCAAGACGATGAACGAGTTGGAACTTGCCTTTGGTGAAGCCGGGCAGCGAGATTTGCGAGTCTACCAAATTCGTGACGATTTGACTCAGCAGGCAGTCACCGGCGCCACCACCGAGGTGCCTCGTGCACGCTTGTTGCCCAGTAACGATCCGGAACGCATTGTTTTGTTGGCTTCCCCTACCGAACATGCAAAATACGAGAAGTGGCTCACGCAGTTACAGGAACAAGTGCCGGAGCCTGCGCCAACCACATCGGAAGTCTATCCGCTTGAATACGGTGATCCGACTGGAGCGGTTCGTGTATTGCAAACGTTGTTGCCCAAGGTGGTTTTTGCAGCGGATGTGCGTGGGAAATCGGTTGCAGCGACGGCAACAGCCGAGGATCACGAGACGATCCAAGCCTTTGTCAAGCAGTACGATGATCGCCAAATGGATGACGCCGAGACCAAAGTCTTTGTGCTCGGAGAGGCGGATGCCACGGCACTTTCCCAAGCGGTCACGCAAATGGCTCCGACCGCAATGGTGACTCCCGACCGACGAACCAACCGCTTGATCGTGACGGCGCCAAAGGACGTCCTGATCAAAGTGACCGAAGCCATCGAAAGCATGGATTCGGACCCCGACAATCAAAAGACCACGAAAAGCTACGAATTGGACGACGGCAATACCTACTCACTCAGCCCGGCACTACAAACCTCGTTCCCGCGTGCGACGATCTCGGCCGACTACACGAACAACCGTTTGATCGTTTCGGCATCGGAAGAGGAACATGTCGAGATCGCAAAGTTGTTCGAATCGTTGAATTCGGGGGGCGACAAAGTTACACGCAGCTACGCTCTGAAGACTGGCAGTGCAACCTCCTTGCGTTACGTTTTGCAAGAATCGTTTCCGAAGGCGACCATTGTCGGTGATTACACCAGCAATAGCTTGGTCGTCTCGGCGACCGAGGAGGTTCAAGAACAAATCGCCGATTTTGTTGACTCCATGAATGTTGGCGGTGAGAAGACGACAAAGAACTATCAACTCAATTCAGGTAACGCCACTGCACTTAGCTATGCCGTGCGTGCCAGTTTTCCGAAGGCAACCATCTCACCCGATTCGGTCAGCAATAGCTTGATTGTTTCTGCGAATGAAGAGGACCACGCTCAGATAGCGCAAGTGGTCGAAGAGATGAACGCGGATGGAAAAAAGATCACCAAGAACTATACCTTGGACACCGGCAATGCCTACACGATGCGGTATGCCGTGCAGGCAAGCTTCCCCAAAGCGTTAGTCGGTGCCGATTCGGCCAGTAACAGCTTAATCGTGGCAGCAACGGAAGAGGAACATGTGGAAATCGCCGAACTGGTCAAGTCGATCAACTCGGAAGGCAAAAAGATCACGAAGAACTATGCCTTAGACTCCGGCAATGCCACCACGATGCGATATGCGGTGCAGGCAAGTTTCCCCAAAGCCTTGGTCGGCTCCGATTCAGCCAGCAACAGCTTGATTGTGGCAGCAACGGAAGAGGAACATGTGGAAATCGCCGAACTGGTCAAGTCGATCAACTCGGAAGGCAAAAAGATCACGAAGAACTATGCCTTGGACTCCGGCAACGCCAGTACCATGCGATTGGCGGTACAGGCAAGTTTCCCCAAAGCCTTGGTCGGTGCCGATTCAGCCAGCAACAGCTTGATTGTGGCAGCAACGGAAGAGGAACATGTGGAAATCGCCGAACTGGTCAAGTCGATCAACTCCGAAGGCAAAAGGATCACCAAGAACTATGCCTTGGACTCTGGCAGAGCCAGCACCATGCGATTGGCGGTGCAAGCGAGTTTTCCCAAAACGTTAGTCGGTTCGGATTCGGACAGCAACAGCTTGATTGTTTCGGCAACCGAAGAGGAACATGCGGAGATCGCCGAGCTCGTCAAGTCGATCAACTCCGAAGCTAAAAAGATCACCAAGAGCTATCCCTTAGACACCGGCAAAGCCAGTACCATGCGTTTAGCGGTGCAAGCAAGTTTTCCCAAAACGTTGGTCGGTTCGGATTCAGAGAGCAACAGCTTGATCGTTTCCGCGACCGAAGAGGAACATGCGGAGATCGCCGAACTCGTCAAGTCGATCAACTCCGAAGGCAAGCGGATCACTAAGAACTATGCCTTAGAAACCGGCAGAGCCAGTACCATGCGAGTGGCGGTGCAAGCGAGTTTTCCCAAAACGTTGATCGGCTCGGATTCAGACAGCAACAGCTTGATCGTTTCCGCGACCGAAGAGGAACATGCGGAAATCGCTGAACTGGTCAAGTCGATCAACTCCGAGGGGCAAAGAATCACCAAGAGCTATCCGCTCGACAGCGGCAGCGCGGCGTCCATGCGATCGGCCGTGCAAGCCAGCTTTCCGCAGTCGACGATCTCCGCTGACTCGGTGAGCAACAGTTTGATTGTTTCGGCCACGGATCAGGATCATACGCAGATCGAAGCGTTTGTGAACGAATTGAATATGGGAGAATCAAAAACGACCCAAAGCTACGTCCTCGAAAACGGCAACGCCGCGACCTTGCGACTCGCCCTTCAGCCGACGTTTCCGCAGGCGACGATCGGGGCCGACACGGTCAACGACAGTTTGATCGTATCCGCGACCGTAGAAGAACATGCGGAGATCGCTGCATTGGTCAATCAGATCAATGAATCGCCCGCTCGATCGGCTGCCATGGAGGCCTATCCGTTGTCAAAGGCAAGTCCCGAAGCCGTGGTCGACACGCTGGAGCAGGCCTTCGGGCGGCGAACCAACGTGGGCGTAAGCGCCGATGAGGAAAGCGGGACCGTGTTTGTCCTGGGGTTGCCGCGCGAACAGGAAATTGCCAAGCAGTTGATCGAGCAGATGGATCGGATCGACCCGCTCACACGTGATCGACGGTTGAAGGCCTTTTCGCTGGCAGGGATCGATGGTGACGAAGTCGCCGACGCGGTTCAAAGTTTGTTCGTTGACGCGAGACCGGAGGTCGAAGTGCGATACGATTATTTCAACGAGCAACTTGTGGTGATTGCGACGGATCCGCAATTGTTGTTGGTTGAAGAAACCTTGATGCAATTCGATCCACCGGAACGAGAGCTCGGTATTTTTCCGCTCACAGAAAATGACCCCAATTCCGTTCGGGATGCCATCAACGCACTATTTGCGGATGTGCCGCTTAACGACACACCGACCATTACCGTGGACGACGATCGTCAACATTTGCTGATTCGAGCAACGTCGCAGCAGCTTGATGAAGTACGCTCGCTACTTGGCCGGCTCGGTGAAACCGTGCAGATGGAGCAGAGTGGTGACCCTGGGGCAGTTCGAACCTTCAACACGAATTCACGCGTTCGTACGATTACCGTAGGACGTGATTCCGAGTCGTTGTTAAAACAGTTGCAACAGGTATGGCCGAGTCTTCGTCGCAATCCGCTTCGTGTGATTCGCTCCGACGAGCAACCCGGCGCGAAGTCGCAGCCAAGGGAATTGCCGATCGAGCAGGCCGACGCAAGTCAGGAGGTCGAACCCGCCGTGACCCTCGTCGCGATGCAAGATCCGGATCCAGCACCGCAGCCGTCGCAATCGGAAACCGACTTTCCGACGGAAGACGCGCTTCCTGAGGATCCCGCGGTTTTGATCCTTCCCGGCGACGGCCAGTGGATTATCGCATCCGAAGATACCGCGGCGCTGGAAGTGCTGGCCAAGTTGATGGAGGTAGCCGTTGCTCCACCCATCACCCCTGTGGCCGAGAGTGGGAATTTGTCGGTTTATGTCTTACAGCATGGGAACGCGGAAGATCTCGAGGATTTGCTTTCCGATCTGTTTCGCCAGAGCCGCACTTCGAGCAGTCGAACTCGATACACTTCGGTCGGCTCCGAGACTCGGATTGTCGCCGACACACGAATCAACGCATTGGTTGTGCAAGGATCGCGGGCCGACCGTGGAGTGATCGAAGACTTGTTGGCCGTCCTGGATTCGCCCGAGTTTATTGACTCGCTTCAATTGGCAACGCCGCAGTTGATCGCGGTGCAGAACACCGACGCCGGGCGCGTCGAAACGTTGCTACGCACGGTGTACAGCAGTCAACTGACTCGCGGGCGCAACCGGCCCCAAATTGAGATCCCCGAGGGGGTTTCTCAAGAAGTCGCATCGATGCTCGAGCAAATCAATGCCGAGACATCGGGGCCGCTATTGACCCTAAGTGTCGACCAAGTCAGCAATTCGATCGTGATGCGGGCGCCGCCGGAGTTATCGGAGGAAATCCGAGGCTTTGTCGAGCAGGTGGATCTGCAAGCGATTGACAATCGAGCGGGAAAGATGCGAATCATCCGTCTGCAGGGGACAAACGCGGACCAAATCGAGCGGGCGATCGAGCTCATGAGAGGAGGACGCACGTACAGTTATCGTCGGGGTCGCTAACGACCCCTGAAGGATCGGTTCACCCACAACCACTTGCCAAGTAGATACACTTTGACTCGGAACCAAAGTTCCACTAAGATTCAAGCAGAGAACACCTCCCAAGAAACAGTCGGGTTCCCCTGATGGCGCTGTCGTTATCAAGGCCCCGATCCCACCTTAACATAGCCAAGGATGTCGCAGAATTCGCGAGGGCTGAGATGGCGATTGCTGTTGAAATCCCGCTTTTTGCGACGGAGCTGTGTGCATGTGAGTCGGACATCACCGGTCGTATTTGCCGCGAACCGCTTTAATTGAGCGAGTCCGGGCGACGCGGGTTGCTTCCGATCTTCAAGTGCGCGGCATGCGGCCAATGAACAGCGACGCTTACCATGATCACTCAAGTAAACGGAATCGCCCCCGCCCTGACAGCCCTTCAACTTCGCCAAGTCGCCGATTCGCTTCGCGATCGGTCGGAGCTCGGCACGCTTGCGGTTCAGTGGGACTTTGACAGTGGTGTCGCCTTGCTGGCCGAAACAGCACGTGTGCTTGGCCTCGAATGGCTCGACGTGGAAGAAATCGAGGTCGATCCGACGGCGCTTGATGGCTTCCCACTCAAGATGATCCACCGCTACGAGGTCTTTCCACTGGAAAAATCAGACGGTTGGATTCGCTTGGCCGTGAGCAACCCGTTTGCCTTTGGCGCGTTCGACACCGTTGCAACCGCGTTGTCGCTTGAGGTTCGGCCCGTCGTCGCGACTCCAGAAACCGTTCGCCAGTTGATCAAACAGCATTTGGGCGTCGGAGCGGAAACGATCGATGGCTTGATCGCGATGCAGAAGCAGCAGAGCGGCGACGTTCAGATGCTTGAGGAGATCCAGACCGATGGTTCCGAGGATGCGGAAGCTGCGACGCAAGCTTCGGTGGTGCGGCTCGTCAATGAAATCCTCAGCGAAGCGATCGAAGCTCGGGCGAGTGACATTCATATCGAGGCTCAAGAAGCCCGCTTGAAGCTCCGCTACCGCATCGACGGGGTGCTGCAGCCTCAGAGTGTGCCTCAAGAAATGAACCAATTTCAGGCGGCGATTGTGAGTCGTTTGAAGATCATGGCTAAGATGAACATCGCCGAAAAGCGAGTTCCTCAAGATGGTCGAATCAAGTTGCGAGTTGCCGGACGCGAAGTCGATTTGCGTGTCTCGATCATCCCCATGCTGCATGGCGAAGGTGTCGTGATGCGGGTGCTCGACAAATCAAACTTAAGCCTTTCGCTGCGTCAAATCGGAATGCCCGAAGCCACGTACCAAACGTACCAGAAGTTGATCCGAATGCCTCACGGGATCGTGTTGGTCACAGGGCCGACGGGATCGGGCAAAACAACGACGCTTTACAGTTCCTTGAATGAGATCAAGTCGGAAGACACCAAGATCATCACGACCGAAGATCCGATCGAGTACCAACTGGATGGGATCAACCAAATTCAGGTACAGCAGAAGGTCGGGCTGTCGTTTGCGGCATGTTTGCGAGCCATTTTGCGTCACGATCCGGACGTCGTGCTGATCGGTGAAATCCGCGACTTGGAAACGGCCGAAAACGCAACCCAGGCATCCTTGACCGGTCACATGGTCTTCAGCACGCTTCACACCAACGACGCAGCGGGTTCGTTCATGCGATTGTGTGATATGGGCGTCGAACCGTTTTTGGTCGCCAGCACGCTTGAAGGTGTCATGGCTCAGCGACTGGTCCGTCGGCTATGCCCAAGTTGTCGTGAAGCCTACACGCCACGCAAAGAAGATCTACCGGATGACTTTCCGCTAGACAAACTCAATGGGCCACTCTATTTGCCACAGGGGTGTGACCAATGCCGGGGTACCGGATACCGAGGCCGGATGGGAATCTATGAATTATTGGTGACCAACGACAAGATCCGCGATTTGGCTACCCAACGGGCAGCATCCAATTTGATCAAAGCGGCAGCCATCGAGGCGGGGATGGAAACGCTGAGAGACGATGGTTGGACAAAGGCATGTGATGGATTGACCACGGTCGAAGAGGTGCTCCGCGTCACCAAGGCGGACTGACGAAATGCCTGACTTTGCCTACGTTGCAAAAACCGCGACCGGAGAACGGCGAGAGGGAAAGATCGCTGCGCAAACGCGTCGGGCTGCGATGCAGCGTTTGCGACAACAAACGCTTTACCCGGTCAGCGTCTCGGATATCAAGCCCTCGATCGGTTCGGCCGGTTCGCTGCAATTGCCGCAGCGCATTAAGAAGGAACAGATCGCTGACCTATGCACGCAGCTGGCGGACCTGTTGAACAACGGTGTTCCGATGCTCGAGGCGCTGTCCATCCTCGGTGATGTGACGATTCATCCGCGGTTGAAAACGGCGATGGGCCGCATTCACGATGCGGTGGCCGAAGGAGCCACGCTTGATCAAGCAATGTCCGCGGAGCCTGCGATTTTCTCGGAATTGACGCTCAGCATGGTGCGTGCTGGCCAAGAAGGTGCATTCTTGGAAGAGTCGCTGCAACGGACGAGCGTCTTCCTGTGCAAACAAGACGAAATGCGATCCAAGATCATTGGCGCTTTGGCATACCCGATTGTCCTGGGGGTGGTCGGTACGCTGATCACGTCCTTGATGATGGTGTTCTTGGTGCCGAAGTTCCAGCCCTTTTTCGATCGGCTCGAAGCGACGGGATCGGGGTTGCCGATGATTACCGTTCTATTGTTGGCGGTTAGCCACACGCTGATGAATTACGGTTTACTGTTGCCGATTCCGATTGCGGCGATTGTGATTGGGGTTAAAAAGTACATTGCGACCGACCGTGGCCGGATGAACTGGGACACATGGAAATTGAAGATCCCTGTGATGGGTGACATCTTCCACGATGCAGCGGTTTCTCGCGCTTGCCGCGTGCTTGGAACGTTGTTGAGGAATGGGGTGCCGCTGTTGAAGTCGCTGAAGATCAGTAGCGAATCGACTGGCAATCGGCTGCTGGAACAGGCGATGTTGAAATCGGCTGAAAATGTAACCACCGGAGATACGCTGGCCAAACCGTTGGCGGCCAGTGGTTTGATCCCACCGCAAATCATGGCGATGATTCGTATCGCTGAAGAGTCCAACACACTGGATGATGTGTTAGTCAAAATCGCTGACCGAATCGACAACAAGGTCGAGCGACAATTGGAAGTGATGGTTCGCATGATCGAGCCATTGATGTTAGTCCTGATCGGTACCATGGTCATGTTTGTGATCGTAGGCGTTCTACTGCCGGTCTTTGATTTGAATTCAACCGTTAACTAAATGTAAAAGGGGAAAACGATGAAACGCAAACGCAAACGCAGTGGTTTTACGCTGCTCGAATTGATGATCGTGTTGATCATTTTGGTCGGTTTGATCGCGATGGTCGGTCCGCGCTTGTTAGGCTCGCAACAGAAAGCCGACATTCGCACTGCTGAGGTTCAAATTGGGAACTTGGCATCCGCGTTAAAAATGTACGTGGTGGATATGAAAGTGTTTCCCGCCACCGAAGATGGATTGGAAGCACTGTTGAAAGCGCCCGATGACGAGCGATTGGCTCGAAAATGGGCGGGCCCGTACCTCGATGGCAGCAAGTTGCCGATCGATCCCTGGGGCAACGATTTCGTCTATGAATACGACGTTGCCGAAGGGAGTAGCGATACCGAGCGTCCCGATTTTCCGCGTATCTCTTCCGCCGGGCCCGATGCTCAAGCCGGTACCGATGACGACATCGCCAACCGCCCCGCAGACGGTGATGAAGAAACCACGGAAACGATGGAGATGGAAACAACCACGTTGTAAGTCCGCCGCAGGGCTGACGTCCCGCAATCGATCGGAGCAGCTTTGAACCAGCGAAGAATTTCGAATCGTCTCGCTTTTTCGCTGCTCGAATTGTTGATCGTGCTGGCGATCATGGTTGCCTTGGCAGCCGTGGCGTGGCCCAGTTTACGCCGGCCCATGGCCGATAGCACGGTTCACCAGGCCGCCGCTGCGCTGCGCGATCAAATTTCGTCCTGTCGACAAGCCGCGGCGATGCATGGACAGCCGCGATTGATGCGTTTCGAGTCGGGGCAATCGTCGGTCCGTTGGGGGACCTGGACCGATCTGATCGCCGAGCAACTCCGCGATGCCTCCTCGCTCGAAGCCTCCCCCCTCGATGCCTCGACACTCAGCGCTGCCAACAATGGCGAAGAGAGTCTCGATGATGCGTCGGTGACGGGGGGACTCTGGGAGTTGCCGATTGATGTCGTCATCGATGACGTTCAACTGGACACACAGACGTATGAAACGCCCGAGTCCTTACCGCTGACGGGGCTCAGCGAAGCGGTAACGCAAGCATCCGAAGACGAATCCTTTGAATGGGGGGATGCTGCCCAGTCAACCGATCCGCTTGATGAGAATCCAACCTCTTGGTACCTCCCCTTTCTGCCTAACGGCCAAACTCGCGATGCCGTGATCGTCTTGCGGGATGTTGTGTCCGGTAGCCGCGTTGCACTCGAAATCGATGCCGTAACCGGAATGATGCGAACCTCGCGCATGAGTTCAATCGAGCCTGATCCGGCGACCGATTTCGCGAGTGCACCACCGAGCGATTTCTCGGCGGAAGACGTCTCAAGTTCCGCAGACGCTTCAGACTTGATCGACTGGGAGCCATCCGAATGAAGATCCTATCGAGGCGACGCCACGGCTTTTCCCTAATGGAGATGATCATTGCCACGGCGATGCTTGCTGGAAGCGGCGCGGCATTGTTCGCATTAGTGGGACAAGCGAGCCGTTTGGCTCGGACGGCAGAGGAGCGAACGGTGGCGTTACAACTCGCTCAAACGGTGATGGACGAGTTCTTGGCGATGCCGAGCGAATCCGAAACGGAGACGGAAGGAACGTTCGAGTCAGACCCTCGCTGGTCCTATCGAATGGAACAAACCGAAGTCACCCTCACGCGTGAGGACGCCGGAAGTGAAGATACCTCCAGCCCCAT
This sequence comes from Novipirellula artificiosorum, assembly GCF_007860135.1. NCBI lineage: Bacteria > Pseudomonadati > Planctomycetota > Planctomycetia > Pirellulales > Pirellulaceae > Novipirellula > Novipirellula artificiosorum. The sequence continues at coordinate 385,854 of NZ_SJPV01000004.1, forward strand.
GCGAGTGGTCGTGGCCATTTATCGAGCCAATGACGGGGGAACCCAAAACGTCGATTCGGCCATCGTACGCTTGGTTCGTTGGATCCGACCGGCGAGAACGAATTCGGTGATGCCCGCTGAGGAGGAATCGTCGATGCCCCCCAAGCCAGAAGGTTCTGAACCTGCGGTGCCAGAAGGCCCAGAGATGCAAGGACTTGAACCGGAGTCAATGGAATGATCTGGCGGCAACACAGACGAATGCGTCAGCTCAGAGGAATGTGGAGCGATCGCAGCGGATACACGGTGTTGGAATTGATGATTTCGCTTGCACTGCTGGCGACACTGTTGACGGTGGCCTGGTCGATATTGGGATCGTACCGTGACGCCGAACAACGCGGCTGGAACCAAGCCTATCAAATGCAGATGATCCGAGTCACTCGAAGTTGGCTTGAATCGGATGCTGCACACTTGATGGAACCCCGCAGCCAGCCAAGTTCTTTGAGCAAGGAGGCGGCCCCCTTCTCGTTGCAACCGTTCAAAGGCGACGAACAAGGATTCGAGGTCGATTTCGTTCCTTCGGTTGATCCGTTGCTATGGCTTGAAGCTATCACTCAGACGGCGGAACCTTTGTCGTCAACCACGCAGGCGATGGATGTGCAAACGCAAAACAGGGCGAGCTCCCTCGATCCCATTGCCGTGCATCACCTGCGTTACAAATTGGTTGCGGAGGCATCCTCCGACACCGAGGAGGAACGATACGCTCTCGAGCGACAACGGAGTCCGATCGATCGGTGGTCGAATGCGTCGACCTCGTCCCGATCCGAAGAGTTGCTCACGACGGAAGACCTTTATCGGCTCTCCGATGATGAGTCGCTTGAAGACCCTGCTGCGCCGAGGAAGCTTGCTGCAATGAAGATTCGAAACATGGTGACACCTCGTTTTCGCTATTCCGATGGTCAGTCCTGGACCTCGAACTGGGACAGCCAACTGAAGGGACGCTTGCCGCGAGCGATTGAGTTGAGTTTCGATCTGCCATCGGCTGCTACCATGAAACAATCGTCTGAACCAAAGTCCGAGGAGACGGAAGCCTTTGTTGCCGAGGACTTCGCCAGCAGCGAATCCGCGAGTGAATTGGCCTTGGCCGCTGAGCCAACCGCCACGCTAAGCGAAGACGACGAGGCGCTTGATCGCGACGTGCGAATCGTCGTTTTGGTGCCCGGCAGCGATGGAGGAGGCCGCAATGATCCGTAGAGCACCCAAGGCAGCGGATCGACAAGGCATGGCGTTGCTGGTCGTGATGGTGATTGTTGTACTGGTGGCGTTGGCCGCTTATGGCTTTAACCAACAGATGACCGATACCTACCGCTTGAGCCAGCTGGAGATCGAACGCGCACAGGCAAGGTTGACGGCGATGAGTGCGGTCGACGCATTGCGTATGGCAATCGAACGACCTCGTGGCCAACGGATGGGTTGGCATAGGACGGCGATCGATTCGTTTGCAGGGGTACCGCTCGAAGAAGACGCCAGCGTTTATGGCGATGCGGATGCATCCAATTCGGCCTGGTCCTTCTCGGTCATCGCACCAAGCGACGGTGGGACGACGTCGCTCGATTCCGATCCAGAGAAGGTGCAGTCTTGGCGGTTTGGGCTGACCAATGAATCGGCTAAATTGAACTTATCCGTGCTAAGTGACTGGGATCAAGCACAGCCTGGACAAGCCAAGCTAGCCCTGATGAATTTGCCAGGGATGGACGAAACGATGGCCTCGGCTTTGATGCGAGCGTACGGTATCAGCGATTCGAGCCGGTCGAAGGCGGTGCGATTGAGTGACCGACTGGGTGCAATGGCGACCCAAGGTTCGTCCAGCATGGGGCAGCAGGACAGTGATGCGAGCCAAACGGCGAGCCGCTGGGCGATGCTATGGAACGGTGGCGACTGGGATCAGAATTATCAACTGGACTCGCTTGAGCTCGCGTTGATGGGGCAGGCCACGGTGGAAACGACCGCGGGAATCGATCCCGACCCCCTCCGTTCGTCGTCCAGCGGCGCGGCGCCGCTGGCATGGCGAGACTACCTGACGTTCGACAGTGGCCAACGCAATGTGAATCTGACGGGCAACCGCCGGATCTTTATCAATGGCAAGGATTTGCAATCGCTGCACCAAGAACTGTTGGCGATCTGGCCAGCGGAATGGGCGAATTTCGTGATTGCAGCGAGGCAATTTGGGATCGCTCGCAAACGCGCTGGGGGAAAGCGACGTTCCTCAGCCTCTGCGGCCGAGTGGACGCCTGATTTGTCGATTCCCGCGTCCACTCGACTTCGCACCAGCTTGGAGCTTGTAGGGGTGACGGTCGAAATTCCGGAATCCGATGACAAGGTATTGCGGGTTCGAAGCCCATTCACAGATGACTTTGGTGATCCGAGCAACTATCTTAGAGCCTTGGTGGATGACGTGACGACGAACCCGAGTCCGGTCATCCTCGGCCAAGTTGATGTGATGGATGCGCCTCGCGAGGTATTGCTGGGCATTCCCGGATTGAGCACGGAGACGGTCGGCGAAATTGTCGAGCGACGTGGATCGCCGGCCGCGACGGACCAATCGCGTGATACAATTGCTTGGTTATTAATCGAAAACGTTGTTGACTTACCCGCCTTACAAAAAATGCAACCTTGGATCACCGTTGGAGGTGATTGTTACCACGCCCAAATCGTTGCCTTTCGAGATGCCCTGACGCCTACGTTCCGCTGTACGGTCTCCCTTGATGGGTGTTCAGCAAGTGTTCCGATGCGAAATTATCGCGAATGGAACGCTTGGGGCCAAGGTTTTTCGATTGACGAATTGCGTGCTGATACGCTGCCCACCGAATAATCTCACCATGCCCATTGCCAACGTCCTACAAAAACTACCATTCCTCGACTCGCTGAGAGGTCCCACCAAACGTGGGCCGGTGTTGTTTGCGTCGTGGGATCAAGTCAATGTCTACTTTCTTGTGGTCAAGGAACGCAAAGACACAATCGGCGCAATCGCCTGGGGGACCATCGAACGCGAAGCCGAAAAACCATCGCTCGAGGTGTTGCATCGGCATTTGAAACAACAACAAATCAGCGCGTCACGTCTCGTTTTGCTGTTGCCCCGAACGGACTTGGAGATGACAACCGTCGAGATCCCGCCTGCCGAGGAAGGTGAAGTGGCTGCCCTTGTTCGGGCGGAGGTGGAACAACTGATTGGCGACAGCGATCATGATTTGGTCGTTGACTACCGACTGCTCGACGGCGCAACTCCCTCTCCGATTTTGGCACCGCAAGCAAAGGAACCGGACAAAGACCAGCCCGCCGAAAGTGATCCGGTCACCTCTCGGCCCCACACTGCGGCGGCGTTCTCATTAGAAGAAGGCGAGCTGAACCAGTGGAAAGAGGCGACAGAGAAGATCGACTTGCAACTCGCTGCATTCACATCGCGACAAACGGCGCCGCTCGCACAACTTCGCACGAAACGTGTTTTTCGGTCCCCCTTATCGGTGCTGATCGTCGTCTATGAAGGTGAAGTGGAACTGTCGTTTTTTCGTGGCAACCGCTTAGCTTCGCTGCGAACGTTTCGTGCCGGCAGCCATGATGTCGGATCCCTGACCGATCAAATTCAGACCGAGGTCCAGCGCAGCATTTCGCTGATGGACTTCGTCGCGCCCGGCGAACGGCCTGAGCTTTTGGTGCTGGTCCGAAGCCCGCTTGATGCCTCAGAGGATGTGCAGCCCAAGCAAGATGTTAGCGACGAATCGTTGTCGTTGTGCGAGTCACTTGATGCGAATCCGGTTTACTTGGCGATGCCGGTTGACTCCAGTAGCAAGCAGGATGACCCAGCGGATTCGCGTGACGCCGATCCCGTCTTGGTGGCTGCTGCCTATGGATATGCACAGCATCAATTGGCAGTGGATTTGGTACATCCCAAGGTGCCACCCGTGCCACCGAACCCAATCCGGCGCTGGGGATCGATCGCAGCCCTTGCCGCAGGCAGTTTGGGGATCGTCTCCTACACCATGATCGCCGACGTGAACGACTTGAAGGGGCAAGTCAGCGAGCGGAAGTTGGAATTGACCGAAGCGGAGCAAATCGCCGGTAAGATGCAAGAGAAGGCCGATGAGACTCGCTTGGTTCAGCAGTGGCTTGGTGATCAGGTCGATTGGCTTGGCCAACTGCAAAAGCTCTCGGGACTGTTTCCCGAAGGCCAACGCGCAAATGTTCGGCGTTTGAGTGCCAATGTGGATGGCACCACGGGAGTGTTTGACCTGTCGATCCAAGTGAACGATCCGAATCGCGTCGCCGAACTTGAGAATCGACTCCGCGACGCAAACTTTTCGATTACCAGTAAACGCATCAGCGAACAAACCAATAACGAAGAGTATCCATGGCAGTTTGAAGCTCGCATTGCATTCCCCATCGCTCCGCTGGAGGAACGAGAAGAAGAAACCTTCCTGTTGAACGGCGAATCGGAGAACTTGGGAATGAAGAACGCGGATTCCGAGTTCGCGAAACGCGAAAACTTAGCAGAACCGGACAGCGAGGAAGGCACGGAAGTGGAGTCGTCAGCAGACGCCATGGTTTCAGAGGTCAGCGAGAACGCCCTATGAACGAGAACCGAAGAACGCTTTTACTCGCGGCTGGTGCCGGAGCCATCGTGCTGATGTATTTTGCCGATGCCGGTTATCGTTCCTTCATCGAGGTGCCGACCAAGCGATTGGAGGTCGAATTGAAGGCGGTTGAAGGCAAGATTCAAGATGCAAACACTTCTCAGATTACGGGAAGACGTTTGGCGAACCAATTGGAGGCTTGCGCCGCTCGAGCACTTCCCTACAATCCCGTGTTAGCTCGATCACGCTATCAAGATTGGTTGTTGAAGCTGGTCGAACAACACAAGATGGAGTCCGCCTCGGTTGACGCCGAGACACCACGCCCCATTGAAATACGATCCCGATTGTCGAAGAGAAAGTCGAGACTCGTGGGCCATCAAATTGGCTTCACGCTGAGGGCACGAACGACGTTGAACCGGTTGACCGATTTCCTTCATGACTTTCATCGCTCGGCACAACTGCACAAGATCCGTAGTTTCTCGTTGTCACCGCTTGTCAATGGCAACCAGCTGGATTTGAATTTGTCGATCGAGACACTGTCGCTTGAAGCGACAGAGCGCGAAGGCGGATTATCGATGTTGGTTCGCAACGAACAGAGTTTTCCGCCACGAGAGCAGTTCAATGAATTTGTCAATCGCAACTTGTTTGCCAAAGGGTTTTCGAAATCGCTAGGCCAAGTTCGACTGAACGCGATCACACAGAATCGATCCGGAGAGCAAGAGGGATGGTTTTCCGTGGGTTCGCCACCGCGAACGCAAATCGTCGCTGAGGGGGAAACGTTGGATCTTCCGCTACACACGGTCACGGTCAAGACGTTTCACGAGGATCGAGTGAATTTGTTGGTGAACGAGTTCGATTGTTGGATTACGCTAGGTGAAACCCTGGGAGATGTGTTGGGCAATCCCACGACGGACACCGTCGCGACCTCGTCCAATGAGATGACGCTCGATGGATCCGTGCCACTTGACCACTCGCCTAACGAAACCACCGTCCCAGGCGAAACCGGTTCAAGTGAAACGGTGATCAGTGAAACCGCGTTGAGTGATAGCGAGCAAACGAATGATCAGACAGCGAACGATTTCTAACATCATGCGGGTCATGCTATTCCTGGCGATCAGCCTATTGGCTTCGAATGCCGAGGCACAGTTGTTTGGTGCACGAACGCTCGGGCAACCCTTGACTCGCCGTCCAAATAGCCGCAATGTCGCCCCCGCTGAAATTGAGTCTGCGGGAGTTGTGGAAGGGGATGAGCGTTTTCTCAGAGACAATCGGTCGCGAAATGACTTCGTGGGATCCAACCGTGGTGCGTTGCAGGGGTTTGTCGGAAGCGAACAAGCCATAGGCGTGGGACGTGTACGCACCTCCGTCGAATCTCTCCGTGACCCGCCTGATCTTTCTACCCAAATCAACCGCCCGCTACCGCGACTGCGCCGCGGCACCATGTATTACCCTCGGTTGTCGATCGATGGATTTGATTTATCAAGCAAGTCGTTTGCAGCAACGGTTGTTTCGAAACGAGACATCAAGTTACAGTCGCTGCTGACACAAACGGCTGGATCGAACATTCAGATCGAACATCAGGGCGACCGCACCATTCTACGTGGTTCGGTGGCATCGGAGCAGATGGCCGAGAAACTCCGAATCCTGGCGTCCTTCGAGCCACACATTCATCAGATCGAAAGCCAATTGACGATTGCCAATCGTTAAGCAGCAAAGCCCTTCCGGTTCGCCTGAGCAAACCAAACGAGGGCGCGTCACCGACCGGCAAGCCGGTCGGTGACATTCTCGATTCGCGTGGTTTCTCGCTTCACTTGCGAAGCGAACGCCACTAGGCAGAGGTTTCTTCCAACTCTTCTTTGGCCGATTCCATCAACTGTCGTTGCACGTCCGCCGGCATGGTTTCGTAGTGGCTGAAGCTGATCGTATAGCTTCCTTGGCCACCGGTGACACTGCTAAGCGTCCGGTTGTAATGCCCAACCGATCGTAGCGGAACTTCACAGTCGATCGAATGGATCCCGCCACGCATCGCGGTGCTGCCGAGCACGCGGCCGCCACGACTGCTCATGTCGCTATAAATGTCCCCCACCGAATCCTCAGGGGCGAGAACATTCAAATGGACGACCGGTTCAAGCAGCGCCGGCTTGGCGTTTCGGAACACATCGCGGAAGCATAAACTACCCGCCATTTTGAAGGCCGCTTCGCTGCTGTCGACAGGATGGTGTTTCCCGAAATGGACTTCCACGGCGACATCTTGAATCGTATGCCCGGCAATGACGCCACGGGCCATCCGTTCGATAAATCCTTTTTCGATGGCAGGCATGAAGTTCCCGGGAATCACACCGCCGACGACGGAGTCGACCCATAGGAAATTGTTCTCGGGATGATGGTGATAAGACTTCAAGTTCGGGAAGCGAGCCTTGACGGCGAACGATTCGATGTCGGTCCCTCGCGGCAACGGCATCATACGAATGTGGACTTCGCCGAATTGCCCCCGACCGCCACTTTGTTTCTTGTGGCGATAGGAACCTTCGGCGGAGGTCGTGATGGTTTCGCGGTAGGGAATGCAAGGGTCATGAGTTTCGATTTCGATCTTGTCCCGGCGTGCCAAGCGTTCGCGAAGCATCTGCAAATGCAACTCGCTCATCCCCGTCATCACCATCTCGCTGGTTTGCGGGTCACGTGACATTTTCAACGTCTGGTCTTCTTCGGTCAATTTGTGCATCGCCGTGGAAAGCTTGTTTTCGTCCCCACGTTTGGTCGGCGATATTGCAACGCCAACCATCGGTTCGGGATATTCGATCGCCGGCAGCTCGAACGTTCCAATCGAGGTTCCCACATGCAGGTCCTCCATTTTCGCGACCGCCACGATCTGACCTGCCGAGGCGGAATCGATCGCTTCGGTCTGTTCACCTTGGACCTTCATGACAGCGTTGAGCTTAATGTCTTTTCGAGCTCCGCTGACATGAACGGCCTGATCCTTGGACAGGCTGCCGCCAAAGATGCGAACGTAACTGAGTTTTTGCACGAAGGGATCGACCCGGACCTTAAACACTTGAGCCGAAAGGGGGCCATCTGCAGATTGATCGAGCGTGACGACTTCCCCGTTTTCGTCTTTCGCGGTCCGTTGAATCTCATCCGGAGCAGGAGTGATTTCGTCGAGTAAATCGATCAGTTCTTTGAGGCCGATCCCCTCTGTTGCGGACACGCAGAGCAACGGAATCGCATCGCCGCTGATGACGGCTTTTCGAAGCAGTTCTTTGATCGATGGGACATCGGGCATGTTGCCTTCGAGGTACTGTTCCATCAAGGCTTCGTCCGATTCGACCAGCTCTTCAACCAACTGCTCGTGGGCGTGGGCAACGTTGACGACGGCTGCTTTGGCTTCGATCGGCAACTCCACCGCTGAGGCAACCGATTTGAAGGATTCGCCTTGTCCAATTGGAATCTGCAGCGGGATCACGCCGGCCCCCCATGTTTCCTGGCACTGCTGGACAAGCGTTTTGAAGTCCGCTTGGGCGTCGTCCATCTTGGTGATGACGATGATTCGCGCGATGCCATGCTTGGCCGCTTCGTCCATGGCTCGACGTGAGTTCATTTGGATGCCGCTGTGGGCATCAATGCAAACCACGGCAGCTTCGACTGCGGCCATGGCGCCAATCATCCCGCTGATAAAATCGGGATAGCCGGGTGTGTCGATGAGATCGAATTCGTTTTCGCCATGCTTCAGACGGACGACGGCAGATTCAATCGAATGATTGTGAGCTTTTTCTTCAGGCTCGAAATCGCAGATGCTGGTGCCGTTGCTCACATCGGGATTGCCGGGAACGGCTTGAGTTTCGGCCAGCAAGCGATCAACCAGTGTGGTCTTGCCGGCCGATGCGTGACCACATATTGCGAGGTTCCTCCAGCGAAGGTCCGAAGTACGTGCCATCAGAAAGACTCCTTAAAGAACAGACCCGGCGACGGTTCAGCTAACCACCAAGGTTGACTGGAGCCACCGAGCGAAGACGAAGCGTCTAATTTAGAGCCCTTGCGCCAGAAAAGCAAAGGCACTATCGGCCTGTGACACTATGCCGCATCCCCGACAGACGTTCCTTTTCGCATTTCGTCGTGAGGTCGCTTCCCACCAGCCCTCCTATGGGTGGCCGGTATGAGCTGACCCCACGCTCCGCCCTCGAAAAAAGCTCGAAAAAGAACTGCTCTCGAGAGAAGAGGGTATCCCAATCGAAACCCTCGCTAGTCGGGCTGGCGGATCCAGAAGCGCTCACGCTCAGGGGACGGTGACTTAGAAACCGGCAAGATCGGATCGGTATTGGCGACCGACGCGTTGGTTGCCGAAGTCGCTGAAGGATTGGCACTGGCGCTAGCCAATTGGGCATTCGGTTTCGAATGCGAATCGGGAATGACTCGACCAATCTCGTGTCCCCCATCTCGTGACGGCTCGCTAGACGTCACCGCGACCGACGGTGGCGACACCGTCAGCCCCATGGGCTGCATTTTTGCGATTCCGTCACGGGGTGCTGCTGCTAGTTGCTCTCTCTTTTCAAAGACCGATGCGGTCGCGTTGAATCGCTCTTCGACGATTCCTGGTCGCGTCAATGGAACCGCCAGGTCTTCGTAGGTCAGCGGCTTGGTCGTTTCCTGTCGTTTGGCTGGCTCGTATCGTTGGTTCCATGCGAAAGCGGGGGTTGATGGATCCGAGACACCATCGAGCGCCTGCATCTCCGCCTCCAATTGGGCAACGGGGTCGATTCCGGCTTGGGCCGATGCAGCCATGATCCCGTCGTCGACCGCGGAGTTGGACGCAACCGAGGGCGAAACGGAACCGGCGGTGTAGGGATCGTTGGTGAACGTACTGGTCTCGAGGCTTGTACGAGCAGCGAGACTCGGCTTCGGAACCACGATTTTCCTCGACTCGGGCAATCGTTCGGGCGTTGAGGGGGGCCGGCGAAACGGCAGAGCGGCAAGAGTGCCAGCCGAAACGATCAGCACGCCAAGGGTAAGATTTCGCAAGGGTCGAGCTCACAAACGAGAGTGGTTAATCAGGAAACCGCCAGCTTCGTCCGTGAAACCTTGGCAAGAACCGACAGATCGATCCTCTCCGAAAGGTGCATCTTGCAGTAGTCAGGGTTCGGCAGGGCGGGGGGCAAAGATGCAGCTCGATTTGAAAAAAATCAGAATCTCCTTCTCTTTCCACCGCCGCTGGCCCCTACGTCTTTCCCTGTTTGCCTGATACGATTTGCCGCACCGGCTGACCGGTCGGAATCGACCGGCTGGGGGAGTCCGTGAATGAGTTACTTCTTCTTTAATGTAATAGGGCTATGGAAGCTGGAATCGTTGGTTTGCCAAATGTTGGCAAAAGTACGCTGTTTAACGCCTTGACCTGCTCCCGAGCGGCGCAGAGTGAAAATTATCCGTTTTGTACGATTGAACCGAATGAAGGGATTGTCAGTGTTCCCGACGACCGACTGAGTCGGATCACCCACTACATCACGCCTCAGAAAACGATCCCGGCGATGTTGAAGTTGGTGGACATCGCGGGGATCGTCAAAGGAGCGAGCGAAGGACAAGGCTTAGGGAACAAATTCCTGAGCCACATCCGCCAAGTGGATGCGATTGTTCAAGTCGTTCGCTGTTTCGAAGATCCCGATGTGACGCATGTCTCGGGATCGGTGGATCCGTTGTCGGATATCGACACGATCGAAACCGAATTGATGTTGGCAGATATCCAAACGCTTGAAAACTCACTCGCCAAAGCCCAGCGGTCCGCCCGCAGCGGTGACAAGGAAGCGAAACTCCGTGTTTCCGCGATCGAGAAATGCAACGAGCACTTGGCAAACGACCAACCGCTGCGAACGCTGAAGTTACCCGAAGCCGAGGCGGACGCTATTTCGAGCTACGGCCTGATGACCGCGAAACCGGTACTGTACGTGGCTAACGTTGACGAGAATGACTTGCAGGGCGACGATCCGCTGGTCAGGAAAGTACGTGAATACGCCGAGTCGTCTGGGGCGAGCGTGGTTTGTGTCTGTGCAAAGCTTGAGGCCGAAATCGCCGAACTGGAAGAACCCGATCGCAGTGAGATGTTATCGGACCTTGGCTTGACCGAACCGGCACTCAACCAGATTGCTCGCGAAGCCTACCGGACCCTCGGACTACAAAGCTACTTCACCGCTGGCGAGAAGGAGGTCCGCGCATGGCCGGTCCCGATCGGTGCCACCGCACCCCAAGCCGCCGGTGTGATCCACAGCGATTTTGAGCGTGGCTTCATCCGTGTCGAAATCTATTCTCTTGACGACTTGGAAAACTACAAAAGCGAGAAAGAGATTCGCCAAGCCGGAAAACTGCGAATCGAAGGCAAGGCGTACATCATGCAAGATGGCGATATTTGTCATTTCCTCTTCAACGTTTAGGCCTTTTCCGTTTCACTCCTCCAGAGAACTTCATGAACAAAATGTTGATACCCATCCTTTTTGCCCTTGGGACCGCAGCCTTCTGGGGCTGCTATGGCCCCGCGATTGGCAACGCACAAACACCTCGCGGTCTCGATGGTCGTCCCATGCTTCCCCCCGAAGGCTGGACGCCTTTCAAACCTTACGTCTTCATCGGCATCGCCTACTTGGTGATTGCGATCGCGGGTGGCTTGGTGATGATGAAGGTCAAAGGTGACACGTTTAGTTACAGCGGGGCGCATTTTGCCACGGCCAAGTGGGGTTTCCTCGCGGGAACACTTGGTGCCGGCGGAGCCTTGTGCTTGACCACGGCGATGATGACCAGCCGCGGTAATGCGCTGCTGGTGATGCCGATCGTCTTCGGCGGCGCCGTATCGATCACGGCACTGGTGTCCGTTTTGCGACTGCATGCTGCGACGGTGGTCAGTCCGATGTTGTGGATCGGGATGCTCGTGACGGTCTTTGGCGTCATCATTGTCGCACGAAATACCCCGCATGGTCACGTTGTCCCTGCGAAGCCAGACGTGTCAAACGCTGTCGAAACGGACCCGCATCGCACCGCGGCCGAGGACCCGCTCACGTGACGACGACGAGCGAGCCGCTGGACCCCATGAGTCGCGTGCATGCCATTGATGCTCAACTCACTCATGTTTGGATGGTCCGCACGTTTTTGAAACATGCGGATGAGTCCGAGGATGATGAGGACCTGCGGCAAATCGTTCGAGATTTGTACGATGTCTTATTAGCTTTCGGCCCGATTGAGGAGGTCCGAGCCGAAAGAGATTATCTGAAGGTCGCCAAGAAAAAACTGTCGAAGCTAAGAAAAGCGACAGAGTTCTATGTGGCAATTCAGCCGGAGGTGAGTGGACATACCAATTTTGCCATGGCTGCCCGATCGTTGCGAACCGCAGTCGACAGGATCATCGCAATTCTGAACGAATAAGCTCTTCAAGCTGAGCGGTGATATCGGGTCTGAGTCGACTGACATTGTTCTGGTCATCCACATCATCTGGCTTCAAAAACAGCTTCGGCCCGCCTTCCTGCTGGTCTTGAACCAAGTACCATCGCGCCGTGGTGATTGCGGTCATGCTTGAATCGGATTGAGTGATCACATACGGATGAAAATCATCGCTGTCTTGAGCCCACTGCGACGGTGAGATCAAAGGACCATCCGATTGGCACAGCTGGCGGAGCAAACGCGGCAATTCACTCGCGTTGGCAACCACGGCACTTCGGATTGGCCCGCCAAACATCTCGCTCTTGCTCCCCGCCGTCGCTTGTTGAATCAACAGCGGGATTCGGTGATGGCAACTTCGTAACGGACCGGATTCGGTACCGATCCAGCCGTTTTGGCCCAAACTGAACCCGCTTGCTCCGACGATCACGATCGTCACCGCTTCTGCTTTCTCGGCGAGCGATTCAAGCAGCAAGCCGATCAACCGGTCGAGTAATTGGATCTGGCATCCGTAGGTTCGCATCCAGGACACGACAAGGTCAGGATGGGCATCCTCTGGCAGCGGAAAGGGAGAGATGTCGACCAGGTCAAACATCCAGGGTGGGGCCGGTTGTCCCTTGTCGGTCGGGTCTTCTTCGTCATCCAAATCGGCCCCGTCATTGAAATCGGTTTCGTCACGAGGAACCAACCATCGGGGCGCGTCCCAACAACCGGCGAGTGACTGCGTATGCAACCAAACGCTGCTCCACGGAGCCTCGCTCTCGATACGATCCAGCAACGCCGCAAATAACTCCGCCAAATGTGTCTCTTCGATTTCTTCACAGGGCTGCCGGACAGGGGCCCCCTCGGCATGAAAGGACGGTGGCTCGATCAGCGTCGAAACAGTAAAGGGTGCATCGATTCCACTCTTCGAAACATCGGGGCAATCCGTGATCAATTCGATCGGCCCCCGTTCACGCCACGCCGAAAACCAATCGACAGAGCGTGCGATTTCGCCGGTTTCTGCGGTCTCGGTGCCACACCACCAATTTCGAAGCACCTCGGTGGGCGAATGGCTTCCAGCAATCATCTGCTCCCAGACGCTTCCCTCGCTGGCGATTCGATCGATCGCGGGAGTCGGATTCCACGACGAACCAAAACACCCCAACGCGGCTGTCGCCAGCCCTTCGGCGGAAATCACAATCATTTTCTTTTCTGTCATGCGCACAATCTGACCGACCCGTCCAATCGGTACAAGCCGATCAGCTCAGGAAACGGCTTGGCAAGACCCAATTGGTAAAGGGGTGTTTATCGACCGGGTACTCCGTCCTGTGAGCTAGCCTTGGATGTCCGAAATACACCCTCGCTTGCAAACTGGATTTCTTGACATGCTTTCCGATGCCTCAGGTCTTCATCCAATCGCACCCAATCCGATCGCACTGGTGACTGATCGACCGGATCCCACTGTCGTCCACAACCTGCTCCACCCCACGGGGCCATCGCAACTCCCTGCGTCATGGGAATCTCTGTCCGAGCCGTTACCGCCGCTGGATCGAGTGGACGTTTGGGATGTGCCGTTTGATCGAGTCACTTTGGACCAATCAATCGATCGCATTGAACAACTGATGTTCCGGCGAATTCCAAGCTACGTGATCACGGCAAACTTGAACTATTGCATGCTGCATCACCGCGAGGCGGAACTTCAGCAAATTACTCGTGATGCCGATTTGATCTTGGCCGATGGCCAACCCATCGTGAATCGTAGTCGGTTGGGCAATTCCCCTTTGCCCGAGCGAGTTGCCGGCAGCGAAATGATCTACCGTTTGGCCGAGCGCTGTCGCGATCGTGGCCAGGGGATCTATTTCCTCGGTGGCGAGCCTGGCGTAGGGCAACGCTGTGCGGATACCCTTGCGGAACTCTATCCAGGCTTGCGCATTGCCGGCGTTGAATCGCCCCCCTTCCGCCAGCTGAATGAAGTCGAACAACTGCAACAAGACGCACGGATTCAATCGTCCGATGCCGGCCTACTGTTGGTCGCGTTTGGACAACCCAAAGGCGAAAAGTGGATTCACGCAAACTACCAACGCCTGGGCGTTCCGGTCAGTATTCAAGTAGGGGCTTCGTTCGAGTTTGTTGCGGGTACTTCGAAGCGAGCTCCCGAAAGCTGGCAAAGGCTTGGCATGGAATGGGCGCATCGCATGTTTAGTGACCCGAAGCGTCTGGTGCCTCGTTACGCCTCGAACGCGGCTTTCTTGGCAGGTCGATGTATCGAAGATTGGAAACGTTTGGTGACAAGCTGGGGCATGGGCGAGTGGAGTGACCGTCGATAGCTTTGCCACTGCGGCACCGGTATTACCCCAACGTGCCAACCATTTCCTTTACGCTTTCGGCACCAGCTTCTTTGAGTGCCGTGGGCAATTCATCGATCAAACGTGTGGAAACGGTCGGATCGTAGTAGTTGGCGGTGCCAATCTGAACGGCGCTCGCTCCGGCGACCAGGAACTCCATCACGTCGTCAATCGTTGCGATCCCACCGATGCCCACAATGTGGATGTCGACGGCCGAGGCAACTTGATGAACACATCGCAGTGCAATCGGTTTGATCGCTGGACCACTGAGTCCTCCCATGCCGTTGCCGAGCATCGGTTTTCGTCGTCGCCAATCAATCGCCATGCCGAGCACCGTGTTGATCAAACAAACCGCATCGGCGCCACCATCTGCGGCTCCCTGCGCGATCTCCGCAATGCGGGTTACATTTGGCGTCAATTTGGCGAGGATCGGAACCTTGCACGCGTCTCTCACGGACGAAACCACTTCGCGGCACGATGTCGCATTGGTCCCAAAATCGACACCACCGCTGACATTCGGGCAGGATAAGTTCAGCTCGATCGCGGACACACCTGCTTCGCTACCGACACGCGCAGCAAGTGTGGTGAACTCCTCGCAAGTGCGTCCTGCCACGCTGACGATGACCGACGTCCCGAGTTCGCGCAGATAAGGCAGATGATGCTCGAGGAATGCATCCACCCCATCGTTATCAAGCCCAATCGCATTCAGCAGTCCGGCAGACGTTTCAACGGTACGCCACGGAGCATTCCCAATCCGCGGCTCCGCCGTGATCGTTTTGGGAAGCACCGCCCCCAGGCGTGGCACCTCGACGACCTCCTGCATTTCACGGGCGTAACCAAACGTCCCCGATGCGACCATGATTGGGTTTTTCAGAGTCAAGCGTCCGAGCGTAGTGGTAAGCATGGCAAGAGCGTGGCAGCGATGGGGAAAGGGAACAGCGAGCGGCGAAGTTTAGCACACGCTCATTGAACTTGTCCAATCCCAGGCGAACTGCTAGCCATCCAATAGGGCGTTCTTTCTACAGCGGCGAGAAGCCCCCAGGGTGATAAACCCGCCGATCAACACAAGACTCGAAGGCTCGGGAACGGCGGTCACCGTCAAGGAGCGAGTGTTGAATGATCCCCCCGACGAAACAGCCAGACTTTCTAAACCCAAGCCCGCCACGCTGCTGTCAAAAGTGGTGAAATCACCATCTAATGCCGGGTTGAAATCAGACAAACGGAAAACCGTTTCCCCAATCGTCGAGGGTGCAACCAGATCAACGGTCCCAATAAGAACTTCCCGCTGTTTATTGCCGAGATCGTCAGAGTCCTTGCCGGGCTGCATCAAGGTGGGCCCAAAAGCTGCGTAACTAAGCGTGTCCGCGTCATTGGCAACCGTCTCAAAGCCCCCCGTGGTATCACAAGCAAGGTTCAAGAAAGTGCCGTCCGAGCCGGACGCCGATAGGTTTACCGCACACGCGTTCAAGTTCGATGCTCCCAGGATGGACGTGTCGGTGTCACCGATGCTTTCTCGCAAAATCACCTGGGTTCCGTTAAATGATTGGCCGGGCGAAGTGTTGATCGACGTGTCAATGGCGTATCGTTCGTTGTCCCCAGCCAGGTTTCCGATTCCATCGCAGCATTCAAAACCGTGTCCACAACATAGTCACCTGTGGAACCTGAGACGCCACTCACTCGAATTTGGTACGTTCCACTACCAAGGATTGGAACGGTTTGCAGCAGCAATGTGTTGCCGGGAGCCGGCGCCGTTGCGCTCCCCAATATCGTGCCTCCTGGATCTCGGACCTCGACCAAGGCGTGCAACGGATCGTCGGTTTGCAATGTCAATGACAGTGTTTGGCCCAGATCAAGAGAAAGCGAGAAGGTGTCGATCTCGCCGGGTTCGGAAATGCTGCCACTTTGCGAGCCATTGAGAACAACCGTCTGCTGCAAGCTAGCGTCTTGGCCGAACGGGTCGCTTGCCAACGAAGAGTCGTACTGGCTTGAATAGTCGTCGGCGTACTGGCTGGAATAGTCCTCGGCGTAGTGACTGGAGTAGTCGTCGGAGTACTGGCTGGAGTAGTCGTCGCTGTACTGGCTGGAGTAAGTCTGGGCCGCCTCAGCTGAAGAAGCTTGCTCGGCATACACGGCGCTATAGTGGTCGCTCAAATCGACTGGCCCATAGATTTCCATCTCTGCGGTCAGAAGCAGCCTCGACTCCAGCAATTCAGCGGAAAGACGCCTGCGACGCTTTGATTGCCAGGGGGCGGAATTTCGAAGCCGTCTGTTTCTACTCATCGATCTCTCCCCAGTGTGGTATCGATTGTCGCGGATAAACTGCGACATGCGAAAACCACCCTAAACCAACTGGGGGATTCAATGTTGCGATCCGGCCGCCAAAAACTGGGCTATAATGTCGCATCCCGATCGAGCCGTTTAGGACAGCTGCTCGCTAATCTTGCTCATCAGTTCACGAGCAACATGCTCTTTGTCACCATGAATCGAAGCGATCACGGCTCCTTCGCGATTGATCAGCTCGACATCGTTTTCGTTTGAATCAATCGCTTGCGGACCATTGCTGACGATCAGGTCACAGCATTTCTTCTCTAGTTTCACGGTTGCCCGGAAGCGGCGATCCTCGGTTTCCAGGGCAAACCCTACGACCCATTGATTGGGCCGTTTTTTCTGTCCCAGCATGGCGACGACGTCGGCGGTTTCCACCAATTCCAACTGCAGCGGCTCGCCGGTCTTGGCAATCTTCTGTGTTTGTATGAACCGTGGCATATAATCACAAGGAGCCGCCGCCCCAATCGCTCCATCGCAATCTGCGAACGCAGCAGTCGACGCGGCTAGCATTTCATCGGTCGTGACGACTGGAATCAGCCGAGCAGCCGAAGGGTAATCGACACTCACCGGACCCGAAACAATCACAACTTCGTGACCTTGATCGATGGCAGCCACAGCGAGGGCAGCCCCCATCCGACCACTCGACGCATTGGTGAGGTAGCGAACCGGGTCGAGGTACTGCCGCGTGGGGCCAGACGTAATCAGGATGCGAGCCACGAAAGAAGATGCTTTTGGAGGGGCCGAGAGGTCTACGGGGATTTCTTGGGGTGGAGCGTCGCATCGATGATCCGATCGACATCTGCTCGCGATAAATCCATCATCACCGCCGCCAAGGCAAACAGACGTTTTTCGGCTTCTTCCAGATGCGCGTCCGCAGCCATCACTCGAACGAGTTCTCCAAGCAGTGCCTCACGCTCCAGCGGATCAACCGGCAATTCCAATGCTGCGTTGTCGCCCAGTCCAAACTCGACTGCCTTTTGCAAATCGTGCTCGTCCAAGCCCAGCGCAAGACAACGATCTGCCACCAAGTTGACTTCTCGCTCACCGAGTGAACCGTCCGCAAGGGCCATGACAACCAAGTTCCGTAACAGTCGCCTGCGTTTCGTAAGGGTTTCATCGCTCATAGAAGTCAATCGTACCCGGCTTGATCGGCCGCGAAAAGCCCTGCAAACGCGGAGTGTGGCAAAGGGCGTTCGCCAACCTTACGAGCAATCGATCAGCTCCTTTTGAAGCCAGCGGAGTTCTGCGGCAATGTCGTCGGCGAGTTCCCGTTTTCGCATCGCCTCCGGCAACACGGTCCAGGCATAGGTTTCGACCTCGTAATGCCCCGTGAACTCGATCCTCGGCTCCAATTCGCTCGTCGGCCTCTGTAACGCGAGCAGACAATGACGGATCTCTGCTTGGCTCGTCGACAAGCGGCCAAATCGTTCCAGAAAGATCGGCACGTGAAAATGGACCACCCAGCGCCGGTCCCCTCCCGCCGGATCGCCGCTGCGTGGGATCTGGTCGAGCAAATTGGGAAGATCCTCGGCCAGGCGAAATGACCCGTCTTCAAGCAAGCGGCCGGTTTGGTGCAAGTAGCGGTCTTCGGCAAAACCGGCAAGCTGCTCGGCAGTCTCTTGGCGTCGCCCGATGGCCATCGAATCCCAATCGGCGACGACAGCGCTGCTAACTTGCACCTTGCCGATCGTGATCCCTGCGGCCGCATACTTACGCAGCACCTCCGCTTGAGATTCCATCATCACGGCGCTGTGGCATACGTCGTGGCAAACGGTCAAATGGCGCCGGTGGGCCGCATCGGGTAACTCTCTTTCGAACCACCCGAGGACATCCTCGGCTGTATCGAGAATGCATCCCGGTTCGGGTTCGATGGCCACGACGATTTGACGTCCCGACCGCGACTCGATCCTGGCTAGGAATGCCGCCAATTCCCGCAGGTTTTCCCCGGCCCGGTTCATTTGCTCGGTCGTCACGAGATCATCCAGCCAACCGATCGGCAACGTACTAATGGATCCAATCCGCTGAGTCGGCGGCATCAGTCCTAGCAAGATCGTTGCTAGTTGCTTGGTGTAATTCAATCGCCGAGGATCCCACCACGCCGGTTCGTAAACACGATGTTTGACGATCGGATCATGAAAATTGTCGTACGGAAAACCGTTGATCGTGAACGCCTGCAAGTGGCGTTGGTCCAAAAACTGTCGAAAATCGCTCAGCGAATGGCTTCCGCTTGGTCCCGAGCCCGCCAATTCACGGGCTGCTTTTTCTGGCAGCCAAAGACCAACGCCCAGCGGTTCGTCGCCTGTCATCAACCGATGAACATCGGTCGCATGGCGCTGCAGGTTGTCGCGGATCGCCGGCAAATCAACGCCCGCATGCACATTGGTGCAATAGCCAATCGTCACCGACATCGATGATCCTCATGGAAGAAGTGATTCAAACTAATTCGGAGGAAGTGTACAAAACAGGCTAACCGGCGTCATCACCGAAAGGACTCCCCCGCGGACGGATTCCTCGTCGAGTTTCGGTGGATCGTCGAATCTGACATCGACAAGCCTCGCTTTGGTGAAGAACGCGGGCCCTCTCCTGCGACAGACCCGTCGCGACTCTGGATGCCTCGCAAAACCGTCGATGAATTGGATCAGCAGCAACTTGGGTGCCATCGGACGAGTCCTTGGCGGCACCGAGTTTGCTTGATGCACACGTTTCGTTCTGTCTGCACTATAATCAAGAATCATGAACCGCTGGGAACGAATCGAAGGCTCTCCGTTGCCGCTTGGAGTCAGTTGGAATGCGGAACAGGGCGCATTCAACTTTTCCCTCTATTCCAAGCATGCCGAGGTCGTACAGTTGGTGCTGTACTCCGCTGACGATCTCGTCCACCCCTGTTTCGAGTTCACCTACGACTATCTCAAGAACAAGTCAGGGCCGGTGTGGCATTGCCGGGTGGCGAGGTCGAACATCACCGATGCTCGCTACTATGCTTACCGCATCGATGGCCCAGCACCCGGCGCCGGCTACCATTATCACCATTTCGACTACAGCAAGGTGCTGCTGGATCCCTATGCGCGGACCGTCTTTTTCCCCAAAGGCTTTCGTCGGGACGCGGCATGCGGGCCAGGATCCAATGCCGGCCGGGCCCCGCTCGGTGTCCTCTCGGCATGCGAATGTCCGTTCGACTGGGAACAGGATCTTCGGCCTCGACATGATCATGATCTGGTGATCTACGAGCTGCATGTTCGTGGGTTCACGCAGCGAGACAATTCGGGTGTTCCCCTCGCAAAACGTGGCACCTTTCTCGGTATTGTTGAAAAGATCCCGTATCTACTTGAACTTGGAATCACCGCATTGGAATTGATGCCGGTATTCCAGTTCGATCCCGACGCCGGTGACTACTGGGGCTACATGCCGCTCAATTTCTTTTCACCCCACCATCGCTATGGTACCGATCCCGAATCCGGCAACCAGCAAGCCGAATTCCGGACGATGGTCAAGGAACTCCACCGGGTGGGAATCGAAGTGGTCTTAGATGTCGTCTATAACCACACTTGCGAAGGGGATCACACCGGTCCGATCTACAGTTTCAAAGGCATTGACAGCACCTCCTTCTACATGATGACGGGGCTCCCAGACCGACCGTATGCGAACTACAGCGGTACAGGCAATACGTTGCATACCGCAAACCGTTCCACTCGCAAGATGATTGTCGATAGCTTGCGTTACTGGGATACGGACGCGCATGTCGATGGATTTCGTTTTGACCTCGCGTCGATTTTTACGCGCAATTCAGACGGTTCCATCAACATTGATGATCCGCCCATCATCAGCGAAATCGTATCCGGCCTGGAACGGAGCAACAACCGATTGATCGCAGAACCTTGGGATGCCGAGGGTGAATTCCAACTGGGACGCAAATTCCCCGGGCAACGCTGGATGCAATGGAATGCTCACTATCGCAACACACTTCAAAGGTTCGTTCGAGGTGATTCGGGGATGGTCGGCGATCTGATGACTCGGCTCTACGGAAGTGACGATTTGTTTCCCGATGACCGTTTGCACGCCTTCCAGCCGATGCTAAGTGTGAACTACGTTGCCTCCCACGACGGATTCACACTCTACGATCTGGTTTCCTATAGCCACAAACGGAATGAAGCGAACGGGCAAGAAAACCGAGATGGAGCAAACGAATTCAGTTCGAATTGTGGATGGGAGGGGGATCATTTGGTGCCCGAGGAAGTCGAACACCTTCGCAGACAACAGGTCAAGAATTTTGCCTGCCTGCTCCTCCTCTCCAACGGTACTCCGATGTTTCGAATGGGAGATGAGTTTTTGCAGACACAGCACGGCAACAACAACCCTTTCAATCAAGACAACGAAACCAGTTGGCTGGATTGGAGTCGACTGTCCGAGGCTGGCGATATTTTTCGCTTTTTTAAGCTGATGATTGCGTTCCGCAAATCGCATCCGTCGATCAGTCGTTCTCGATTCTGGCGAGACGATGTGAAGTGGTATGGCGCCAATCATGCGGTGGATCTGTCAGAATCGTCGCAGCAACTCGCGTACTGCTTGCATGGCGCGTCACAAAACGATGTTGACCTGTACGTGATGATCAATGCGGGCGTCCAGACGACCACCTTCGGAATCCATGAAGGCGCAATCGGTGATTGGAAGCGAGTGATCGATACCGCAAAGGCAAGCCCTGGAGATTTCTCAGAGGTGGGTGAGAACGTCAATGCGGTCAGCTATCAAGTCAGCCCCTGTTCCGTCGTTGTTCTGCGGAGTCGCGACGTTTGCAGCTTGCCCTTGCAATTGCCCAGCCTTCATTCGGACTGACGTACCCACTAAGATACGCCCACGCCTTGCGACTTGCACTACCCTTCTCTTGTCTCGAATGAGCTTGAACCAGAACAAACGATGCCAAGACAGAAAGGCAACACCCCCGAACGACCGGGTCGAGAGCTTCGCTTTGCAGCCTGATGCGATGTCAGGCGGGCTTTCCGCACCAAGAACCGCAATGAGCAACAGGGAGCCGAAGGATCATGACGGATTGCGGATGCCGATTTGAACCAACTGATCAACAGCAGCGGCAGACGTTGAGATTCGTCTTACTGATCAACCTGCTCATGTTCATCCTCGAGATCACGGTTGGTATCCTGGCGGAATCGACGGGGCTGACCGCGGATTCGCTCGATATGTTTGCCGATGCGAGTGTCTATTCCATCAGCTTGTATGCCGTTGGTCGGGCAGCACGAATTCGACGTGCCGCCGCAGCGGTAAGCGGTGCACTTCAAATCGTGCTCGGAGCTGGGGTTCTTTTTGAAGTCTCTCGGCGGTTCGTCCTCGGAGCCGAACCGGTCGGTTCGGCGATGATGATCATGGGAGCGATCGCTTTGGCGGCCAATGCCTTTTGCCTGTTGCTGCTCGCCAAACACCGGCATGGCGATGTCAACTTTCGCGCATCTTGGATTTTTTCCGCCAACGACGTGATTGCCAATACTGGCGTGATCTTATCCGGTGTCTTGGTGTTGTTACTTGAATCCCAGATCCCAGACCTCATCATCGGCATTTTGATCGCCGGAATTGTCGTCCGAGGCGGCATCCGCATTCTGAGGGAGGCAAGCGTTTCCGCAGAGCCTTGCACGCCACGGTAACCCCCAAACGCCTTTTTCGATTTGACGTGACCTCCGAAAACAATCTCGTCGATCAAGAACGCATTAGGCCGCCTCGCATTCATGATGTTCATACCCGCGATGATCGAATACAATCCCCATCACTTCGTTGCATCTCAACCGTTGGGCAGAGGGGGCTTGTGAAGGGTTTCGACGCTCCGACGCTTGCTGCCGCATGGAGGTAGCACCGCGACGGCCCCAATGCAAATGCCGCGGCGGTTGCGTCCCTGCCAATGGCCCTGAACCGAGTCTTGTACATTCATTTATTTCGACAACACGCTAAGGTGTGCTAATAAGCACACCGGAAAGACAGCGTGAGCGTATTAGCTCAGTTGTTATGATTCCATTCCGCTCATCCAGTGCTATTTTGAAGTACCATCGGTTGGTATAGGGAATGCACGGTGTTTTGCCCGGACGGGTCGTGCTCTTATCTTCGTATTGAGAAAGAAAATCCAATGACTAGGCCTTCCGTTCTGTGTGCCACCGATTTTACCGCCGCCAGCGAGGAGGCGGTCCGCGTTGCCGTTGACGAGGCGCTCCGTCGTGACGCCAATCTAGACTTGGTTCACGTTTGGTATCCCGTCGATCCCGTCGCGGCGGACATTTCGTCGGTTGGACTGCCGGTTTGCAACACCGACACTCCCGTTGAGCTGCGTGCGGTACTTGATCGGATTGCCGTGTCGCTGCCGCCCGATCGTGTCCAACGTTTCTTGGAGGTGGGGATTGCCAGCGAGAAAATCGTCGCAAAGGCAAAAGAGCTTGGGAGTGTCGTGTTGGTCGTGGGTACCCACGCCAGAGGACCGTTCATGCGTTGGTTTGTCGGCAGTGTGGTGAGCGAGGTCTTGCGTCATTCACCTTGTCCGGTATTGGTTTGCCGTACGCCGCCTCAGGCGATTCAGCAGGAAGACGGGAAACAAGCCGAGCGAGGCATTCGCTCGAGCGAGCTTCATTAACGACTCAATCAAGGCGATTTACTGATGACGAACGTGATTTTTGCAACGGACGGCTCGCAGCAAGCAGAGCAAGCGGCAAAGTTCCTTTGTCGCCTGCCTTTGGTGGGCCCCCTGAACCTTACGCTGCTAACCAATGTGTTCATTCCGTCGCACGATGCCGATGCAGCCGATCCACTCTTGAAAGATTTTCGCGAGCATCAAGAGGCCGAAGCAAAGGCCTATTTGGCGAAAGCGGAATCGATTTTAAGTGAGAAAGCGGATTCGATTGGCCAGCAGATTGTCCACGGTCACATCGGCCACAGCATCGTCGAGGCGGCGGAGGCATCCAAGTGTGACATGATTGTGATGGGGGCCAAGGGGCATTCCGGCATCGGCCGAATGCTACTGGGAAGCACGAGTGACTACGTCGCAACCCACGCACCGTGCAATGTGATTGTCGTGCGTGGCTCTTCTCACCATGAAGCAACCGATCCCCTTGACCTGACCCTTGCCTACAACGAGACGCCTGCGTCACAGCGCGCGTGTGAGGAGGTTGCCAAGTTGGAGTGGGACGCAAGCACTCGGGTGCATTTGCTTGGTGTGGTCCCCTTGTTTGAGGGTTTCAGCCAGGATCTGATGCCGAACATCGTTCAATATCGTACCGAGCAACGTGTGGCGGCGATGCGACACCTTGAAACCGGCCGCGAGTTATTCCCGATGCTGCGAGATCGCATTTCACTCGACATTATCGAATCACCTCATGTGGGAGAATCGATCGTCAACGAATGCGACAAGCAGGGCTGTGACTTGGTGGTTGTGGGAGATTCACGTCGCGGTTCGATTAGCCGGATGCTACTGGGTAGCGTTTCGCGGTTCGTATTGCGCCACGCCGAATGCAGCGTTTGGATCGCAAGATCTAGGCCTCGCTGACCCGTGGGGCGGACCTCTAAACACGGCGAATAAAATCAGCGGCGTAGCTGCGCACTTCGGTACCATTGAGAACGTGCACCATTCGAAGTTGTTGCACTTGTTCGTCGCTAAACGAGCTGAGCGGTACATGCACCAACCGTTTGCGGTGGCGTTTGGCGAGTCGCTGCCAGCCGGTTCCGGGCGGCAATGCCGACAGCAACGCAATTTCTCGTCCTCGCGAGTGCAAACAGGCCGCTGCAATTAAGCGTTCTTCAAGCGTCTCGGCATAATCGAGTTGTGGATCGATCCAGACATCGGGAATCATCGTTGGCGGGTACAAAAATAAGGCACCGCCATAAATGCCAAGCCCGATTCCGGGCCCGACGAGCTCCTCTTGAAAATTCGTGGCAAAGAAAGCGAGCGTCGATTCGTCCTTGTGCTCAGCAAACCAGGTGGTTCGCCAAGGATATTCGCGAGGATCTGCGGGGGAATCGAACATCATCACACAAGCATCCAGATCGCCACGACTTGGCGGCACCACCTTCACGTAGATCTGCTTCTCATACCAATGTCGAAGCGTATCGCGTATGTCGATACCATCCTTCACACTCGTCGTGAACTTCTCCGTCCGAGCCAGGTCGTTGCCAATGATTGCGCGAGCGCGATCGAAAACACGCGTCCGAAAATTCTCAATACGCTCATCCTCGGGCGGATAACTGCACTGGCTGTGTGGGTTCCAACGGTACTTCCAACGATCCGTTTCGAATTGGTTGGGCCGCCGTTGCAACTGAATGGTCTGCCACGTGATGGGTGGCCCCGGTAACCGGCTCACCAACTCCACCGTCTCTCCGTCTGGCAATCGACATTGATCGATCCCCAATTTGACTTCTGGCAAGGGATCAAGTAGGGCCGTATTGTGATCGGCAAAAAAATACTCGTTCGCGGTTTCAGCAACGTGCAGCGCAAACTGGTCACCAAGAATTTGTTTGGTTGCCGTAACAATCGTGATCAGATCCGGAGTCATCCGTCGATGGATGAGCGAAAGGTTGCGGATGTAGGTCAAGCACTTGGAAAGCAGCAGCGGCGTCACACGGCGAGCACGATTGCCCAGTTCCGAGCGATAGCGAACTCGCGATGCAATCAATAACTCTTTGACGCCGTCGATTTGCAAATCATCGTCTTCATCCAGCTCGGCCCTTGCCCGCTCGTAAAGCCCCGTGATGTAAGGCAATTCACCAAACAAGAAAGTCAAGCTGCGATTCTCCACCGCAAATCGCTCGGTCGGTTGAACATGATCGTGCTCCGGCAGGACGCGATCCCTAGCCCATGGCTCTGCAACGGGCTCGTTCTCGGCTTTGGTTTGCTGGGTATAGGCTTCGCGGATCCACGGCCAATGGAGCACGCTGCATACACACAAGATCCGCTGGTGTTGCGATTCAAGTTCGCGAAGTTGACTTGCCATATGAACGATACGCTGCTGAGTTTGCTCATCCACAGGTCGCGTGATGCTGGGCAACAAAGCAGCCGCAAACATCTCAGGTGAGACATGCCGCACGGCGAAAGGGTCTGGCATCACCGTCGAATAGGGATAGAACGGATCCGTTTCGAGATCAATGTAGACACGTGGCAGATGCTCGCCCATTGCTGCGCGGATTGCCATGATGACCGGCTGGCAGGGGTCAATCGGAACGAAACTGGTCGGCGGTGTCTCCAACTCGTCGTCGTCCCCTTCGTCCACCTCCTCTCCCCAATCGGGTTGAGACCAATCCGAACGAAACGCCCCCGAATCGAATCGCGGCGTCGGCGGTTGCAAAACGATCGACGGCCGGGGCAATTCCAACACGGCCGCTTCAACCGGTTCCCGAAACGATTCGGGAAGCGGCACGGCGAGGCAGTCAAAGGAGTGATCAAGAAACCATCGGCGCACGGTCAACGCGAATTGGCCGCTGCCATGGATCACTGGCAACACGGAAATCCGATCACCGATTCTGAGCAGGGGTGGCGTATTGTCCGGGGCAAGAAAATTCAAGAAAAGCACTCTTTTCTAGCGAACTAAAAAGAATTAAAATCGTAGTCGTCACGCTCCCAGGTCGGCATTATTGCCAGGATTCCCTTCGTCGCGGGCGATTGCTCGAATCGCGAAGACTGGCCCCGACCTTTGACACCTCCTGTTTTTCATTCGTTCGGAAGCAAATGTTATCCTCAAAGACGCAGGTCCCGATTGGGATCTGCGTTTTTTTCGTTCCCGGCGCAGTTTTCGTCCTCGGCGCAGGCGGCAGCCCCCCATTGCGGCCAATCGTCAGCCAGGACCGTAGCAAGACCCGGAAATCTCAACGAACTCTCACCACGCGATGGCGAGGAATGCCTCCACTATACAATAAGAACGGAGGGACGTCGTCACTTCAACGACGTACCCGTTTTCGCCAGTAGCTGACGCCCATTTCGCTGACTGATATCCCGTCGAGGCAGACTTCGATTTTTCCGGCGCCGTCAACGACCTGTTTCAATTGTTTTGCGGCCGCCTCGCCGCTGGAAGCGTCAACCGCCTGAGCGGAAAGCACGTCTCCAGCATCCGAAAGCTGGCGGATTTCGTATTTTTTTGTCGTGGTGGGTGTGGTTTCGAGGTTCAAACCTTCTCCTTGGAATCGGTGATTGTGATGCGAGGCGCCCCGTAGGGGCCTTCCGCTTGCATCCTCCAGCAAACGGCATCACAGCCGCTCCTGTCAACAGCAACCTCACACAAAAAATATCGTCAATCGGTGACCAAGCGTATGGCATCGCCATGCCATAGGACGTTCAAGTCCGCGGCACTCCATAGCTCCGCCCCCACCGCTGGATCGCCAATCGCGTAGTGCCCTTCCTCGTTTCGCCCCAAAATCACCACCGTATGTCCCAATCCAGGTACCCAACCCCACTCGGTCACATAAGTGGACTCACGGAAACCGGCCTCCGGAAGTTTGACCATGATCAACAGCGGCCAAGCATGGTTTTTTTCAAGCTCATCCATGGACATCAAGACGGCTTGAGCGTCTCGACCCTGTTGATTCGCGATCCGCTTGACGCCTCGATAAAGCCCCAATGTGGGCGTCCCACTCGCATCCGTCAAACAGAGTGGGATCAGAGCCGCCTCGGTAGCCTCGATACCCGAAAAACGGAAAAAGGTCGAGGCAGCAGCGGGGCTGCAGGTAGCCCAAGAGGTCTGGCGAGTGATCCCCCGCACAACCTTGTGCCCGGCGGGCAAAGTCGGGCGTAGCCAAATGCCGAGAAACGGCCAAAGTACCGCGGCAAGGCAAGCAAGCCCCAAAAGACCCGCGAGCGTGGCTCGCCGCCATAGCGGGGTATTTGGCAAGCGAAACACCCATCCTGTGGCAGCAGCGGCAAACAACGGCGTCAAGTTCGACCAAGCAATCACGGCCGAATCGGGGATCCATCGCGCCCAATACAATCGACCTGCTGCATAAAAGAGGAATGCAAACATCGCCGAGACGGCGATCGTAAGGGCAAGAATGGTTGATTGGCCGCTGCGTGGGTACCCTTTCCATCCGCAAACGGTTGCCAGTCCAACCGACGCGGCAGCCATGGTCGTCGTGGCAATCATCAAGTCAGCCATGGCATCGATTGCGATAGAAAGTGAATTGGGTACCCGTCGAGTCATCAGCATGGTACCGTCATGCTCGACGATTTGCAATTTGCCAAGCTCTGACGCAACGGATCGAATCCATTAGCTCACCGCAAAAAAAACCTACGACGCACGCTCCGTCTTCTGACGACACTGGTTGGATGTCGAGAATCGAGTCGCGCGAATTCGCGTGTGTCGGTTGGGCGTTTGCATGGTTCTTTTTTGTTCTGCTGAGCTATTTCGCGATTCGTCCGATTCGTGAAACCATGGGGATCGAGGGTGGCACCCAGCAGCTACCGCACCTGTTTCTGATCACTTTCCTCGCCATGCTGGTCACCGTTCCGATCTATTCGCTGCTGGTGATTCGATTACCGCGACGTTGGCTTGTTCGAGTCGTTTACCATTTTTTTGCCATCTGCTTGTTGGTCTTTTGGGCTCTGCTCCAAGTCAAATCTTCCTTGGTGAGTGTATGGACCGCCCGAGTGATTTTTGTTTGGGTCAACGTGTTCGCGTTGTTCGCGACAAGCGTTTTCTGGAGCGTGCTGGCAGACTTGTTCACCAGCGAACAGGCCAAACGATTGTTCGGATTGATTGCTGCGGGCGGTACGGCGGGGGCCATCGCGGGATCCTTGTTCACGGCGCTGCTGGCTCGCCAATTCTCGACAAGCACTCTGCTGTTGGTTCCAGCCGTTTTATTGGAGGTGGGTTTGGTGTGTGCGTGGAAGCTGGAATTGAATTCAGCCAAATTGCATTCGACCAAAACAAACACCGGTTCGGTCCCATCGCCCCCCACAATCCAATCCGCGTCTGTGGCGACCTCCGACTCCCCTACCGGTGGCGGATTATGGACCGGGATCGTGCAAGTCGTTCAATCGCCTTACCTGGCCTCGATTTGCTTGTTTCTCTTTTTTGTCCAATTGCTCGGCACGCAACTCTATCTGCAACAAGCCAACATTGTGAACCAAGCAATCGAATCGACCGCCGATCGAATTCGATTGTTCGCGTCGCTCGATCTCGGCGTTCAGCTGTTGACCTTGCTCGTGCAAACCGTTCTGACCGGCGCCGTCCTGCGCCGGTTCGGAATCAGCGTTGCACTAGCGATCTTACCGATTGTTTATGGCATCGGTTTTATGGTTTTGGCGAATACGCAATCGCTCGATGCATTGGTCATGCTCGTCATCGCGACACGAGCAAGCGGGTATGGAATCACCGTCCCGGCACGAGAGGTTCTGTTCACGGTGGTCAATCGCGAGCAGAAATACAAATCGAAGAACTTCATTGACACCGTCGTCCTCCGTGGAGGCGATGCAATCGCAGCACAGGTTTTTCGTGGGCTTCAAGCGATCGGCGTCAGCATGACGGCATTGAATTGGTACGCGTTGCCCGTGACCGCAATCTGGTTCGTGGGCGCTTGGCGACTGGGTCAACGGCAGGAAAGACTGGCAACGAAAAAAAATGAATCGTGAAGAATCGACCTCCGTTCCGCATCTGCATGCGTTAGGCAAAATGACGGTGTTTTACATTCCGTCGCATAAACTTGACGACCCGCGATTTGACCTCGACGGATTGACTGCGCGAACCGCGATCCATCGGTTTCTGATGAATCGCTACCGAGCGTACACGCAGACGCCAACACCCGTCAAAGGCTACTGGACCAACGAAGCCAACGAGATGGTCCACGATGTGATGGAACGCTTCGAGGTTTCCTTCAATTTTGAACCCGATTTCGATCGGCTGATTGAATTCCTCGTTGATCTCTGCGAGCGTCTGCAGGAAGATGCAATCTACGTGACGCGAGGAGACCGGAGCTTTCTGGTCTCGCGAAAAACCGTCTAATCCTTCGTCGGACCGAACATTGTTGCCGTCCACACCAAGTTGCCTGACTTGAGCGTAGCCGACGGAGGGTTGATTTCCACCACTTCGATTCCGTCGTTCTTTTCCCCTACGGCTAACGCGGATGTCGTCTCGTTCATTCTCACGATCACTTTCGCTTGCCCGAGATTCGCGAAGCCGAGGATTGCGACGTGAGTCGCCTTGGTGACGCTCAACTCAGGCTTGGCGGTCACCAATGGCTCGTCGCCCGGAAATCGAAAGGGGTCCTCCCGTTCCGGATACTTTGGCTTGAAGCTGGCCTGAACGACAACAGGTTCCGCTGGATTTATCGCTGGTGCGGAGCTCATTGACGACTTCGATGCGATGCCCGTGAGTCGTTCGAGCTGTTCCGATTCAACCGAGCAACCGCAACTCAACACGACGAACAGCACCAACATGCCTGCCCGGAATCGAAGGTTATTCATCATGGAATCGCGTGCGTGGGAGTGGAAGGTGTCGCCACCAGGATCGAGAACGTCCCTGGAAGCTTAGGTCGAGGTGTCGTGCGAAGGTCGACTTCCTCCACCAATTTGCCACTTCGAGATCGCCCGGTTGACCCCATTTTGACGTTTCTAACGGTTCTCGCGTCTGCGTTTCCCTTGCGCACCCTCAATCAAAGCAGAAACCAGGTCACCTCGACAAACCGATCCTGAATTGGGAACGTAGCGGACCCATGGGGAACGTCAGAACGCGAACCATGAAGAAATCGTGCGTTTTTCGATATCCCCTTGGGGCCTACCGCATTGCTCACTTAAACTGTTTCTTGAAGAACGCCCTGAACCCTCAGTCCGTATCCGTCACGACCAACTACCCATGGTGCCCAGCCAATGGCCCTGATTATCCTTCGATGCGTTTTCTTGCTCTGTGCGGGAGGCGTGTCCACATTCCTGATTTCGACCCTTTCGCAGGGATCTGTCGAAACACCCACTGCAACGCCTTACCTGATCTTTATCGGTATCATGTCACTCGCGGCGATTGTGATCGTGACCGACATTTTTCTACCTCGCAAGAGAATCGACACCCTTTCCGCGATCTACTTTGGTGTCTTGATCGGGGTGCTGTTGACGTACATCATGTGGATTGCGGTCGCCCCGCTGATCGACCAATCGTTCAACGGTCGCGGGCTCCAGTTGGTCATCGGCATGTTGATGTGCTACATCTGCACCAGCTTGCTGCTACAGACCAAGGATGACTTCCGCTTTCTGATTCCCTATGTGGAATTTGTCCGTGAAGTCAAGGGTTTCAAGCCGCTTGTTCTCGACACAAGTGTTGTGATCGATGGGCGAATCGCAGATTTGGTCGGGACCGGCGTGTTTGACAATCAATTGATCATGCCGCGATTCGCCCTCACAGAACTACAAGCGATCGCCGACAGCGGTGACAAGCTCCGCCGGACTCGTGGACGCCGTGGACTCGATGTTCTCAACCGAATGCGAGCGGATCAGAACGTCGATTTGATTATCTTCGATCGCGAACTTCCCGAACTCGCCGGCCAGACAGTCGATCTGAAGCTAGTGTTGCTAGCAAAACATCTCGACGGCAAAGTCGTGACGGGTGACTTCAACCTGAACAAAGTAGCTAAGCTACATAACGTGCCGGTAATCAATTTGAACGAGATCAGCAACTCGCTTCGTCCGGTTTTCTTGCCAGATGAAACGTTCCATATCAAAGTGATCAAGGCGGGCGAAGGTGCAGAGCAAGGCATTGGCTATCTCGACGACGGAACGATGGTCGTGATCGAAGGGGCTCGACATCGTATCGGCCAGGACTTGGATGTCCGTGTGACCAGCACGCTTCAGACCAATGCAGGCAAAATGATCTTTGCCAAATATGAAGCACGCTGATCGTCGATGAGATGGAGGGGGCCTTCATAAAGCGTTCAATCGCGGGTGCATTTTGCTCGGATTGACGCAGATCGGTCGAAACTGGTATGCCAGCGGACATGTGCCAAGGAATACCGAAACGACTTTTGCGAGTAACGGGGTTGCTCGCGCTCATTGCGGTCGGCGGCGTCGCCAAAGGGGACGATCCACCGATGCTTCGGATCGTCGCAGCGCAAACCAATTTTGATTCCTCGCTGGATTTTGGCGAAGAAAGACAGTCTCATGCGGATGTGCGAATCGACGCGGCGCCTTCCCACCTTAATCCGCCGGAATCTCGCCCAGCCGGCGCAGATGCCGACCTGAAGGGCAACGAGGCTCTCGTCTCGGAACCCAAGTCCGTCCCAAGCGCCACGACGGAATGCGTGCTACTTCGCAATGGAAACGTGCTTCGCGGTACGGCATCTCAATTTGGACAATTCGTGGTGATTCAGCGTGAGGGCGGAGCGACCATCCAGCTTTCGCGAAAAGAGGTTGCCTGTTGGGCGAGTTCCATTCAAGATTTGTATCAGTATCGAGTCGACCAACGAGCCGATTCGACCCCCGAATCCCGAATCGCAGACATCAAGTGGTGTTTGCAGCACGACTTGTTTGACTTCGCTGCAGCGGATTTGGTTGAGATCTACGCGGTTGCACCGAATCATCCCGAAGCGAAACGTCTGGAGGAGCGGTTGCGCCGAGCGGCCGATGCCAACGCAGCAGCCGATGCCAACGCTGACTCAGGAACAAGTCATAAGTCAACGACGATTCCTGCAGCATCCGACACGCTTCAACGTGAACCTACCGACGCAGAACGGACAATCGCCGAATCTCCCCAACAAATTCGAGACTTCGCTCGATACGTCCAGCCCCTGCTGATCAACCGCTGCGGGCAATGTCATTCGTACACATCCGACCAAGCTTGGCGAATGGTAACGCCTGCGCTAGGCAGTCCTGCTACTGCTCGTATGACAAGGCAGAACCTGCTGTCGACGCTCGCGTTCCTGGACCTCCAATCGCCTGCCGACAGCGAACTGCTGCTCAAAGCAGAAACACCGCATGGCAACGAGTCCGTCAAGTTCGATACACGCCGTGATCTGGCCGCAAACACCCTACGTCGCTGGATCACAGCGATGGAAAGAACTGCTTTGACCAAGGAAAAGGAGCCTGCCGACACCCCTTTTGCGGGACGATCTTTTGCCCCATCATTGGAGTTTCCGGTTGGAGAGGCCTTCAACGAACAAGATGCTGGCGACTCGTTGATGCAATCGCAAACCCCTTCGGCTGCGTCTCGCGTGGGGCTCCCGTCTGCCGGGCAACGATCAACCACATCACGCCCCACACGTCTACCGGCGATCGACAACCCATTCGATCCTGACCTGTTTAACCGGAAATACGTGCGTGAAGATCCGAAAGGAACGCCCCGCTGAAGACACGATCATGCTGAAGACCCAAATCGAAGTTCAGCGAAACGACATCACCAAGCTTTCAGTCGATGCGATTGTCAATGCAGCGAACGAAACAATGCTAGGTGGGGGAGGTGTCGATGGAGCGATCCACCGAGCCGCAGGCCCAGCGTTGCTGCAAGCCTGCCAAGCGTTCCCTCAAAAAAAACCGGGCGTCCGATGCC
This sequence comes from Novipirellula artificiosorum, assembly GCF_007860135.1. Taxonomy (NCBI): domain Bacteria; kingdom Pseudomonadati; phylum Planctomycetota; class Planctomycetia; order Pirellulales; family Pirellulaceae; genus Novipirellula; species Novipirellula artificiosorum. The sequence goes on from NZ_SJPV01000004.1 coordinate 419,007, forward strand.
TCACCGGAAAAGCCTGTATCACGAATGGATTCAAGCTGCCGGCGAAGTATATCATTCACACGGTGGGCCCGATTTGGAATGGAGGCAGCTACCGGGAGCGAGAGTTACTCGCCTCTTGTTATCGCCAATCAATCGTATTGGCGGATGCCCTCGGCGTCTCCTCCATTGCATTTCCTGCCATCAGCTGCGGGATCTACGGTTTTCCGCTCGACCAAGCCGCCGAAGTATCCGTCCGAACCCTTCGCGAAGCAACCTCATCAAACAGCGGTATTGGCACCGTCATTCTGGTGGCATTCGATGAATCCGTTGCGGCAGCCTGGAGCCAGTACGTTTGATCGATTCTTCTCAATTAAACCACTAGTCGAGAGAAAAAGCAGCCACTACACTACGTCTCAACTAAGCACCCGTAGCTCAACTGGATAGAGCATCGGTCTTCGGAACCGAGGGTTGGGGGTTCGAATCCCTCCGGGTGTACTCTTCACGATCTGCGGAATTGGCCCTACCGGCCAGTTCGCTCTTCGAGAGTCCTTCTTCGGCCAGTCTGGCCGGTCAATAAACGCCGTGTTTGGGGCGTTTTTCAAGTTTCGGTGTTTTGCCCGAAACCTCTCTTTCGAACTAGGCCGTCCCAGTTTCGCATGAGTTGCGTCCGTCTCAACGGTATTTTCTCTGCGAACTATCGCGCTCTCTGTTCACAAAGTGGCTGCTTGTTACCACGCCGTTTGCTTCCGACCCACCGAACCAGACGATTCATGTTCGGTCTGGGTTAACAGGTTGAGAGTCCTTGATCGTTCGCCACATTTTGCGTTGCTTTTTCCAGTCGAGCGTTTTGGCGATGGGACGGATGTCGGCTTCTTTAATCGGGTCGCGGCCTTTGACGGTATTGGGCAGGAACAGGATTTCTTCTTGGATGTCGGGGGCGAGATTGTCCATCCACATGATTTGCGTCATGCGGGTCGTGGAGATTTGGCCGTAATGGGCCAGTTCGCTTTGGTTGATGATCGTGCCGTCCTGAATCAATCGGTGACAGCGATGGGCCAAGGCAAGCAGTCGCGTGATGCGTGGGACTCGGCCGGTAGGCTTGCTGGGAGCGACACCGTTTTGCATTTGTTTGCGGCCGTCGCGTTTTTGGGCGACGTGGAACTTTCGATTGATGGTGAGGGATTCACTCATTGGGCAGTCTCCAGAGGTTGTTGAAGAAGGCTTTTCAGACCGGTCGGGTGGAAGGTGATGGCGACGTTGCCGCCGGCGCCGTCGAAGTTGACTGTGTCGACCAGTAGCGAAACGACGCGGACTTGTTCTCTTGGCGGGAGTGCGTCCCAGACTTCGTCGAAGTCTGCCAAGACTCTTTGAATGTCGGATTGGTCAATTTCCTGAGTCGCCAGCGCGGATTCTTCATCTGCGATCGCTTTCAAGCGTTGGTCAGCCGTTTGGATTCGTTGTTGGATCTCTGACAAGCCTGAGATGTTGCCTGCGATGTGCGTGTTGGCAGCGATCGCCTGCAGCTTGGAATGGTCATTGCGGATTTGGCGATCGAGGGCTTTGCGTTCGTCTCGCAGTAGCTCCTTAGCGATTTGGCTTCGTGATTGAACCTCCGCGGCGGTGTGGGCCAGCATCACAGGATCGCTGCCGATCGTTCTGATTTGCTCGACGACGAAGCGTTCGATTTCGCCGGCGGGCACCGAGGGCGACGGGCATTCCGACCATCCTTTTTGCATCGCCGTCCCGCAGACGTAGTAACGGTACCGCTTGTTACCCTTGCTGCTGTAGGAATGCGTCATCGGGCGGCCACAGGCTTTGCACTGCAGCAAGCCCTTGAGCAAAGCGTTGTGCTTGTTGCGAACCGTCGTGCCGCCAGCTTTGCCGTTGTTGGTCAAACGGTTTTGAACGCGGTTGAACAACTCGACGGGCACAAAGCCGACATGCTCACCTTCGTGCACTTCGTCCTTGTACTTAATCTTGCCAATGTAGGTGACATTGGTCAGCAGCTTGTACAGAGCGTTTCGCGTGAACTCGCGTCCGCCACGATGGTCGCCCTTCTTGGTGATCCAACGTTTTGTTGTCCAGCCTCTTCGGTTGATCTCGCGAATCGTCGGCAGCAGCGATTGGTATTCCAGATACAGCTCAAAGATCTGACGAACACGGGTCGCTTCGATTTCGTCAACGATCAGCTTCTTGTGCTCGACGGTGTATCCGAGAAGTGGCATTCCGCCGGACCATTTTCCGCGCCGGCGCGATGCGGCCACTTTGTCACGAATCCGCTCGCTGATCATTTCCCGCTCGAACTGGGCGAACGAAAGCAGAACGTTCAAGACGAGTCGGCCCATGGAGGTCGATGTATTGAATTGCTGCGTCACGCTGACGAACGAAACTTGATGCGAATCGAACGTCTCGATGATGCGGGTGAAGTCGAGCAGCGAGCGGCTAAGTCGATCCACTTTGTAAACAATCACGCAGTCGATCCTGCCGGCTTCGATGTCGGTGAGCAGGCGTTTCAATGCCGGTCGCTCCATGTTCCCACCGGTGAAACCGCCGTCGTCGTACGTTTGAGTGATGACTTCCCAGCCCTCGTGTTTTTGCGAAGCCACGTAGGCTTCAGCCGAATCTCGTTGGGCGTCAAGCGAATTGAATTCTTGTTCGAGTCCTTCTTCGGTACTCTTGCGAGTGTAGATCGCGCAACGGACGACCTTCGCGGGTTCGGTTCGTTTAGACGTTTTCATTGGCCAGCCTCCTTGCAGTTGAGATTGAAGAATTTGTTGCCGCTCCAATGCGATCCAGTGATCTTCTTGGCGACGGCACTGAGCGATTTGTAGAACTCGCCTTCGTACTCAAAACCGTTTGCCAGTACACGAACCCGGAGTTCTTGCCCCTTGTAGACGCGGGTAATCAAGGTGCCCGGCAACGGCCGGCCTGGTGACGTCGCGTGGGCACACGGCACGACCTTGGTTCGTTTGTCGGCGTCGGCCGGCAGGCTGCGTTGTCGCGGCGCAGTGACACGCAAATCGGCTCCGCCGGCCAGTTCGCGTGACCGAGCGATCGCTCGGTCCGACAACCCGCCTTCATCGATCGACTGCATCCGCCAAATGATTCGGCGGACCAACCAATTGCGATTAGCGGCCTTGGTGTTTTCGCCGGTGACTTCCGCGAAACGTTCGCGAAGTTCACCAACGGTCATCTTTCGCAGCGTGGCGACTTCCTTGGTGACATTCAATGTCATTTGCTTTCTCCCTTGTTTTGTTTGTGAGACTCAGAGATCGAACCCGAGTCCACACAGATCCCTGAGTTCGCAAACGAGTCAAGCCGATCGTTGGCAACTTCGGAAAAGATCTCGGACTTCGCCAAGAATCGGCCTTGTTTCTGCAAAGCGATGATCGCGTCGGCCAAGCAGACGGCGACCTGGCGTGTGCGGTCACATTCACGCACATCGTCTGGTTTTGTTTTGGTGAGCATCCAATGTCCTGGTATCTCGTGGTGGAAAGACACAGGGATCGTTGGATCGGTAGATGGTTGGCTCGGTGGTTGGTTGGCGGTGTCGGCCCCCACGTTGCGTTGTGTCGCAAGTTTTTGTCTTCGCCGGGAAGTTGGCCCAGTTCCGCTTTGTTGCGTCAACGGGCGAAATTTCGACCAGCAAACTGCGGCCGATTCATAGTGATTCTTGCTTGATCTGATTCAGATGTCATGGTTCATTGGTAGCGACCTGCGAGTTACACAAAAAACGATACTTGTATGGAGAAAAACGTGACTGAAGAAAGCCGCAACGCTACCGAAACCCTTCGCCGAATCTTTCGCGACATGGACCCGGCGAAGGCCCAAGAGATTCGTCAGTGCTACTACGCGGTGATGGACAATTTGCGTCCCTTGGCGGACTTGCTCGAGATCGAAGACCTCAACACAGGCGACGAGCCTGGTGGAATCCTGATTCACGAGCACCTGCTGGCGATCACTGCCTTCGATGCAATGAGCCGAAGTCAGCTCGGTGCTGTTCTGTAGGCAGCAGGTAAATACAACGAATGAAGTCGAGAACATGATCGGAGGTCGACGAATTGAACAATGAATTAATGATTGGAGATCGCATTCGCCTAATCTCCATGCCCAACGATCCAGACCCAATTCCAGTTGGCACCGCCGGAACCGTGGCCGGCATCTATCCTCAACGAGGCTGGATGCAAATCGACGTCAATTGGGACAATGGTCGTTCATTGATGCTTTCGATTCCGGATGACTGTGTGGAACGACTTCCTCGGGGCGAATAGCAACTTGAGGCACGATTGCAGCCCATTGCTCTAATTGAACTGCGAGCTCCGCGCCCCAGTGCGTCTTTCTTAGCCCCAAGCAAATCGCGTCGATATCAGCTTGAACGCTGAGTTTCTCAATCGCTTGGCGGAGCAATGTGATGCTGGGAATGACGTAGGTGGTTCGGTCGCGATGCGGCTCCGTTAGTCGTCGCAGCAATCCCTGTCGCTCCATATCACGGGCAGCGCGAACGAGCTGCATTTTTCGGCTTGGGCCCTGCGTGGCCGACCAGTACTCCGGCGTGAACGGGATCCCACGATTCCGCATGCCATCCAGCCATGAGCTGCTAATCCCGACCGCGCTGACATCGATTTCAGCAAAGACCTCGATCTCGGCAAGCAGCCGCGAAGCCAGTTGAAAGTGTTTCGGATGCATCTACTTTTCCAAAAGTCGGACAACGTGTTCCAGGAAACAAACTGAGGTTAGGTAGGCCGCTGATTCGGGTGCCCTTGCTTGAAGCCTCGCGCCGGGAGGACCCGTTCGATATCTGTGTGTTGTGTGTGTTGCGCGCGCGCACACACAGCACAGGGGCGTGTGTGCAACACGCCCTGGGGGTACTAGGGGGTGTGCGCGCAACACACACAGACCTGATCTCTGTGTGCTGAGCGCGCACAAGACGCTGTGCGCGCGGCACACAGAACTGGCAAGATCTCTGTCTGTGCGCGCGCGAAAAACGCGCGTTCGCAGCACACAGAAAACGCTCTTCTTCTGTCTGTGCGCACACAATAAAACGTGTTCGCAGCACGCAGAAGGCCGGCGTATCCCATTCTCATGCCTCCTCCGTGGGCTGAGGAACGGAAGCGAGGCTGACAGGCTTGTTCGCTCCAAACGTCCACCGGTAGATCAATCCTTGCTCCTCGGCATCGGATTGAAGGTCTTTGATGATGCGAATAGGGATGCGGGCTTTCGAAGCCGCATTGCGCACTTGCGTCATCCGCTGGGGTTCTTCCGTGACAAATTCTTCAGCAAACTTCTCGGCCGTCCATCTCTCTTTTTCCTTGTCTTCTGGCTTGGTTCGCCTGGCTGGCCGTTCCATTTTCAATTCCGACGGGTCAAGAAGCTCATCGGAAAGCCAGACAGGGAACTCCCAACGTAGGACCTTCGGTTCGATCGGCGGCCACGATCGCACTGCGGCATCCACCACCACGCAGCCTGGCTCCTGATGGTGTCGTAGTACCAAGTGTGCGTCCGTCGCCCGTGACTGACTTCCGGCTCCGGCACCCACGTCGGTTACCGACTTGCCGGATTGGTTGCCTTTGCTGGCGTGATGGACCAGCACAAACGAACAACCCAGATCAGCCGAATAACGGTCAATCAGGTTGTAGATATCCGTCAGGTTCCCGTTGCTGTTCTCATCGGTGTCCTTGGGCAAGAATCGATAGAACGCATCCATGACAATGATCTTGAAGAATCCCGGCTGGATCCCATCGAAGTACCCTCGCAGTGTTTGAAAATCCAGCAATCGACCTCGCAAGTTGTCAACGAAAACCGTTTGTGCGATGTCCGATACGCTGACACCGCGAGCTTCGGCAACTTTCGGGATTCGATTGGCCGACGTTTCGGCGTGCAATTCGTTATCCAGCAATAACGCGTTACCCTGATGCGTTGGATACGCGTCTAGCCAGTTCCGCCCCGTGCCAACCGCGATCGCCAAATCGGTGACGAGCCATGATTTGCCAAGTTTCGGCGGCGCGATCACGTTCATCGTTTCGCCTTGACGGAGCAACCCATCGATCACGGGAGTCCTGAGTGTTGGGTATCGCTCAATAAGATCGCCAACGGGCAGGCATCGCGGCCCGCTTTCCTCAGCACCGAGATCCGACGAACTCGCATGCCCGGGACGGACGGCCAGGCCGCGTTGGCAACGCTTCTCAGCGTCACGAATGCGTCGCACGATTGCCTCATCGTTCCATCGCTGTGGAAATGGAACATGAACCGCGTATCGGCCGATGCACTCGAGCGCTTCGGTATCACTGAGATCGTGCTCGACGCAGCGGCAGCATGCCGCGAACAACCGATGCGAGCCGTCCCTGTGGTCAGGAACATCCATCGCGAGCATCGACGCGAGGCAATCCGCGAAACGTCGTTCGTCGTTCGTGTTTTTGTCACGCGCGGTCCAAGGTTGCGTTCCATTCCGTTGAGGCCACAACCAATGGCAGATGGCGACCAAGTCCCGCTGTCGCACTTCGATGCTTCGCGGAGATCCGGCCAAGTGGTTTCCTGTCACCGTAAAAAAGCGTTTGGAATCATAGACCTCGACTTTTCCTCTTCCCGTGGGGCCGAATCCATCTTTGCGACAGTTCGCGTACGCTGGCTTATCACCTTCGAGAAACATCTTCAGACCGCGACCCGACGGAGAAACCTCCGTGTAGGTCTTCAATCCTTCCACGATGTCGCCCCCCCAGATCAGTTCGCCGTCCTCATTGAGACAGTCGTCCAGATCTACGCCCGCGAATGGATCGTCTTCGCCGAAAACGAAACCGAGTCCCGACCATTCGGCGTGTTTGGCGAAAGACAGATGCGCTTCCTCGAACGAGCACCACGTTGCCGGATCGGTTGAGCTTGCAAGCTGTCCGTCGCGCGCGTTGACAGGGAGTTTGGTCGATCGACCGTTCTGCGGGACTGTTTTCCAGGCGACCCAATGATCGAATTCCTTCAGTCGTGGCGGGATATTGGATACGGGATACTCAGACACATCCATGTTTCGATTCCTCCAATCCGTCAGAGTGCTTTCGATGGCGTCGGTCGGCTTCCATGCGGGCCAATTCGCTTTCGATTCGCTGGAACGCGGCGTCCGAGAAGACGCGGGCGTGCCCGGCCCAGCCGATAGGCTGGATATTGCGAGACCGGATGATGTACTCGACGCGATGAACTTTGGTCTGCAACCGCCTGGCGATTTCGCCGACGGTCAGAAGCAACGGTGGCTGCAACATAGATTTCCTCGCTTTCTGCCAAAACTTCACGCCGTCAGCCGTGGCCATGAGCGGATACGGCGCAAACGTGAAGTCACGAAGGTGTGGGGACCAAAGACAGCCGCGGATCAATACCCAAATGGGGTCACGCGACAGTCACAAAAGAGGCTCGTTGGCGTCGGGCCGATCGAGCGCTGGCTCAGCAGGTGGAGCGGTTGGTCGTTAGATGGTTAGCTGGGTGATCAGACAACGCCACAGTGTCAGATTTCGCGGACGCAGGATTATGCCGTTCAATACCCGTTTGTCAAATTTGTTGTGGCAAGCCACTTCAACTTGCACCAGAGCCGCCTTTGAGACGGCAAAACACGGGAAAATCCGTGACCGAAGCAAGTTGGATCCAGCTGGCCGTCTCGTCAAATGTTGAAATGAATTCAATAGTCGGCAACATTCAATTCGGCAGTGAATCGTCGGGAACCATGGGCTTTTCGAAGATCACGTTTGGGAATCTCGACCGCTGGCAAAACAGCGTACAAAAATATTCGCAGAATTCGAAAAGTTTCGAGTGCTTGGCTTGGTCGATGCGAGCGGCAAGATCGAAAAGCAATCGCCTCCTCTATCTATCTACAGACCTACGCGAAATGGTCGCGACCTGTAGGCGGAAATCGCAAGATTCACGAAAAAACTCTTCTCCTGAAAACTATTAACCCACATTCCGCACTTCGTGCGTGGCTAGTCTTGATTTTACTGGGCTGGAGTACGTCCATGCTATCGCCACTGCTACTGATACGCGGAAATTGACACGCCTAAGAGGTTCAACACTTGCTTCTGTTCCCGTGTGAGGTTCGACGGAAAGATGATCGATTCACCGTTGGCCTCCACTTCATATCGTTCGACCTCACGAAACAGCCTGACTATGTCAAAGATCGTTGGCGATTGGCAGGGTCGCTTCTCTGGATAAATCGAAAGAGATTTCAGCTTCTCCTTTTTCATTTCTTGACGAACCGTTCGCTCGATCAAGCTGGACACCATCAGCGCCATCACGTGGATGTGTAGAAAGGCTACGACTCGCTCTGACTTCTTAAGATAGACTGGAGCGATCTGCTGATACGTTTTGAGCTGGCTGAAGCGCTTCTCGATGAACGGCTGAAATTTGTAGATCTCCAAAACCTTCCTGGCAGAATAACTCTCACGATCCAGATTGGTCAGCAGAGGGAAGACACCATCCACTTTTTCTTCCGCCTTCACCGAGTCCTCATCCACGCCAAAACTGAGCGTATAAACTTGCTTCCAAGTCAACTCGCCTGGGCTGTCTTTTTTGGGACGTCCCTTGCATTGATGCTTCCGCTTGTATTGGCGCGTTGCATCGATTTTGTACCAGATTAACTTTTCGCAGTGACAGGCTTTCAGGATGCTTTCAATTCGCTGAACAATCTGTTGTCGTTGCTTGAGGTTGTAAGTGTTGATTTGGGTTTGAAGCGATTGTAAATCCGCCTTGGCTCGCTGCATCTGCTCTCGACGTGTGTCTTCGTCTTGTTCCGCCTTTTGCGTGCTGCGAATCCAATGCAACTGATATCCCTGTGATGTCGTTTGATTGCCTTGTGCGACAAAGTAGCGATCTCGCTTGGAATCTGGCTTGCGATTGTTTTGACGCGACAAAATGAACTTCCACTGAATCTTCCCGCGACGAACCTGATCGCGAAATTTTGTATCCTCCTTCCACGTCCTGGGCATCACGGTGACGAACCGACCACCCCACACGGAGAGCTTTTGCAGGTTCTCTTCGGTGGCGAGTTTGCAGTCGGCTACATAAATAAAATCTGTTTGTTGCAAAAGTTTTTGCAAGGCTTTGTGATTGGCCGGATGAAGGCGATCGTCGGTCTGATTGCCGTCGTAGATCCGATGCGAAATCGGTACGGCGCCGTCGGCAGTAACGTTGAGTCCCAGTACGAGTTGTTTCAAGTCAGGTCGATGGTCTTTGTTGTGACCGCGTGTCAGCAACTCATTGGCGTTCCATCCACCGTACCTCCCCGCAAACGTTACGCTGGTGGTGTCATGATGAATCTGGGAGCAATCCAGATCAAAAAGTTTGATCGCCCGCAAAGCCAATCGAAAGAAGATGTCCTTGTGCCTGGAATCATAGAACCTGGCCAGCGCGCGTCCGACTCGATCGTCTTGGATCATCTTTGCCTCTTCAGGGCGGAGCCCCAGTTTCTCAGCGTCCAAAGGCCTCAACCAATCCTGCATTTCGTAGAGAGCCTGCGGGGTGGTGAGAATGTTGTGGATCAACAGCCCCAAGGCTTTGTCATCATCGAGCGTCATTCGTCGATCAGTCCGCATATAGGTGCCAATCGTTTCATGAATTCGCAATCGATCGATGAAGTGCTCGATGATCGGATGTGCTCCCAATACGAACTTCTTTAGTGACGAATCACTTTTCAGGCCGGGTTGTATTTGCATCGTGCTGATCCTTTTGTTTCTTGCCACGCATCGTCATGTAACTTGCGTGTTGTTTGCAAGTGAAGATCCGATGAGACAAAAAGACAAGGTCGAAAGGTTTCCTGCAATATTTTTCTGGCAGCTTGCAGAAGAACCGAAAAACTCGGAAATCAATTTTCCAAAGCAATCGTCGCACTGCCATCGTCAAACCAATACGTTGGGTGGAGTTTTGGGGCCTTGGGAAAGTTCCGATGCTGTCTTCGCAGACAGGCGAGATTTCGAAGAATTGAAAACCCAGGAAAGAAAACTACGGGGACACCTAGGACACTTGCCTGAAGACAAACGCCCGCAACAATAGCAGCGATTGACAAGGAACCGATTGAATGTTGCCTCGTCCGCAGAATCTGTGGGTAGCATTCTTTGTAGAAGAGCGACCGAGCCTGCGACATACTGCGTTTCTAACGAAAACACCCTTCACGAAAGTCGCAGCCAGTTTAGATGCCTTGTGAGTTCGTTCAGTGTGGTGGATTTTGGAGGCATTTCTCCTGCGTCCAATGGGCGAAAAAAGGAACCCTCGACGAGTTGAATCTCGCCGAGGGTTGGCCGCACCATTGGCGCGCTATCGACCGAGATATCCCTTCCCAAGTTGCGCGGTCCGCATTGCTTGGGTCCGTTTTTCCTGGCGTCGGAGATGATATCGCAAATCACCAGCAACCGCAAAATCATTGGACGCAGGAGCCCATGCCTGGAAAAATCCACCATACTGGATTCATCATGTTGGACGCCGGTATGGTCGCTGATGCAAGTGAGGAACTGATTAAAAACGAGTGAAGCCACCCACTGTTTCCGCGGAAAAACCTGAATGTTGAGAGCCGAGTTAACGTTGCTCGATCCTCGTTGTGAATTGTTTAACTCGATCTAGGAACCTGGCGCATTTCGGCCGGAAGTGCCATTACGTGAAGATCAACAAGAAGGGGCAGGACGCTGTACTTGTACGAGTTGACGAGCCTCATCGATCACCTGCTAGAAAAATCAACAATGACCAAGACCAACCTGCGGAATGTGGGTATTAATGCCAAACAAAGACAACTTGGTTGGAAAATCACCAATAAAGGCGCCATTCCTCCAATCATGATGAAAAGCAGGGCGAATAAATTACTGCCTGACACACGGCAATCCGAACCCACAAGGCACCGGGACCGCGAATCGGACTACGACTAATCAACAGTCAAATGCAGCTCCGTGTAGATGGAACGAAACGCATATGCAGCAACCCCGTGGTTGGACGGAATGTGCTGGCGAATAAAGACCTGAAACAGATTTAGTTCTGGGACAAGTCGGAAGTCGGTGCTCGCGTATCCGCCCCAGGAATATTCCTGCACCTGGCGACGTTGTTCTCCTTCGCCGACTTCGATGTCGTTGATGGCAAAGCCTAGCCCGAAACGAAAGTCACCTTGGACTTCGTTGAGCTGATCCGTGTACATCAACTGCAAAGTATCAGGTTTCAGGATCTTGGCTTCGCCTCGTTTTCCACCACTGACCAACATCTCACAGAACTTGGCGTAGTCGTTCGATGTTGAAACAAGACCGCCGCCGCCAGAGAGAAACTTGAAGCCGGTCGCAAAATCGCTATTCGTCGATTTGTCCAGAATTGCTAATCGACCGCCCACCTTTGTATGGCAACTCCCGAAGCGGGCTTTCGCGTCAGGCCGTACTTGAAAGGCTGTGTCATTCATTTCAAGTGGCGCAAGAACTGCCTCTTCGAGATACTGATCCAATGATTTCCCTGACCATACCTCGATGAGACGTCCCAGTAGATCGGAACTGAACCCATAGGTAAAACGTTCACCGGGATGATGGTGTGCAGGGATGGTGGCTAGGCGATCTGCGGCTTCTTTAATCGACATGTCTGGAGGCAACATGCCGGCCGGCGGCCGGTATTTCAAACCGGCCTCGCGATAACGCCTTTCGAGCTCTTCTTTCCCATTGCCGCCGTATGCATAGCCCGTTGTGTGACGAAACACATCTCTTACGGTCATCGGTCGCTTGGGGGCGATCGCCATTTTCGCTGTGCTGTCCCAGACCGTTGCTTGACTGAAAGCGGGAATGAATTTGGCAACGGGATCATCCAGCTGATACTTGCCTTTTTCAAACAGCGTCATCGCGGCAACCGATGTGATCGGTTTGGTCATCGAGTAGATACGCACCACGGTGTCACCTTGCAGTGGTTCGCCCGTCTCGATGTCGCGGACTCCAGCGGAGTGCGAGTGAATCACCTCGCCACTACGAACGACCAGATGACTTGCCCCCGCGGCTTTCCCGGATTCCACTGCACGCTCGACAAGCGACTTCGCTTCGTGAAATGCGGCATCAGACGCTTTCGCGGACACCGGTTCCGTGAGGCAATAGACTTTGGAAGCAGTTCGGATCAGAAGTTTGTCGCCGGAAACTGCGGGGCAAGCGATACACAACTCGTCGAGCGAGTTCGTTTCGACCAATTCATACTCCGGGCCTACGCTCAACACGTAGGTGTCGCCATCCTCGCTCAAGCAAAAGAGTTTTCCGTTGTAAGACCAGGGGGATGCGGTGAACGAGGCTCCCTTGGGAAATCGGCGTTTGCCAAATACCTCTTTACCAGTCTTGGCATCATGACAAGTTATGAAGCCTTGGTCGTAGACTGTGTAGAGGAAATCGTCGACGACAATCTGACTCGTGTTATAGGGAGACACTTTCGGCTGGTACCACTCGATGAACGGGCTATCGGCAAACTCACCTTGCTTGGCAATGTTGCCTTCTCCGCCGGGCTTGATAGCAAACGTCGGTCGATGGCTATCCCCGGCGTATCCCGATGCAAGGTAGACCATTCCATGGGCTGAGAAAGGCGACGGGATCACCAGGGACGACATTTGACCGTCGAATTCCCATAGCAATTCACCGCTGAGGGAATAGCTGCGATTGCGTTTGAGTCCGGGAACAACGATCTCTGTACGAAGTTCGTTTTTCCATACCAAGGGCGTTGCCCAAGATCGCGTTTCATCCCGCTGCTTTCGCCAATTCTGTTCGCCCGTCTTGGCATCGAACGCGGCGATCCAGGATCCTTCAAGATTGTCATAGACAACAAAGACCTGTCCCTCATGCACGACAGGTGACGCTGCAGCACCGTAGTCCATGAAGGTCTTCTTGGGTTCGATCGCTTGCTCCCAAAGCAGCTCCCCCGTGAGCGAAAAACAAAACAAGCCAACATCGCCAAATAGGACGTACAGGCGCTCTCCATCTGTGGTTGGTGTTTCAGCTGCATAGGTGCTCTTCGGATGCCGTGGCACCGTGGGTTGGCCTCGATGGGCCTCGCGTCGCCAAAGCTCCGCTCCGGTTTTTAGATCAAAACAGAGCACGAGCCAGTGATGAATTCCCTTAGAGGGTTCTCGTACGCCTTGACCAAGATAGAGTCCCTTGTTGGGTTCACGCGCTTCCCCGTCGGATACGACCGTGGTCACGAACACCCTGTCGCCCCAAACAACTGGTGACGCCCATCCCCATCCGGGAACATCCGCAACCCAAGCTACGTTTTCGTTCTTGCTCCACTTACTTGGAAGTGCTGGATTGTCCGCTGCGACGCCACGCCCGTCAGGTCCACGGAATCGCGGCCAGTTGTCAGCTGCCGATGCAGTCGCGAAAGAAAAAAAGACTACAAAAAGCGCGAGTATCGATCTTGTGCTGGTATTCACTCTTAGCGCGTTATTCGATGTCATGTGCATCACTCAGATTGGGCAGAGCGATTTGGCTTGAGCGTGAAGCTACTGCTTCCAGATCATTCCCAATGCCCAGAGTATTCCTAGAACAATCAGAATGATACCAACTAGTTGATAGAAGCGATGGACGGCGTCTCCTTCGCCCAACGCAATTCGTGATCTCGCCACGAGCAGGCGATAGACAATGAACTCCGTCTTCAAAGTTCCGCATACCAGCATAAATATGCCGATGGCGGACATGAGTGTTCCCCAGAGAATCTGCATGCACCTTACCTCTGAGACTGGTTCGTTTCGTGGATTCCTGCAGTCAACTCAACCGCGCTGATTCGCAGTCCTGATGGAGTCTCGGAATGCGTGAAGCTCCAAACTCCGTTGACAAACAGGCCTTCTGGCGACGGCGCTAGTTTGTCTTTGAATGCGGCAACGGAAGGGTCGAGCTCGAAGTCGGGAAGATCGGCGCTGGCCACAAAATTTCCTGAAGCGTCTCGCTCGACGATGCACTTAGCGCGAAACTTTCCTGCGTAGTCTCCCTTCCCGTAGGCGACTTCAATCCCGAAATAGATGTCGGTCTCAACTTCCGTCTTTCCATGAATCTCAAAGTGCGAATCGGCATTCAATTGCACCGGAGTTGCGTCATCGTTGCGGACTCCTAGACCTAGCAAGTAAAGGACTACGTGAGGAGCTTGCTTCGGGTTGTAGGCTACGGCCCTCAATAAGGGAGGATCCGTGTCAGTTGCAGCCAACCATTTGCCGAAGGTTTCGTCGGGCCCTTGATCGATGCGACTTTTCCACTGATGGACGACGCCCGTTATCTGCCTGCGTTCTAATTCCTGGTCGGCTGCGGCAATTACCCGGTGGTTGGCGGGTACATCGATCTCTTTGCCATCACTCGTTCGTGCCACGCGCACTGTGCCTTCTCGAACACTGACGGAAGTGGCTGGCAGGTCTGCCTCAACGTCGAAACTAGTACCTAGTACCGTCAGTGTGGCCGTGCGCGTTTGAATGACCATTGGCTTGCCGTCTGGTTGCGGAGAAACATCGGCAGACATGCGACCTTCGCGCAGCCGTAGCCGTTTCTGCCCATCGTCGCTGAACGTCAACATGGACGCGCCCGAGATGGTTACCTCAGAGCCGTCGTTGAATCGCAGCTCGAACCAAGAGTCTGGGGATAGCCCCTCGATTGTTCCGCCGGTGAGTTCTGATCCGACAGAGATCTCGCGCAAGATATCCCCCCGGTCACCCGTCCAAATCATGGATCCGGTTAATCCAGTAATCTTGGCGACAGGATCTGGCTCCACAGACGTATCCTTGGAATTCGCAACCTTCAACTTGGTCTGTGAAGTAAACAGCAGCGCCGAGAGCATCAAAATGGCGACGGCGGCGATCGCCAGCATCGCACGTAGAAAATGAATGGATCGACCTTGTCGCGTTTCCAACTGTCCGGCAATCGAGGCATCGAAAGTACGGGATTCGTCGTTGCCTCCGGTACGGAGCACCTCCGCCAATTCCGTTTCCCATGATGCCCGCTGGATGAAATCTTTTCGCAAGCTCGGGTCGCTATCGAGAAACTCGGCCAGTCGCTCCATCTCGGATTCGCTGAGTTCTCCAAACAAGTGGCGATCGACCAAGTCATCCCAATCACTGTCTTTGCGATGGCTGTTTTCGTTCATTGTGCCGTTCTCAATCGAGTTTCGACGCATTCACGGACTTGTTTTTTGACTCGAAACAGTGCCTTGCGAACCGCTTCGATTGACATGGAGAGTCGCTTTCCAATCTGAGGATAGCCAAGTTCATCAATGAACCTCGCCTCCAGGACGCGTTTTCCGCGATCGGAGATCTGCCCGATGCACCGCGCAAGGGCATCCCGCCTGAGTTCTCGTTCATGCGACGTACGGGAGCTCTGAAACTCGGAAAAAGCCGCGTCGATCGCGTCATCAAGCACCCTTTGCGCTAAAGTGCGTTCACGCTGATGCCGCTGCTTGGCTCTCAGAACTTCAATGCGAACGATCGAACGGCACCACGCCAAAACGGCCGTTCCTTCCTCGAATTGATCGTGCTTTGCAACCACAACCAGCATGGCTTCCTGAACGGCATCCTCTGCCGCCGCGTAGTTGCCCAGCAGCGCCCTCGCGTAGGTCACGAGTTCTTCCCGACATTCGAATGCCGACCTCAATATGCGGTCGCGACGCTCTTCTTCTGCCGACGTCTGATGACTTTCTCTTGCTGCGTCCAATGTTTCTGATTCGTTTGCCAGAGTACTTGAGCACAAGGTTTCAACGAGCTGCCGACGAAGGCCCAAGTTCGTTGCCTGGTGAATTACCGCGCGGTATCCCCATTTCGTGGACATGATTTTCAGGAATCTACGAATCTTGCGTCAATGTCGCCCTTCCAGGCAATCTGACGGATTCCGGATCGAACGGTTGGTTTGGTGCCCTTTACCCGCCCGCTCGCTACGTTTTCGGTTTTCCTACACGAACTGGGGAGTTCCGGATTGTCCGGAGCCATACCACTTCCACTAGGCCCACGGAACCGCGGCCAGTTGTCATCTGCCAGTGTGACTGTGGCTGAGGAAAAAAACTGCAAGTAGCACGAGGATCATCCTGATCCGGATAACACCTCAGAGCAAGCCATGAATCGGAGTGCCGTCGCGCACCAGCGTGATGGGGCGGCCGACGTTGGATTGAAACTCAGCCTTCGGGGATATGCCGATGTTGTTGAAGAAGGACGCGGCCAGATCGTCGGGTGAAAAACCAACGGACGCTGGTTCGGCGGCGGTTGCGTCGGTTGCTCCAATCACTTGACCACCGCGGACATCTCCGCCAGCCATCACGGCACACATTGCTCGAGCCCAATGATCTCGTCCCCCAGTCTTGTTGATCTTTGGTGTTCGTCCGAATTCGCCTGCGGCCATAATGGCGGTCGACGACAACAAACCGCGCTGCTCCAATCGATCAAACAGCGCAGCAAGGCCACGGTCGAAGGGCGGCAATAATGTCCGCAGTCGTGAGAAGTTATCCTGATGCGTGTCGAAATCGAATTCGGCGGGGCGGAGCCGAACGGTGACGAAGTGGACTCCTGCTTCAATGAGCCGCGCGGCAAGCAACAGAGACTGCCCAAACTCGTGCTTGCCGAATCGATCGCTTTCTGACGGCTTTTCCTGAGAAAGATCGAAGGCGGCTCGGGCCTCTGGCGAACTGATAATGTCAAAGGCTTGCTCCGCGAACCGATCCATACCACGCACCTGGTCATCCAGGTCTTCAAAGCCTTTGAACGCTACGTCGAGGTCGTCAAGTAGTTGCTTCTGCGATCGATACTTTTCAACGGTGAGTCCATCTTCAAGCGAAATACCTCGAACAGTGTACGGAGCACCATGCCTTGGCTTTTCAGCGGTCAACGGGCTGTAACGCGAACCAAGGTAGCCAGGACCGACGAACGATTCGTCGATGGAAACGTAGGTCGGTAGGTTGGGAACTGACGGGAACTCGCGACTGACCACGCTGCCATACTCGGGATAGCTGACCGTTTGAGAAGCCTTGTTACCGGTGAGCAGATATTTTTTCGCGAGTCCATGATCGGCCACATTGTGGGTAATGCCTCGGATGATAGCGTACTTGTTGGCTCGCTCGGCCAACATCGGCAGATGCTCGCATATTTGCACACCGGCAACGCTGGTTTTAACCGGCCTAAACTCTCCACGAACCTCAACTGGAGCGTTTGGCTTTAGATCGAATGTGTCTTGGTGAGACGGAGCGCCCTCCATAAAAATGAATATCGCAGAACGCTTGTCTGCGTTGTCGGTTTGTGAAGCGTGAAGGCGAAGATACTGGCTAAGTGTCAGGCCCGTACCGAGCGCTCCAACTTTGAGGAATTGACGTCTAGTGGAATCTCTGTTCACGGTTGTTCCTTCAGTGATTCGTGGCTCAATGATTGAGCAAGAACTCTTTCGAATTCATCATCGCCCACAGCAAATCAACAACTCCCTCAGTGAGAGTTGGTGATTCAGAAAGGTGTTTTGTGGCACGGGCGCGATCTGCTTCTGTCGGCAGTCGTCCGACCGTCCGAAGCCATACTTGTTCAATGAGAATACTTGTGTCCAAACTTTCTCCGGTCTTTTCAGCATCTTCAATCTCAATAATCCAACCACTGTCGGCCAAACGCATGCGAAGCAGCGGGTCGTTCTGAGTAAAGATTGCTTGCAACAACGTGGGTTCATTCACGCGCTCACAATCGCAGTTGATTGACCGATCGGGTTTGCCAAAAACCTTCATGGCATGAGTACCCGCCATCCTCATAGAAAGATGGCCAGACGCACGGCGTCTTAAGTTCGAACGCACCTCCTCCTGTTCTGCGGGAGCTGCCGCAACTTGCTTCATCGCATCGTAAACAACCTCGGCCGGAATCCTTCGTGGGATCGTCCGGCTGAAGTTGCGAAGATCGTTGCGGTTCGTTTCCCCTGGTTTCCAGCTTCTCTGATAAGTTTGGCTGTTGGTAATCTGGCGGTGAAGCCACTTCATGTCGTATCCATTTTCCACGAATCCAGCGGCAAGCCAATTAAGCAGCTGCGGATGGCTAGGTGGGTTCGCTGGTGTGAATTGATCGGGCGGATCAACGATGCCTCGATTGAAATAACCAGCCCAAACTCGATTCACGAATGCCCGGGCGAACCACGGATTCTCCGGGTTTTGCATCCATTCCATGATGGGCCGACGTGGATCATCACCGGGCGAAAGCCTCACCTGGCCGCTACGAAGTAGCCCAAGTTCCAGTTCCCTGTCGGTTATCGATCGACGTTTTGTCTTCGTTACGGAATCGAAGAACAGGGAAAAGTCGTTGAAGTCAGCTTGTGTCCATTGATCGAATGGGTGTTTGTGGCATTCAGCACATTGCAACTGAATGCCAAGGAATGCGTGGGCGACGGACATGGCAGTGTCTTTCGGTTCCTCCAGACTTTGTCGCGTCCAGAAGTAGGGCATGCTGTCGCCGCGTCCCGACAGATCGGCGAGCATCAAGCCGGCTACAATTCGATCGTATGGCTCATTTCGCTCTACCCTCTCCAAGATCCACTCATACCACTGAGATGCTTTGACATAGCCGTCTTCTCGTGCCACCTCCAGCAGGCTGCTAATCGACTTTGGATTGCACCCGGTGAAGTCGCACAGTTTATTCGTCCACCACGCCGCGTAGCTTGGCCGCCCCAGCAGTTCCTCGATCTTGCGCGTCCGCCTGTCCTGAGAATTGTCGCCAAGAAATGCGAGCACCTCGCCAGGTGTAGGAAGGGTTCCCGTCAGATCGATGCTCACGCGACGAAGAAACTCGGCGTCTGTGCAAGCTTCCGATGGAGTGAGCCCAAGTTTCTCGAGCTTGGCATTCACAAAGCGATCGATCGGATGCGCATCGGAAATGACTGCCTGCTCACCTGTAGAAGGGGAACCTACGCCACGGTTAGGCCTCAGCATAGGAATTGCAGCGACCCCATTGTCGTAGAATGCAATGACGTGTGTGTCGCCTTCGCCCGTGGAGGTTGCCAGCCCGCTGGTGCTAATACGCACAATGGCATCATCGTTGGTATGGAATCGAGAAAGGCAGGTCACATCCTCTCGCGTTCCATCATCCCACTCGGCGATGATTCGAAGTTGTTGTGTCTGCCCGGGCTCTCGGAAGAGAATCTCCTTCGGTTCACAGCGGAGGGCGACGAGTTTTTGGTCGGTTGCTTGTGGCGCGAAGTCGTACTCATCTGGCCACGGAGCGCCCAACTCAATCCACTTCTTCAGTGCCTCAATCTTTTCTTCCGGGAGCTTTCCACTTGGGGGCATCTGCAGTTCATCGTCGGAATACCCAACAGCCGTCAGCAAGAGACTCTCCCCAGGTTTTCCAGGGACAACAGCTGGTCCCGCATCGCCGCCGGCAAGCAATGACACTCGGTTGTTCAAAGAGAAGTTGCCTTTGCGGGAATTGAAGCCATGGCATTCGTAGCAGTGATCCTCAAGAATTGGCTGGATCGATTCTCTGAAGAGTGTGTCGCCCGATTGTTCGGTGATCGGAGTTCCGGGGTTTTCCGCATCCTCATGCGAATCGCCTTGAGATCCATCAACGATTGCACCTTTCGCTCCTGTTTCAATCCAGCGAAGCAAAAGGTGATGCTGCCATGAACCAATTTCGAATCGCTGACCGCCCTCGTGATCCGTTTGCTCGGTGGCTTTACGTAGAATCAGGCTGTTCTCGGAATCGCCCACGTGCAGTCGCCCGCCTTCTTCGGAGTAGGCGTCCGCATGGAGTGCCGCGTGATCGGAGTGGAAGTCGAATCCAAACAGCGACAAACGAAAATCGCCTTGTCCTTGAAACGATCCATGACACTTCGCCGAGTTGCATCCAAGTTTTCCAAGTAAAGGCACCACGTGCCTTTGAAAGTCGGGGACAACTCGCGCGTCACGCTGTGCAAACCGATCGGACGCCGGGCGGATGGTCTTTGGGACAACATGGTCTGCTCGGACAGGAGAGGCGAGCAACAGCAATAGGATGATAAGGCGTTTCATGTTGTATACCTTGCCCTCCGATGGAATCACTCGACCGTTTCCAGCTTATCCGTCACGTCGATGGAATCGCTTTTTGTGTCGCGATGAGTGACGCTCACTCGAATCTCGTCGCCTTCGCTCAGATCTGAGAAAGCATCACTATGCTGGTTAAAGAAGCCGGCGATGCGTATGCGTTTGCCAACAATGCTTGCCGCATCTTTGGCTTGGCTGCCGTCTGCCGGATTACTCTCTTTCACCTCCAGCAGCACTTCATAGCCGACCGCCTCGACGATCTTTCCAATGAGTTCGCCGCTGAAGCCTCGGAACTCCTTTGGCGGGACACCAAAGTCGCCGGGCTTGAAAGGCGCTGTACGCTCAAGCACGTGAAACTTATATCCAAAACCGAGCACCCTAGTTTCCGGATTGAAGTTGCCAGTGCGAACTTTGATCGTTTCTCCACGTTTGATCTTCAGCAGAGCATCGATGAATTGCCCTGAAACTCCAACCAGCTTGACCCGCTTGCCGATCAGGTCGGAATTTACTTCGGGATATTCACTGATGACATAGTCGACATCGATTTCCAACTCGCCAAGTTCAATGTCCTTCGAATGCAAACGGCCAATAACGAGCGAGTAAAACTGGAATCTGCCCATTCTGCCTCCCGGCTTGACTCCCTTTCCACCTTTGGTCTTGCCTTTGCTACCCTTCGACACAGCTTTGCCCTTTAGAAACTCAATGACCTCCGCTTTGGAAATTCCCTGCTTTTCAATCCAACCACGAGCCGTCGGATTCGCCATCAGTTTTTCGTACTCGGCGTCCCAATCCACTAGGTCTTCTTTTTTGGCTTCGCCCTTTACGGCTCCCTTGGATTCCATCGTCGCCGCGAGTTTGGCTGCATCTGCTTTTGAGAGTTTTCCGGATTTCACCAGTTCAGCAAGTCTGTTCTTGAAGGCAGTGAGGTCTTTCGCGTTGCCCGCGTTTGCAGCGGATTCCTTTTTGCCTAGCTGCTTTGCAGCGTCACCCTTTTGATTCTTCAACCAGTTGATTACGTCTTCTTTGGTTGCTTGTCCGCTGTCAATTTTCTTGCGAACGACTTCGTCCGCCTCTAAGAGACGCTTGTAAGCGGCATCCCAGTCGACCTTTGCCCTATCCTGAGCAAAGGTGTATCCGCAAGAGACTGCAAACAACAGAAAGAGAAATAGGTTCGTCGTTTTCATACTTGATTCTTCCCATACTAAATGGAAGCTGAAATGATAATTTAGTAGATAGTGTCACTTGCCAGCGGCAGCTTGATACAGCTCGATCGCATCCTTACGCGTTAGTTTTCCGGCTTTGACCATTTCCCTTAGCTGAGCACTGAGCGCCGCAAGGCCTTCGTTTGGCGAGGTGTTCTTCGCCGTGCGTTGTTCCCTTTCGCGTCGTTCCGGATAGACGTCAGAAGCGACCTGCTCCAGACTTCGGTCATGTCCGTCAGCAATGCAGTACAAATGCGTTGTTGACCTCAGAATCAGCGAGTCGCCGGCAACGGCAGGCGAAGCAATGAACTCTGCAGTCAGCTTGTTCGATGCTAGCACTTGGGGGTCGTCCCCGGTCGCCGTGAGCACTGTGATTTCACCTTGCTTGCTACTGAAGTAGAGCTTTCCATCCGCGAAAATCGGCGATGCCCAATAATCGCCGCCAAGCCGCTTCTTCCAAATCTCATCACCCGTCTTCGCGTCAAGGCAGCGAGCGATGCCACCCTTGGCAGTTACCATGAACAACAAGTCGTTCACGACAATGGGCGAGGGGATTTCCGGCGTGCTTCTGTAAGTGGACCAAGCAATGTGCGAATCCGTTACATCACCAGTTCCGTCTGGTCGAATCCCCATCAGGTAGTTATCCAAACCACTGGTGAATACGAAAACCAAGCCGCTTGCATAAATCGGGCGTGCAGCCACATTGAAGCCGCCAGGATGCACCGTTCGCCAGAGCTCTTTGCCTGTCACTGGATCGTAGGAAATGATCGCCTCGGCTGCAGGTGCAATGAGTTGACGTTGACCTCCGGCTTCAATCAACGTGGCCGTCGCAAACGATTTCTTGTTGTCGTTCGGCTTGCCGCCCTTCTTTGGGGACAGCCCACGGTCAGAAAGCGTTGCGCGATAATCGGTGTCAACGTTGCGATCGACCTTCCAACGCGTGTCGCCGGTTTCTTTGTCGAGTGCCACAAAGAACTGTTGGTCCGTGCCGTCGAACGCCACATACAGGTTCTTGTCATCCACGATGGGCGAAGAGTCTTGCCGAACCGGTTGGTAGATTCGCAGGTCTCGGCGCTCCCAGATGTTCTCGCCCGTTTGACGGTCCAGGCATGCGATCCCTTGCGAGCCGAAGCTCACGTAGACTCGATCCTCCTCCACAACCGACGTCGGTGTTGCGGGACTGTTCAGATGTGGAGAGTCGAAGGCGTACGCTGGGTCAACTTTGCGCTCGATCATGTCGAACACTTTATCGTCCCGCTTCACTTTTCCAGTTTCCAGGTCAATGCAAATCGCCCGGAGTTCTTTCTTCTCGTCGCTCCCGGTCGTCAACCAAACTTCGTTCCCCCAAACGACCGGCGATGACCAGCCTGAGTCGGGAATCGCAATCTTCCACCGAACGTTCTTCGATTCATCGAATTCGACTGGCAGGCTATTTGCGACTGATTTACCATCGCCGTTTGGGCCACGAAATTGGTTCCAATTAGCATCGGACACAGGACCGTCCGATGCGAGTACGACCAAGAAAACGAACGCTACATAAGACTTCATGGCTTGTCCTTTTCGGGGGTGTCTGTCAATTCAACACCGGTGATCTCGAACTTGGCCGCCGAGGCTTCCGCAACAAACCACAAGCCGGTCAGCTCGCTACCAATTAACGAACTGTCCGAATTCGTTTCATTACGGAACTTGCTAATCGGAAGTCCCAACTCGAAGTCCTCACCACCGGCAAGTTGACTGACTGGAATGAGCGTGCTGTACTTACCTGCAAAGCCGCCATCCGGATGGCCAACGCTTAATCCGATCTCAACGGCAACCTGCGCGTGAGATCGTCCACGGACAATGACCTTAGTGTTTGCGTTTAACAAAACCGGCTGCTCCATCGACCGCAACGGCGAGAGCACGATGAGTGCGCCGAACGGGAACGGCACGGTCCAAACACTTCCTGTCGAGTCGTCAAAGTGCGCTGCGTTTTTGTAGGCTTTGATCGCGGAATCCTTCGTCATTTCACCGTTGGCAACTGCCATTTTTAGCTTCGCTCCTAGGCCCCAAAGACGAGAAATCCATTTGCCCTTGACGACATCTTCACGCAGGTCACTCTGCCAATCGGTCACCGGGGAATTTCGTTTGCGAGGCGACAATCCATTTTGATTTTCCAGCGATGCCAACACGGACTGCTGGGCTGGCACTTCAACCTCTTTCCCATCTGGTAAGCGTTTAAGTCGAACACGCCCCTGATTGACGGTCAGCCGGGTCGAATCCGAAACAGCATCAACGTCGAACTGCGTACCCAGAACTGTCAGTTCAGCAGACGGTGTATGCACCAGCAAAGGGCGGCCGGAAGGCTGTTTCCGCACACTTGCGGAAAGGCGGCCATGCCTTAGATGCAATTCCTTTTGTCGTTTCGATGGTGTATCCGACTGTTCAGTCGAGATCGTGACCGCCGACAGACCCGCCAGAGAAACTGTCGATTGATCTTCAAAAGCAAACTCAACGAAAGAATCAGGGGCCAGCAGTTCCATTGTCCCGCCGGGGAAATTCTCGCCGACAGCGAGTTCGTTGGTGACTCGCCCCCCGTCACCCGTCCATGCAATCGGCCCGCTTACGGAAGTAACCGTAATGATCTCATTGCGGGAATCGCGAATCAGAAATACCTGGCCGAAAACCGCAATCAGTGCGACAACGGCAACCGTTAATAAGACCCGATTCGTCGTCTGAAGTCGCTTTGAGTCTACTTTCGAGTTTGTGGTTGTCGCGATATGAGTAGTTGAAGGTGCCAGCTGACCGCTATCTACCGAGCCCAACTGGGCTTCCTGACGCAGATGAGCATCAAGTTCTGCCTGAAGAAGAAATTCGTCTTGGAGTTCTTCATCATTTAGCAGGCGACGATCAAGCTCATGCACCTCTTCGTTAGATGCAATTCCAAGCACGTAGCGACGGATCAATTCGTTGGAATGCATGCTTACTTCGCCTCCGCTGAAATTCTCATGCGAACACAATCAGTAAGCTGCTCACGGAGTCGAGCAAGTAGCTTGTACAGAGCATTTGGCGACTTCTTTCGGCGTTCAGCGAGGTCAACAACCGTGTGGGTCGAGCTATGTGGTGCGAGCAGCAACTCACGATGTTCTGAAGAAAACTGATCCAGGCATGCATGGAGTGCTCGCCCGCGGGCTGTCAACTCGTCCACGCCACGACTCTCACCTCGCTCCGCAAGCTTTTCCAGCAATTCGTCACTCAACAGCAGGCGCCGCACTCGGAGCTTCTCCAATTGGCGAAGGCACTTGAAGCGAAGAATGACCCGGGCCCAGGGAACGAATCCATCCGCACTTTCCAGTTGATCTCGTTTCTGCCACATCGTGACGCTGGCTTCCTGTATCGACTCGTCTACCAAATCCCAATCGGGAACGAGGCTGCGCGCATACGCCCGGAGAGCGGGCTCTGCCTTTACCAGTAACGCCAAAAAGTCGGGCTCACTGAGTTCGAATTTCGGTCCTTGATCGTCCATACAAGCTGTTATCCGGCCCCGAATGCAAAACCTGCCACGATTTTAGAACAATCCTGCGAGTTAGCGTTTCGGGCGAATATTTCGCGGTCGCGGGTCATGTTTGCGAATCGCCTCTTTCCGGATTGGTTGTCCACGATCGTGCGGATCGCGTGGTACGTTATGCGTGCTGGTTTTTTCACCGCCTTGTTAGGGCTCCAATTGAGTGCAGTGAGCCACCACCGGGCACGTTTGGCCGAGTGGGACTCGTTCGGGGCTGGGATTCTGTTCCTTTTGACATCGAGGCATCGATGAACAAGATGCGTGGTAAAAACCGCTTATCGATCACAGCAATCCTGATAGTCCAAGTAACGCTTGGTTTATGTTTCGCGGGAAGCGTCCTTGCCCAGGACCAGTGGCGACAGCTTCACGACATGCCGGTGGGAAAGTGGGAGGCCGGGACGGTCGTCCTTGACGACAAACAGTACTTCTTTGGCGGCTATACCAGGGGAGTGAAGTCGAGCAAGCGATGCGACGTATACGATCCGAGCGATAACAGCTGGACGCAGATCCAGAATCTACCTAGCGCGATCACTCACATGAACATGGTGCTTGACGGCCGAACCGTGTGGTTCGCTGGTGGTTTCAAGGATGGCTACAAAGGGCATACGATTGCCGAAGTATGGAGCTACGACATCGACAAGGATCGCTATACGGCGGCCCCGCTACTGCCGGAGACGCGAGGAGGCGGCGGACTTGCACGCGTGGATCGCAAGCTGCACTACATGGGAGGCGTCAAAGCTGACCGAGACACCGATGCTGAAGATCATTGGGTGCTCGACCTCGATCAATGGGCCATGGGTTCGGCCCAATGGGAAACCGCTGCTCCACTTCCCGCGCCCCGCAATCAGTTTTCGACGGTCACATTCGCTGGAAAGATCTATGTGATCGGCGGCCAGTTTCATCACGACAGCAGACAAATCGACCAGGCGCGTGTCGACATCTACGATCCGAAGACCGACTCCTGGAGTCGCGGGCCGCAACTTCCCAAAGGGCATTCCCATTCCGAAGGAGGAACGTTCGTCAGCGGTGGTCGCATTTACATGGTCGGCGGCCACACCACACCTGACGGCGGCAGAAAACAGATCGACGCGGACATCCTGGCACTCACTCCTGGCGATGAGTGGGAGGTGGTCGGAAAGTTGCCCATGCCTCTTTCGTCCCCTGCTGCTGCCATCATCGGCGGGAAGCTCTACGTCGCCGGCGGCTCCCCAAACGGGAGAAGTGTGCAGGGCAAAATGTGGGTGTGGGACGCGCCGTTATCCCCGGAAAGAGAGAGGAAATGAGATGAAGAACGTTGGCACATTCGCCGGCGTGGCGGTCGCATTGCTTGCGATCACCCCAGTCGTGGCGGCGGATCCCCCGCAAAGCACTGCGCAATCCTCGTTTACGAAGGCCGACAAGAACGGTGATGGAAAACTTGGACCCGATGAAGTCAAAAACCAAACGCTGTTCAAACGAATGGACACCGATTTCGATGGCTTTGTCTCTCAAAAGGAGGCCCAGGCGCACGCCAAACGGCGTGGCACACGCGCGGGCGCAGCAGTGGCAGCAGGCGAGGAGGTATCCAACATACCCGTCTTTCCAGCCAACGCTGACGGCGAGGCTGCGAAACGAGAACTGCTTTCAACCATCGCCGACGTCACTTCCGGGCCAAAGCGTCCGCCAAATATCGTGTTGCTGTTCTCGGACGATCTTGGGTACGGGGACATTTCGTTGTATGGATCAGAAGAGATTCCCACGCCGAACATCGACGCACTTGGTAAACAGGGCGTTCGTTTCTCTAACGCCTATGTGACTGCGGCATCGTGCAGCCCGTCTCGTGCTGGGTTGATGTCGGGCCGATACCAACAACGATTTGGTTTTGAATTCAATACTGCCGGCGGCGCGATCACGCATCGCTTGCATCGTGGGCTCGATCCATCAGTCGTCACATTGACTGATGTTTTGAAACAGGCCGGCTATGTCACGGGGATGTTTGGCAAATGGCATTTGGGCACACAGCCTCAGTTTCACCCGCAGGCCCGGGGTTTTGACGAGTTTTACGGTTTCCTGGCCGGTGCCCATTCCTTTTTCCCCGCCAAGGCTCCACAGCCGTTTCACAGCACGATCATGCGAGACAAATCGCCGCTGATCGAACCAGAATACCTGACCGACGCAATTGCCAGGGAAACGGTCAGGTTCATCGACGCGAATCAAGACAAACCCTTTTTTGCTTACGTCCCGTTTAACGCGGTTCATACACCGATCGAAGCGACAAAGAAATACCAGGATCGGTTTCCGGACGAATCGGATCAGACTCAACGCGATTACTACGCGATGACCAGTGCCCTCGATGATGCCGTGGGCTCGATTGTTGCTGCGATCGACAAACATGGCCTTTCTGAAAACACGCTCGTGATTTTCGTCAATGACAATGGCGGGCCGATCTACACCGGCGTGCAAAGCAATGGCCCACTCAAACTTGGAAAACTGTTTTTGTTTGAAGGTGGAATTCGAGTTCCAATGGTAATCAAACTGCCAGGAAGATTTGAACCGAACACCGTCTACGATCAACCAACAAGCACTCTGGATTTATTTCCCACGATCTGTGCAGCAGCGGGAATCAAAGTTCCCGCGGGCATCAACCTTGACGGTGTTGATTTGACGCCCTTCATAAATAGGCAGTCCACGGGGACGCCGCATGAGACCCTGTTTTGGAGTAACGGGCCCAACATTGCGGTCCGGCAAGGCAAATGGAAACTCGTCAAGTCCTATGACAACACTTGGTTGTTTGACTTGGCGGCCGACATTGGCGAATCCAAAAATCTGGCCGATTCAAGACCCGAGATCGTCGAGCAACTCGAACAAGCCTATCAAGACTGGCGATCTGGAATGTCAAAACCGGCTTGGCCCAGCAAACCGAACCGTCGCAAAGTTGAAGTCGATGGCTTGGTCTATGAGATGAATATCTGATGAACCTTCGCGTCACGAGTCCCGCGTCTGGCTAGGCCTCGTGAAAGTTGTATCGATCCCGCCTCAGAAGAATGCCCCCAAGTCGAAATGAATCTCAGCATTGCTCCCGCACTCTGTAGCGGAAGTCGTCAAGACTTTCGGCCGACCCGTGACAACCGGCGTCTGGTCTTTCGGCTACGCCGAAGACCGAAACTCCTGACGAGTTCCGCTACGTGCCTCGCGGTGATCGCATTCTTCGTCGTTCACTTTCTGTCAAACGAGCGGAGCTACGCCGACGCCACGATTGATCGGCCCAACGTCCTGTTCATCGCCGTCGACGATTTGAATGATTGGGTTGGTTGCTTGGAGGGCCATCCGCAGGCGAAGACGCCTAATATCGACCGACTGGCGTCGAGGGGCGTTCTCTTCGAACAGGCCCATTGCGCCGCTCCACTCTGCAGCCCGTCGCGTACCTCGATCATGACGGGGTTGAGGCCATCAACAACCGGTATCTACGGCAATCTGAACTGGTTTCGCGACATGCCGAAGTACGCGGACTGGGTGACGCTCCCACAGTACTTTCGCAAACATGGCTATCTCGCATGGGGCGGCGGCAAACTTCATCACCAGGCGCATGGCAAATTCTCCGATGCCGCGGCGTGGGATCATGTCTATTCCACTCGCACCGGCGCGGTCCCGCCGCCTCAAAGCGAACGCTACAAGCACGGATTGCGCCCCAAGTTCGAATCCAACCCCATCCTCGCCCGCCTCATTGACTGGGGACCAACCGACGCCCCGATCGAAGCCAATCCCGATTGGAAGACCGCGGAAGGTGCTGCTCAGTTCCTAGAACAAGACCACGAAAAACCTTTCTTCCTCGGCTGTGGCATCTACTTGCCTCATCTCCCCTGGTATGCCCCGAAGAAGTTCTTCGAAATGCATCCGCTCGAAGACATCGAACTTCCGCCATACAAGGCTGGCGATTTCGACGACATCCCCGCCGTTGGCCGGCGGATGGGCGAACGTCACATCAAGCACATCCGTGAGAGCGGCAAGTGGAAGGAAGCTGTCCAGGGCTGCCTCGCAGCTGACTCCTTCGCTGATGCCTGCGTCGGTCATGTGCTCGACGCATTGGAAAAGAGCCGTTATCGCGACAACACCATCGTTGTCCTTTGGGGCGATCACGGCTACGACGTCGGCGAAAAGAAAATCGCGAAGTCGGCGCTCTGGGAGCAGACGACGCGCACACCGCTGATCATCTACGCGCCGGGCAAGTTGCCGTCCGGCACTCCGGCCAGCGGAAGAATATGCAAGAGCCCGGTCAGTCTCCTCGATCTCTATCCGACGTTGATCGACTTATGCGGTTTACCGGAAAATGATCAACTCGACGGACGCAGCCTCGCACCGCTTGTCAACAACCCGAACGCCGACTGGCCTTATCCGGCAATCATCACGCACTCGCCCCACTGGCTGGGCAACAACCACGCCGTGCGCTCACGCGACTTTCATTACATCCGCTACAGCGACGGTGGCGAGGAACTTTACGACGTCGAAGCCGATCCACTTCAGAGGAAT
Source organism: Novipirellula artificiosorum (assembly GCF_007860135.1). Classification (NCBI taxonomy): domain Bacteria; kingdom Pseudomonadati; phylum Planctomycetota; class Planctomycetia; order Pirellulales; family Pirellulaceae; genus Novipirellula; species Novipirellula artificiosorum. The sequence goes on from NZ_SJPV01000004.1 coordinate 448,188, forward strand.
AACCTCGCCAATGACCCGGCCCACGCCCCGACCAGGGCGGAATTGAAAAAATGGCTCCCTAAGAAAAACGCGCCGCACTTTGGCGCACCCAAACGGAAATAGCATGAAACCCATCCTCACATTGTTATTCTTCCTACTGCTGGTTTGTCCCGGTTTTGCCAAAGACAAACGACCGAATGTCGTCACGCTCTTCGTCGACGATCTCGGTTACCGGGACATCGGCTGCTACGGCGGTCCCGTCAAGACCCCCGTCCTCGACAAATTGGCTGCAGGTGGCGTGCGCTTCACCGACTTTCACTCGGGAGCTCCTACCTGTTCCCCCTCGCGCGCCACCTTTCTCACGGGGCGCAACCACCATCGCACCGGAGTCTACTCCGTCCTTGACGAGCGTTTTCACCGGATGCACCTCCTGGAGAGCGAAACGACGATCGCAGAAGTGCTCAAAGAAAACGGTTACGCCACCGCCCACTTTGGTAAGTGGCACCTCGGCATGCCCGTCCAGAATCGCGAGAATCCCACTCCGGCCGACCAAGGCTTTGACTACTGGTTCGGCGTCGTTAACGGTCCTGGCCCGAGCCAAAAGAACCCGACCAACTTTATCCGCAACGGCAAACGCGTGGGGCCAATGAAAGGCTATTCCTGCCAAATCGTCGTCGACGAAGCCCTCACCTGGATCGATCAAAAGCGCGACGGCGACGAACCATTCTTCCTTAATCTCTGGTTCAATGAACCCCACGACCCAATCGCGGCGCCCGACGAGATCGTTTCCCAGTATGGCGGGCTCAACGAACGAGAAGCAATCTACAGTGGCACGATTGACAATACCGATCGGGCCATCGGACGCCTCGTCGCAAAGCTCGAAAAACTCGGCGAGCTCGACAACACCATCATCATCTATGCTTCCGATAACGGCAGTTACCTGCAGGAGCGAAACGGTGAACTGCGCGGCAAAAAGGGTTCGCTGTTCGAGGGCGGACATCGCGTCCCGGGCATCTTCCACTGGAAGGGTGGGATCCCCGGCGGACGCGTCGAGAACGAACCAGCCGGAGTCGTCGATCTACTTCCGACTCTGTGTGGGCTGATTGGCATCGACAAACCCAAGGGCGTGCATCTCGACGGCTCCGACCTCGCGCCTTTACTCACCAAGTCCGGCGAATTCACACGGCATCAGCCACTATTTTGGATGAGTGAGGCAAACATGGTCATGAGAGTGGGCGACCACACACTTTTCGCCTCCAGCACGGCAAAGTCGCCAATCGACTTTAAGACCGCCGATCGACTCATGGAGCAAGTCAAAGAAGTCCTTGGCGATGATCTTGAGAAAGAGCTGGGCGGAATGGATCTTCGCTCCCGAATGTTCAACGGAAAATTCGCCAATCCCGAAGCCAATCGACTGAGGGATCAACACCGGAGATTGTTCTATTTCCAGGAGTCCTGGATCCCGGAGCTCAAAAAGAGCGGACTTGGTCCTGTCCAACTATACGACCTCTCCAAGGATCTTGGTCAGAAAAACAACATTGTGAACCAGCGCCCCGAACTCGCCGCCCGATTGAAAGAACAAGCGGAGGCCATCTACCAGAGCGTCATGGCCGATGCGCCGGATTGGGGTCCGTACCAACCCGTCGTAGCCGAGACTACCCCGGCCGCACCAAAGGATGCCGAACTCGACAAGCTGTTAAGGCAGATCGAAGCGACGGACTTGCCCGGTGGGTATCACGGCTCATCTCACCAGGTCTTCGTCGACAAGCGAATGGCCGGACTCGCACCGCAGCAGCGCGAACGCATCGGCAGGCTTTGGAAAGAGAAACGTCGTCTCCATCCGAACATGAAGAACGTCGGCGGGTCGTTCGTGAAGATCATGGAATACGTGGCCGCTGGTGAAGAAACTGATGAGGAAAAGGGCAGCGGATCTCCAGGGGTAAATTGACATCCGTGGCAGGATGTTCGCGGGGGAACGGCTGTTGGACGGCTGGAGCCTGTAACTGCGATTCAAAGGTTTGACGAACCCAGCACAGACACGCTCAATCGGAATCATCATCACCGGAGATCAATATCATGTGGACGCGCACAACAGCATGGATACTTGCGGCCATTACATCCGCGACGGCGTTTGCCGACAAACCGACAGCCGTCAACGCCCTGATCGTGACCGGTATCCGCGATCAATCGACGGCTGTGCTGCAAGAGACGCTAACAGAGGCGGGGCACCGGGCTGACGTGACCGATGAACCTTCTGGCGACCTTAACCGGGAGAAGCTGGCCGCGTACGACGTCTTGGTGCTGAAAGACAATTCGACCGGCGCAGGAAGTGTATGGACACCCGAGAACCTGCGGGCCGTCGCGGCCACCGTCCAGGAAGGAACCGGTCTCGTCGTGCTGCACCAGGCGTCGGCTGGATTCAATGATGATTCAAGTGGAAGCGGTGAATACGGGCGAATGATTGCCGGCGGACGCCGTGGCGGTGCGAAAACGGATGGCCCCCGCGACCTGGATGTCAACATACAACAGGATCATCCGGTCACACGAGGAATCGGGTCGTTTCGGCAGCATGGCGAAAAACTCGTGCGTTCACCGCAGATCACTGATGGCAGTCGGGTTCTGGCAACCGTCTTCGATGGCCGTGAACAGGATGAGCCGGTCGTGTGGGTCAATCGTTACGGCGATGGTCGCGTTGTGCACAACCTTCTGGGGCATGATGCGGCATCGATGAAGAGCGACGGTTTCGCCCAGTTGCTGATCGGCTGCGTCGAATGGGCTGGCGAAAAGGGCTTCCGGATGATCTTTGACGGCAAGACACTCGATGGCTGGGAAGGCAACCTGCGTTATTGGTCCGTCAAGAATGGTGCGATTGTCGGCACTAACCCGTCTTGGAAGCCGATGGTGGTACACGATTTTCTGTGCACGGTCAAAGATTTCGACGACTTCGAGCTACGCATCGAAGCCAAAGTCATCGGCCAGCGAAATTCCGGGATCGTCGTCCGCACCGTCAAACAGCGATACACGTATCCGATTGCCGGATACGAAGTCGACATGGGCGTCATGCGCTGGGGCTGGTTTTATGAAGAGGGCGGGACACGTCAAGTCTTGAACCGAGACGTCCAGAAGGAACTGCAACCAAGGATCCAAGCTGAGCTGAAACAGGGCGATTTCAACGAGGTCGTCGTGCGCTGCATCGACAATCGAATCGACGCCTGGATCAACGGTGTGCCGTTCGGTTTTACTGAAACCAAACAGGACGTCGCTGGGCGGCTTCGCAGCGGCAAGATCGGACTACAGCTGCACGACGGCAAACCACAGGTCGTCTCCTTCCGCAACATTCGCGTGAAGGAACTCTCCCGCGACTAGAACCCATTTCCGTGGGGAGTGGCGAAACTCAGCAGAGAGCATTCGCTGTTCCAGGAAAGCTGCCAATTCTTGTGGAAATAGATGTCCACATTCGCAAGGAAGCCCTGGTTACTAAACGTGGTCGGCTCGCCGCCTGTTGTTGCCTGGTTTCTCCAAAACGAGGTTTAATTCGCGGTGGCCGGCCATGTTTATTCAAACTCAATCAAACGGTGCTGACGAACGTGATGATCTCAAGGATGGTGGTTCGACCATGTCTTTCAGTCAGTGCTGCAATTCTTCTGGCATTCACCACACTGAATGACTTCGACTTTCGTACCGCATGATTAATCAAAATTCGACAAAAACCTCTTTGTGGATTGCCGCTCTACTGATTGCGGTACCCACGACTCTCGACGCAGCCGACAAGGAAGTACAGGCCGCGGCTGGGAACGGCATTTCGGCTTGGACGCAATCCTTCAAAGCGGGATATGTGGATGCTCGTGGGCATTACGCTGGCGGGTCCGAGATCCTTCACCTAGAAGGTCACAAAGGCAAGCTGTACGCTGCCAATAGCTATTGGATGGAGCCAAGTAATATCTGGTACGGCGGCAAGGATCCGAAAACGCCCTGGTCCCAGATTCTCAGGCTCGATCGCCCGAACGGCAAATGGCAGGTCGACCTTGAGTTAGGCCCCAACAATCTCCGTGCGGAGAACCTCAAGTCAGTCACCTTTGAAACGGATGGTGCAGGCAACAGTCTTGAGAGGCCCGTCACCCTGCTGATCGCCACCGCGTACTCTCCGAACCCTCAAGGCGCCGACATTTATGTCTTTGTTCGTGATGACGACGCAGGGACATGGGAGAAAACTGTCTTAATCAGTGGCACAGGTGAAAGCGGCGAGAACAACTCGACTCGGTGCATGACGGTTTATCGAGACCGGGTCACCGGGGTGGACCGCCTGTTCTTGCCCGTCGGCCTGCTCGGGATCTTCACCGGAGTCTACGATGCGGATGTGCCGGGAAAAGTCCGATGGGACAAAACTCCGGAGACCGGGCGTTTAGACAAACGCTCGCTCGCAATCGTCGAGGCCAATGATTCGCTCGTCTATTCCAGCGGAACAAAGATCTATCGAAGGAATGACGGTCCCTCTCCGACTCATTCGATGATCTTCGATGCGAGTCAGCTATCGAAAGGCCCGGTCGCCTCGCCGGTGGGAGGCGTTCGCGGACTGTCGGTCATCCCAAATCCCGAAGGACTGAGCGAATCTCTGTTGTTTGTGTGGGCGCCTGACTCTAAGTCCCGAAGTTGTGTCGTCCGACTCGATCAGGATGAAACCGGCAAATACTTGCACACTAAGGAAGAGTGCGTCGCGGACTTGATGAGCGAGTACCTCTCCGGCAATCCCGTCTACTACGCGCTGGCAGGATACAACCAGATCCTGCCGGTATTGCATCCAACAACCAAAGAACCCGCCTATCTGATGGGGTTCGAATGCTGGGTCGGTGGTCGTCAGTTTTCTTGTTGGCAAGGCAATGACCGGGGAGGCTTTTATGCCGGCGCGATGTATGCGATCCGCGACAAGAACGCTCAATACTGGTTGAACGAAGTGAACGGCCCGGCCACCGTTGAGAAGAAACCGTTGCAGTCGGTTCGAACCTATGAAGTCTCCCCGTTTGAGTCTGAAAAAGGGAAGGTGATCTACTTCGGTGGCTTTGTCGCTGACCACGGACCATCTCCCAACACTGCCTGGGTGTATAAGACCTCGATTGAAAACGCGCTACGCAAAGACGCCCCTCGACCGGTTCGCCTGACGCCTGAGCAAAGCAAAGCTCAACTCGCGGCATTAAGACAGCCTTACCGCTTCGAGTATCGCAAAAAGCCAGCTTTCACCATTCAGATCCCTGGAGAGTTTGCCCGAGGGAATGCGACTGGCGGCAATGTGTTCCATGCTAAAAAAGCTTTCAACACGCTTTCCATCAGTGTCAGCCAATCTGAAGATCCCGAACAAGCCGCTCGGCGCTACGTCGAAGCGCTGAAACGGGCCGGCAATGGTACGGCAAAGATGCTCAGGCAAAGTGAAACCAAGCTTCCGAATGGAACTCCGGCAGTTGAGTTCGTCGCAACATGGGTGACCAAACAAAACGCCAAGCAAACAACTCAGGCCTTAACAGCATGCAAGGACGGTCATGCCGTGACGGTAGCCACCCACACCTGGGAAGTGGCGCCGCCGGACAAGCGTTTCTTCTTCACCCTGGATTTTGAGTGATGAAGACAAAAACGCGTTATCGATCTCTGCAGCTCATCTGCGTGTGCATTGCCTTGTTGCCTTCCACAACAACGCTGGCCGGTGAACGCACACCCAACATCGTCGTTCTACTTTCAGACGATCTGGGCTGGAAAGACATCGGGTGCTATGACGGCCCTGTTAGGACGCCGACGCTCGACCGTCTGGCAAGCGGTGGGATGCGGTTTACCAACTTCTATTCGGGGGCGGCTGTTTGTTCGCCGTCGCGAGCAGCGCTACTAACTGGCCGAACAAACGTCCGAGCTAGCATCTACAGCTGGATCAACGACTATGACCAGCGAAGCCATTTGCCAAAGGCGGAAGTGACGATCGCGGAAGTACTACAGCGCGGTGGCTACGCAACTGCGCACTTCGGAAAGTGGCACCTCGGACTTCCGTCGAACGAGTTTCCGGAAAAGCCTACACCCGCTGAGCACGGCTTCGACTACTGGTTCGCAACGGGTAATAACGCGCAGCCGTCGCACCACAACCCGCGCAACTTTATTCGCAACGGTAAAGCAGTTGGTACGCTCGAAGGCTATGCGTGCGACCTTGTTGTTGATGAAGCCATCTCGTGGCTTGAGAATCGACCAGATGATGATCGGCCATTCTTCCTGAACGTCTGGCTCCATGAACCTCATGCGCCTCTGGCCGCTCCGGACCATCTGGTTGGCGAATACGGCGAGCGAAGTGACCCGGCTGCGGTCTACTCCGCGACGATCGCCAATACCGACCAAGCGATCAACAGGCTTGTTGAGAAACTTCACGAGATCGACAAGCCGGAAAATACGCTGATCATCTATTCATCGGATAATGGCAGCTATCGCGCAGATCGAGTCGGCACACTTCGCGGCACAAAAGGATCGAACTACGAAGGCGGCATTCGAGTTCCAGGCATCTTCTACTGGCCGAGTCAGGTCGCGGCCGGGACGGTTGAAGAAGAACCGGCCGGACTTGTGGACCTGCTTCCAACAATTTGCGGCGTCACCGGAATCGCCCCACCACCCGTACATCTTGATGGAGCTGATATTTCGCCGCTGCTTTATTCATTTCACCCTCCCTCCGGGAGGGTCGAGGAGGAGGAACGACGACGAGGGGAGGGCAAGAAACGAAACACTCAACCCTCCCCGGCCGCTACCGCGTCCGACCCTCCCGGAGGGCCCGGAGGGAGGGTGAAGGAAAACTCGAACGCGACCTTCAAACGCTCCCAACCACTCTATTGGTACCTCCCACTTGCCGGTCCCACTGTTGCCATTCGAGACGGGCGTTTCAACATGGTCGCATACCGTGACGGCAGGCTTCCGAAGGACTACGCAGCTCTTGCCGAGATCAAAAATCGCATCGAATCGCTGCTCCGTGAGAAAGGCATCTTTGACGAAGAGACTCGCAGCTCCACCCTTGAGAAGCAACTCTTCGAGGGCTTTCGCGATTCCGACGCCGAGCGCCTTCGTGGCCAGTTCATTCGCTTGAATCAGTTCCACGAATCGTGGATTCCGGGATTGAAGCAAACGCAGTTCACTCGATTTGAATTGTATGACCTCAAAACAGATCCATCGCAGAAAACAAATATCGCGATTCGGGAACCGGTGATCCACGCAAAGATGAAATCACAACTGCTGAAGCTCGCAAAGAGTGCTTCGGATGACGCGTTTGACTGGTCATCGGTCAGGCCAGCACCAACGCGTGAACCGACGACTCTTGTCCATCGATTTGCCTCCGACTATCGATCCCCATTCGATGCGTTTGTCTACATGAATCGGATTCCGATTCAAGTCGAAGCGCTCGAAGATCAAGCAGGACTTGCGTCAAGAATCGAAAGTCGACTCGCCAATCAGGAAGGCCGAGTTCAAATCAAACTGCCTCCGACCATGAAGCGGGATGCTTACGAAGGCTTCAAGCTTGCCGCCGGGATCGGGACAGGTTCCGAAAGTTGCTTCACCTGCCATCACCTTCCTGCTTTAGGGCATGTGCACCGCGACCTCTCCGTACCGACGCTGCGAAACCGCACTTACACTCGAAAGCATTTGAGCAAATCGTTGGACTCGGAAGCCCACAAAGAAGTTTCAATCGATGGACCAACCGTTGATCGAATGCTCGCGTTTTTGCGAACACTCAGCGACGTGCCAGATACTGAATTCCGCCCACTCATCCTGAACGCCACCGTGTTGGACACGACCGGAGATATTGAATGAACTGTCAACCAACTAACAATGAACCACCGCGTACTTCCGCGTGTATCGCGTCTATCTTTCTGCTCCTGTCATGTACAGCCGCTTCGGCGGTCGAGTCGACCGGCAGCGCCATCGCTGGCAAGATCCTCGATGGATCCGGCAACGGAGTCGCGGGGGTGATGGTCTCGGCGATTGATGACGAACACCGCAAGTGGACGTCGGTCTTTACCGGAGCTGATGGCACATTCAGCATCAACGGGCTTCGCAGCGTGAATCACCATGTGCGAACGCGACTAATGGGAATTGCAGACGAGTGGCGATCCGATGTTACTCCCGGAACCGACGACCTTACGATCAAAACCCGTCCTGCAGAAGGCGAAGAACTCGAACTGCAGCGTCCTGCCAGCAGCGCGTTCAGCATGTTGAAATTCGACGATCCGCGGGACCGTATGAATTTCAAGATGATGTGTTCTTACTGTCACCAGATCGGGTCTCTTGGGTTTCGCACGCCCGAAGAGCCGGTCGACTGGGAAACCATGATTCGGCGCATGGACGGCTTTGGCGGTCTTTACCCGCACACGCAGGACTCCATCGTTCAGCGTCTGATGGAGACGTACAAAGACGACGCCGTCAAGAACTGGCCGACCTTTGAACCACCGCCAGCGCCAACCGGTTCGGCTGCAGCTGCTACCATCACCATGTGGGAACTGGATGAGCCGTTGAAAGGTTCCTTCCACGACCTGGAGCTCGGCCCGGATGGCAACGTCTACGCCGTCAACATCAGTCAGCATCGACTGCTTGTCCTCGATCCGAGAACCGGAGAGCAGCGAGCACAGCAATACCCACGTGGCACTTACGGTCCGCATTCGATCGAAACCGCCAACGATGGCAGCATGTGGACCACCATGTGTGCGACCGGCCAGATGGTGCGTTACGACGTCACGACTCGGAAATTTGAAACCTATAGCAGCGCGGAGGCTCCCAAGCGCCGCGGCGGTTATCCACACACCCTGCGCATCAACCCGAAAGATCCCGAAGGCCTGATCTGGTACACCGACGCCGGTTCAAATTCTTGCTTCTGGATCCACCCGCAAACACATGAAGTGAAAGAATACAAGCTGCTAAGCGCCGGCCAGGCCATGGGTGCAGGTCGAGGCGAATCGCGAGGCATCACGCCCTATGGAATCGACTACTCACCCGTGGATGGCACCATTTGGTATTCCAAGCTGAATGGCAACCGCATCGGTCGCATTGATCCGACCGCCCCTGACGGCGACATCAAAGAATGGAACCCGCCCTTCCGAGGCCCTCGTCGTTTGCACATCGCACCCGACGGTATGGTTTGGGTGCCAGGTTTTGGTTCCGGCGTCTTTGCGAAGTTTAATCCCGACACCGAACACTGGACGGTCTACGAGCTGCCCGATGCCGCAAACCAGATTCCGTACGCGTTGAATGTCGACAAAGATGGCGTCGTTTGGGTGTGCGGCACCGGTAACGACACGATCAATCGATTCGATCCAAAGACTGAGATTCTGGTCGAATACCGTCTGCCCACGCGAGTTTCCTACACTCGTGAGATCGAGTTTGATGATGACGGCAATGTTTGGACGAGCACGTCAGGCCCAGCACGCCATATGGAGCGGGGTGTTGGTGCTGTGATTCGCATTTCTTTGCCGAAAAAGCTTCCCGAGACCGGAGGCATCAAGCTCACACCAAAGCACTATGACGGCAATCACGACATCGGCAACCTTGCCAACGCACCCAAGGTCAAACCGTCGGTGAGTCCGGGGCGGTCTGAACTGTTCGCAAAGATCGACGCGTCACCGCTGCCTGAAGCGTATAAGAAAATGCCTCACCAAGAATACGTCGATACGCGGATGGCCGCGTTTCCGCAACACAAACGCAATCTTGCAGGTTCTCTTTGGCACGAGTTTCGTCAGGCTTACCCGGACCGCCGCAACGATGGGCGGTTCTTCGTCAAAATCATCGACCACGTTATCAACAATGACGTGCCGTCGGAGCGTCGTTTCGTGAAGAAGTGGCAGCATCACTATTTCGGCGAAGCCCCCGACCGATTGGGCGACCGAAACCTGGAACGAGGGCGCGTGATATTCGAACAGGCCACCTGTAGTCGCTGCCACAACATCGGTCCGGGCGAAAAGAAACTCGGCCCAGACCTGTCGGACGTCACCAAACGATTCCAAGGTTCAAAACTGCTACAGCAGATCGTCAAACCCTCAAGCGAGATCCACAAGGAATTCCAAACTCAGTTGATTTTGGTGGATGACGGTCGTCTACTCACTGGCTTGGTGATTGAAGAGACTGAAGATTCTATCCGCTTCATTCCAAACCTACTTAAACCGGATAAGATCGAGTTGATCGAGAAGTCCGCGATCGAGTCCAGAAAGGTTGCTGATATCTCAACGATGCCTGAGGGCCTGCTTGATACATACTCTGAAGCCGAGATTTACGATCTGCTTGCCTACATTCAGTCGGTCAGTTCCCACAAAGAAAGCAGCTCCGACGAATGATCGTCCGTCGCGTCCTTCAGATACCTGCCGGTAGCCGTTTTGTGCTGATTGTAGCGCTGTTGGCCTGCGTTCAACCAACAGAGGCGGATGAAGTCCAACCGCTGATCGAATCGTCTTGCATGGCCTGCCACGACGAGAATACGGACACCCGCCTCGACTTCACGAAGCTCGACCGGGACTTCGAAGACGCCGACACGTTCCGTACGTGGGTCGCCGTCTTCGACCGTATTCAGGACGGAGAAATGCCACCGGCATCGGAACCTCGCCCCGATGCGAGAACGCAAGCTGCCGCGCTGACTTTCCTTGAAAAGGAGCTCTTTGAGGTCAATCGCCGCCAGCAAGCAGCGCACGGTCGAGTTCCGTCACGACGACTCAGTCGACTTGAATACGAACACACGCTGCACGATCTGCTTGGGGTTGGCGGCCAGATCGCGAAGTTCCTTCCGCCGGAGAACAAGGCCGGAGCCTTCGATGTTGATGCGGCAAAGCAGGACATGTCGAGCGTCCATGTTAGAGGATTTCTCGCCGCGGCCGATGCGGCTTTAGATGAGGCCATTCAGCTAGGGCCAAAGCCGCCGATGTCGCGCGAACTTGATTATCCGAATTCGCGTTTCATGCAGATGTGGTTCGAACGGCCCGTCATCCGAGGTGGTGGTACGGTCTTCCGGGACGGAGACGATCTCATCATGTTTCGCGGTCAGAACTATAACCTGCGCAGCGACCACAACGGACTGCGGATTCCCGTCGCCGGCCGATACCGCATCACGGTCACCGGTTCGGCGTATCAGCCGAGGACCTCGGTCACGATGAGCCTCAGGCGCCAAAACGACGTCCAGGGCGACAGCGAACTGTTTGCGGCCTGGGATGTCGACGAGAAACTCCGCACGGTTTCAACGATCAAATACCTTCGCCCCGACGACTACTTCTACGTCAGCGCCGACGAACTCGAACCAGCGCCTGACGGGAAAGTCATTTACAACTCTCAGCCCGCGAGCGAGTTCAAAGGAGAAGGCGTGCGCGTCCGCAGGGTGCTCGTCGAAGGTCCGCTCGAACCCACATGGCCCCCGCAGCGAACGCGAGCTCTGTTCCCCGGCGTCCAGTGGGAAACTGCTGCAAACGGTCGCTACTACAAACCGGTGACGACAAAGTCTCATTACGAACATATTCGTGATGCCGTCGCAGCACTCGCACCGAGAGCCTTCCGACGTCCGGTGACAGATAAAGAGATCGAGTACTACACCAATCTCTCTGTGCCGACTCTCACAGCACAACGCGGATTCCTCGCCAGCGCTCGCGTTTCGCTACGAGCGATTCTGATTTCGCCCGATACGCTGTTTCTGACGAACGAAACGCGGCCAGAAGATTCAACACTGACTGATCATGCACTCGCCAGTCGATTGTCATATTTCCTCTGGCGCAGCCTTCCTGATGGGGAACTCATTCAACTTGCCAGTGACGGAAAACTCGCCGACACCAAAACACTGGATGCTCAGGTCAGCCGCATGCTGTCCGACGGGCGCAGAGAACGGTTCATCAACGAGTTCCTTGACCAATGGCTGGATCTGGAACTGATCGACGCCACCACGCCTGACAAGTATATGTACCCGGAATACGACGACGTCCTCCGTCGTGCCATGCTGGCCGAAACGCGGCTCCTCTTCCGACATCTCATCGACGAAGACCTCAGCATCGCCAATCTCATCGATTCTGACTTCACGTTCCTCAACCGGAAACTCGCCGAACACTACGGCATTGACGGAGTCAAAGGCGAAGAGATGCGAAAAGTCATGCTGGATACGAACAGTGTCCGGGGCGGCATCCTGACTCACGCATCGATTTCCAAAGTAACGGCCAACGGCACCGTCACGACGCCCGTCAAACGCGGCAATTTCGTTCTCACGACTCTGCTTGGCTTGCCAACCAGCCCGCCTCCGGCAGGTGCCGGTTCCATCGAACCTGACACACGTGGCGCCACGACCATTCGAGAAACCCTGGAGAAACATCAATCCGTCGAAGCGTGTGCCGTTTGCCACCACAGGATTGATCCGCCGGGCTTCGCGCTGGAATGTTTCGACCCCGTCGGCACCTTTCGCACTCGTTACCGCATCAGCAAAGGCGTCAAACGGACCGCCGACGACGGGCTTCGATTCCTGCATAAAGACTACGATTCTGGCCGGCGGGTTGACTGTGGCGGTCAAATGGACGACGGATTCACGTTCACCGGCATTCGTGACTTCAAGCAGCACCTGATGAAGTCGAAGGAGCAGGTGGCACGAAATCTCGTGTCCCTGTTGATCACCTTCGCCACCGGAGCTGAAATCCAGTTCGCGGACCGGCAGGAAGTGGAAGCAATTCTGCACCGTCACGAAGTGGAAGATTACCCGTTGCGCCGATTGATTTATGAGGTTGTCAGCAGCCGGATGTTTCAGCACCGGTAGGAGGAACAATGCACACGCCAATTTCACGACGCACGGTACTGCGAGCATCCGGCGTAGCATTATCGTTGCCGCTGCTGGACGTGATGAATCCTGTCTTCGGGTTTGAACGTGCGGAACAGCCAAAACGCATGGTACTGATTTGCAATGCCCTCGGTTTGTATCCTCCGTCGCTGTTCCCGAAGACGCCCGGAAACGACTACGAAAGCACGGAGTACCTCGAACTGCTCAAGGAACACAGAAGTGACTTCACCCTGTTTTCCGGCCTGTCACATCCGGACCAGAATGGCAAGGAGCCGCACGATACTGAGATGACTTTCCTGACGGCGGCGATCAATCCCGGGCTGGGAGGTTTCAAGAATACGGTTTCTGTTGATCAGGTGGCAGCGATGCACCTGGGTCACACCACGAGGTTTCCGTCGATCACGCTAGGAAGCAACACGCGGGAAAGTCAGTCATACAACAGCAATGGCGTGATGCTGCCAGCCGATAATCGCCCATCGCGGGTGTTTGCGAAGTTATTCCTGGCCGGAAGCCCGGAAGAACAGCGGCGACAAAGGCAGAGACTCGCGGACGGTCGCAGCATTCTAGATGCCGTTGGCGATCAAACTAAGACGCTCAATCAACGAGTGAGTGGCGGTGATCGGAAGCAATTGGATGAATACTTCGCCGCCATCCGCACTGCTGAGAAAGAACTGGCTGAATCCGAGGCGTGGCTGGATCGCCCAAAGCCTGAAGTGAAAGTCGAAGTTCCGAAGGACATTGTCGAATCATCCGAATTGCTCGGTCGCATTCGAGCGTTGATGAACCTGATTCCACTGATGCTGCAAACCGATTCAACGCGCGTGATCAGCCTGATGATTCAGGCTGATCACGGTGTTCCAAACATCCCCGGTGTCCAAGGGGAGCATCACCCGCTGTCCCATCACGGCCAGGATCCCAGCAAAATCGCCCAGTTAAAAATCATCGAATCCGGAATCCTCGCAGAATTCTCGGACTTGCTGACACAACTAGGACAACGATCGGAACACGGGGAACGACTCCTGGATGAAACGGCCGTGCTTTTCGGCAGCAATCTGGGCAATGCGAACGCTCACGATCCGACGAATCTTCCGATCATCCTCGCCGGTGGCGGCTACAAACACGGACGTTACGTCGCGCATGACAAAAAACGTAACACTCCGCTCTGCGATTTGTTTGTGACTCTACTGCAACGCATGGGTGTTGAGGCGGACAGCTTTGCAACGAGTAATGGTGCGTTGGCTATCACATGACGAAAGTTGCAGAGACTTGCGACTCACCGACCGCACTCGAAATCAAACAAGCCCATGACTCTTGACGAGTTGCACTTCAACGAAATGAAACCATGAAATCATTCTTCATATCGCTTTCGTTTTCCCTGCTATCCCTGTCGCATTCACTCTCCGTTGCTGGTTCCCCGGAAGAAAACTGGCACCAGTGGCGAGGCCCCGAAGCAACGGGCGTTTCGCGAACGGCGAATCCGCCAATCGAATGGAGCGAAGACAAGAATATCAAGTGGAAGGTTGCGATCGATGGACGAGGAACATCGACGCCAATCATTTGGAATGACAAAGTCTTCTTATTGACGGCGATCGATACGGGCGTGAAGGATACGTCGATTCCCGATCCTAAGGATCAACCGAAGACCAACTTCTTCGATATCAAACGCCCGAACACTGAACACGCATTCGTAGTTGTGTGCCTCGATCGCGAGAGCGGCAAGGAATTGTGGCGACGAACGGCAACAAAGAAGATCCCGCACGAAGGCGCACATAATGACAATGATTTTGCGTCGGCATCGCCCACGACGGACGGCCAACACCTGTACTGTTGGTTCGGATCGGCCGGTCTTTATTGCTATGACCTCGACGGCAACAAGCTCTGGCAGCGAGATCTGGGCGAAGCCAAAGTTGGTTCCAGTCTCGGTGAGGGCTGTTCCCCAGTTTTGCATGATGGCAAACTTGTGATTGTGCGTGATCACGCAGGCCAAAGCTCCATCGAAGTGCTAGACGGTAAGACGGGAGACACCCTCTGGCAACGCGAGCGAGATGAAGACAACGCCTGGGCAACACCGAGAGTGATCGAGCATAGCGGGAAGACACAAGTGATCACCGCGGCCTCGGGTGCTGTCCGCAGCTACGATCTCAATTCAGGCGAGATTATCTGGCAATGCGGCGGACTGACCGGCAACGTTACCCCGTGTCCAGTCATCGATGGTGATTACGTGATTTGCATGAGCGGTTACCAGGGATACGCCGCGATGGCAATTCCCCTCACTGAAACAGGAGATATCACTGGTAGCGAAAAGATCCTCTGGAAGCGGGACCGCGGCACACCCTACATCCCATCGCCACTTCTTTATGATGGCTTGCTCTTCTACAACCAATCGAACCAGTCGATTCTCACCTGCGTGGACTCCAAAACGGGTGAGACCGTTTTCGGCCCCGAGCGGATCGGTCAGCTTTCCAACATCTACGCATCGCCGGTTGGCGCCTCAGGACGCGTCTACATCACTGGTCGTAACGGAACGACGTTGGTGCTGGAGCGATCCGCCGATTTCACAGTCCTCGCATCGAATCAACTTGACGATCGCTTCGACGCGTCGCCGGCCTTGGCCGATGGGCAATTGTTTCTCCGAGGTGCAAAACATCTGTATTGCGTCGAGCGACTCTGAACTGGTGCATCGAGCAATGAACGTTCTGACTTCACGAGCCCATGGCTTGCAATCGTGACCTGGAATTGACGTCGCCGGAATGAAGGGACCTTACTCACTTTGAAAATGTCGTGTAAGTAGGATACGCCTTGTAAGGATCTGAATCCGCCGACACCTTCATCACCGTTCCCTCTGCCACATCATGCTGCATGATCGCTCCGTCCTTTGCGAAGAGCAGAAACCTGTTGTCGGTTGAGATTGAAACATACCAAGCCTGGGTGGACGGATCTAATTCATCGAAGACCACTTCGTCGGTAATGGAAGGCACAGAGGCATCAAACTTCGCATAGACCATCACTCCGCCTTTGTACATGTTGTGGCTTGAGTCGACCCATTTCTGATAGGCGATCATCGTTTCGTCTCGGGATAGTGCGATCTTGTGAATGAACTTGTCGTCAGAGCGCTGGACCTTGACGTAGTTAGCTTTGCCACCATCGGTCGGCGTGGCAAGAAAGCTCTGTCCACCGCGTTGAATAAAGACGCGTCCATCTGCCAAGTGTGGGTTGACCCAGCCCCAAGGGGCTATCCTGCGCTCCGCACCAGGCTGCCCATCAAAACTGTTCCAGTGAGGCCCGCGATTTTTCACATTCATTCGGTTAAAGCTAACCCGCTCCGACCCGTCACGTGTCCAGTAGGGTTCAGTGTTGAAGCTCTCTTCACCGGCGATGATTTCGTGGAGGCCGCTGCCGTCGGCATTCATTACACAAATGGAAGATAGCCAAGTATCGCAACACGGCCCGCCGGCCGCATAGCGCCTGAAGAATGTGATCTTGCTGCCGTCAGGACTGAAATTGGGCTTGAAGTTCCACTGCGTGGTGTCGGTCAGGTAGGTGATATCCGATGTCTTGGTCTCAGGATCATACACAGTCCGGGCGATTTGCCATCTGCCTTTCGCGTCCGCTGTCGTACAGACGTAGGTCACCTTCCCCGCAAGAGTAAGTACAACATTTGCAGTTCCGCCATTCGACTCGATGTTTCGCGAAATGGAGTCATAACCAACTTTGCTGAATGTAACCTCATCCGCTGAAGCCCCATCGAATCGATAGCGCCCCTCCACGTCAGTCGTCACAGAAAGTCCGGCGTTTTTCAGTGTGACGGTTGCACCTTCGAGAGGAACGCCGTTGCTCCCATCCATGACCAGACCCGAAAGGGTGGCTGAATGCGCCCAGGCACAGGTGGACAGCGCCATGAGCATTACGCTGCATCGGAACATATTTCGATACCTACCGGGATTGGATTCCGTGGCTCTTGCCGTGATACGATGAAAGTAGTCTAACGCCAGGAAGTCTCAGATTGTAAATCGCCAAGGCCTAGGCGAAAGTTTGCGTGTCGCCGGTCAATGTCGCGGGCGTTCGGACATCACTGTGTTCTCTGTAGTCATGATCCAGAAACAGCGGTGTCGCTGGTTCTGCAGTTGTGAGTTTCGAATGTCCACAGCTTGCCCTCGTCGTTCGTCACGAGGATCCGGTAGAACCAGGTCGTGCCTGGCTTCAGACCTGTGATCGTGATGCGGTTTTTGCCGTCTTTCAACGAAGCGATCGAAACCTGCTTCGACCAGCTGCGATCTTCAGCCTGCGTGGATCTGCTGACTGCTGAGCCGCGTTCGGTCGCATGTAGCTCGCGTTTCGCAAAGGTGAGACAATCCTTCTCCCCATAATAGATGTCGGCTCGCGCGCTGGTGCCGGCACGCTTCATGACGATGTCCAGGTTAACGGTTGTGTCCGTCACTTCCACAGCATCGACCTCACCAAACTCTGCGGGCAATCGCTGGAGCTGCTCGGTCGCTTCCGGGCTGAGATACTCTGGCAAAGGCATGGTCGTCTGTGCGACCGGCGGACTATTGAACGCGTAATACCGCATTCCGCCTGTTCGCATCACGAATTCACCGTCGCCGCTCAAAAACCAGGACTTGTTCAGCACACCCTTTCCTCTGCAAAGAAAACGATCCATCGGCTCCCAACGTCCGGACGACTCATCGCGGAACCAACCGAGGCGACGGACTTCCCGAGGCACATCACCGGTACGCTGAACGTTCGGCGGACCGGGGACTTCACAGAAGGAACCGGGTTGCAGGTGCCTGATGGGCTTGCCGCTGCCCCACTTGCGGCCAACGGCGTAGAGCTTCCACTGCTTCGTGGGATGGTCCCAAAAGTAGCCATAGTAGGTTTGATAGTCTCCGTCGTTCTCGACGCGCAACGCCTGCACGCAGACTACGGGCCTGTCGGGCATCGGCGTCCAGCCTCGGAGCTTCACTCCCGAACCCTCGTGCCCAAAGCCGCTGAATTCCGCGCTGGGCGAGCCCGCTGCTAGCAGGTGCGGCATCTGCTTCAGAGGAGGTGCTTCACCTCCCCGTCTGGCCGCCCACATCGAAAAGTTGAATCCGCCGACCGAGCGACCGCTGGCATCGAACGAAGTCCCGTAGTAACCAAACGGCGTTGTGATCGGTGAGTAACTGCTGGAATTCGACGTGCTCCGCGTGGCCATCACCCACATGCGGCTTTGGTCGATCTTCGTTGAGGCATACCCGCCATGTACTGCCGCGGGTCGCCATCGTGCCCTCAGCAACTGTGAGTCCTCCACGGCAGGTCCATGCACGTCGACGCGATGGAGTTCGCCCACTCCTGTCTGTGAGTTGGCGATCGTCAGGGCCGCCATCTCGAATGTGTGCTCACCGGGTTCATCAACTTCAAACGCCAGATTCCACGGCTCTGGCTGGTTGGGGCGAGAGGCGACCGTCTTCACTTTTTGAGTGACACCACCAAATGAGACGCTCAGTTTAGATCCAGCCGCTTTCTCGACCACACTCAGATGCACGTTGAGTCGAACCTGCCCCGGCCTGGCCAGCCAAAGATGCCAACGAATCGTCCCGTCGGTCTTCTTCCAGTTCGACAAAATCGCGTAATTGGGAGCGATGAGCCCGTCGTCACCCGTCTTCGGCAGTGAAGACTCCCCGGATGCCCGACAAACGCCCGGCGTGAAGAAACCGTTGCTCGCCGTAAGGATGAGCTTGCCATTCTTCGCGGGTTGCCCGTTGACGTAGTACTCTCGACCATCTTCATCGACACCACCTCGGACAAGCACTGGTGCTGTTTCCAACTGCCCAGCTCCGTCGGGAACCGACAGCGGCTCTTCCGCAGAGGCGTGAATCGCAGGCATGCATAGAACACAGCAGAGGAGTGGATAGATTCGAATCATGGTGTCTCCCGCTGGATAGGCAGGACGTTCTTTCTTGACTTCGTCAACGTCAGGGATCTCCGGTCGTCAGGCTCGATGAGTGTCGCGTTTTGGACTTCGCACGAGGCCACAAAGTCACGATGAGTTCGGCCTTTGCTTTGTATCTTCGTACCTCTGTCAGTTCCTTTTGCTATGTCTTCACGCGCAAACCGCGAGCACATGAGCCGTTCGACACAGCCCCGATCAGAACAATAGACAAGGGACTCTTCCTTGTACCGCGATGGATTCTGATACATGCCATTGTCACCGCGCAGTCGTGTCTTCGCGATTGTCCTTGGAGGCAGCATCAGGATTCGGTTTCATTCGTTCCGCTCCCACAGCGACACGCCAGGCATCAAGTTCCTGCAAGAGCTCATTGCGTCGAGCTGGCTCTGATTGGGCGAGGTTGGTCGTTTCTCCAAGATCTTGGCCCAAGTTGTAGAGTTCGACCGTGGCAGGATCGAATGACTCGATCAGCTTCCAGTCTCCTTTGCGAATGACGCTCGAAGGATGGCTGGAGGGATGCTTGTTGTAGTGGGGGAAATGCCAAAACAGCGATTCGCGTGGAAGATCCTCCGTTGCACTGAGCAACGGCTTCAAGTTGACTCCATCCATGTGCTGGTTCGGATTCAGTTCGACTCCGGCGGCAGACAGACAAGTCGGATAGAGGTCGTTGCTGATGACCGCTTCGTGAATCACTCTGCCAGCGTGTGAAACACCCGGCCATTTGATGATCAAGGGAACGCGAATGCCGCCTTCGTAATAGGAACCTTTGTTGGCTCGCAGCGGCGCATTGCTTGTGGCTTTGTAGAAGCCACCGTTGTCGGAGGTGAAGATAATAACGGTGTTGTCGTCTTTCCCCGAAGCTCGCAGTGCATTCAACACTCGGCCGACGCTGTCATCGATACTCTCGACCATCGCCGCGTACACTGGTTTGCCCTGACGCTTCGCCTTGGGAACTCGCTCGTACTTCTTCGTGAGTTTCTCCGGTGCCTGGAGTGGTGAATGCACTCCATAGTGCGGGAAGTAAAGAAAGAACGGCTTCTCACCAGACTGCTCGATCAGTCCGACGGCTTCGTCCGTGAGCCGGTCGGTTAGGTACTCACCGGCCTGGCCATCGGGCAACACGTTCCATTTAGCTCGGTGCGGTGTTGTCGGAATCGACCAGTTGCCTTGATACGGAAAAAAGTACTGCCCGGGTGCGCCGTGGGCGTTGCCGGCGATGTTGATGTCGAATCCGTGATGCTCGGGAAGACAGAAAGGTTCGCTACCGAGATGCCATTTGCCGATGTGGATCGTCTGATAGCCAACGTCGCGTAGAGCCTCTGCCAACGTGAATTCTTCGACGGGCAGTCCGCGAATCTTACGCCCTTCGATCAGTCTTGCGTTCGGATCCCAACGTCCTGACGGCAACCAATCGGTCAACAGCAATCGGGCTGGATACTTGCCCGTGAGAATCGAGGCTCGTGTTGGGGAACAAACAGCGCACGCGGCATAAGCGTCGGTGAATCGAACGCCTTCGGCGGCCAGCTCGTCGATGTGGGGCGTCTTGTAGTAAGTGCTTCCCTGGCACCCCAGATCCATCCAACCGAGGTCATCGATCAGAAACAAAACGATGTTGTGATGCTCCGCGTCCGCCCGGGACGAAGTCGCCATGACGATCATTAGTGAAACAAATAGTAGAACGATTCGATTCATCGCGATGATTCCTGCAGCATCTATTAGATAACGGGAGCGGAGATTGCAGTGTCTTCTCTTGTAAGCCCGGCTGCCGTTTTGATGGCAGCCAACTCTAATTGCAAGTGTTTTTGAAAGAGGCTGATGTCCGCACTGTGGATCAGCATGTTCGCCCCGAGTTTCAGCAGACGATTCTGCTGCTGCACTTCACCCCAGAAGTGAATGCCCGCACCCACGCTGGCCTTGCGCGCCTTGTTGAAGATCGTTTCACACGCGTTAAGAAAGTCCGGGTGGTCGTACTGCTCAGGAATGCCGAGGCTGCAGGAGAGATCGTGAGGCCCGATCAACACTCCGTCGAGATCGGGAACTTGCAGAATGCCATCGAGAGCTTCGATTGCTGGCGTGCTTTCGATATTGACGATCAGAAGTCGCTTCGATGCACGCTCGCGTATGTAGTGTTCCAGCTCTGGACCGACGGTTTCGCCTGCCAGCATTGCCTGCTGCATTTGGCCTCTGATGGGCCGCAATTTAACGGCACCTCGCAGTGCCTCGACTTGCTGAACGGATTCGACGTATGGCGAGATGATTCCCGCGGCACCACCGTCAAGCACCATCGTGGCGGTATGTGGATCCGGTGACGGAATTCGGACGATCGGCGGAATGCCGAGCGCGTTGTAGGTCTGGCACATCCAGCTCAATTGAGCTCGATCCAGAGCGATGTGCTCGGTGTCGATAAACACGAAGTCCAGGCCGCATTTCGCGACAACTTCAGGCCAGCGTGGTGATGGCGACACAATCAGCGTGCCAAAGACCTTCCGTCCCTCATGCAGACATTCTCGCAACTCGGAGGGCGTCATGGCGTGATCTTCAGCTTGCCAAAATGAATGTGTGTTCGCGTCGTGTCAGCCGTTCCGCTGTCCCAAACGCAGCGAAAGTCACCCGGTGCGACTTCGCACAGTGTTGGATAGGAATTCTTGATGCCGGCGTGATAGAACGTTTTTTCCTCACTCCAGTTGTCGCCCGGTGGCTTGGTCTTGTATCGCAGTGACGTGCGCCCGCCGTTGGGAAAACCAGGTGCCTTGTCACGTTGTGCCGGGCCGTCGTTGTAGACGTAGAGATGTGTGCCATCTTCTGAGCGACCGAAGTACCCCTTCGATTTGGCGTTGTGTAGTTCGGGCTCGGGGCGAGCTTCGGACCATGTTTGGCCTCCGTCGGTGCTGACGCTGGAATACGCTCGTGGCGGATCTGTTGTCAGGTCCGTTTCGTCGTAGTTGGCCGTCCGCATCACGATTTTCAGTTCGCCCTTGTTGTCGCCGGGAGCGATGTTGCCCTCGTGAAGGAACACCCTGGAGTCGGTCGGTTGTGGAATGAAGGCTTCCAATTTCCACTCCAGCAGACTGGTGCTGCTGAGGACAAAGTGGTCGCGTGAGCCGCGTGGATCAGCGGCCAAAGTGTTTCGGTGTGCGGGGAGCAGGAAGCGTGTCTTGCCGTCGATCTTTGTCTTCACCGGCGAGGCATTCAGAATCAGTGGCCCGGTGTAATGCATGGCGAGTTCAACCGGTGTCCACGATCGCCCGCCATCAGCCGTGAACGCGGCCGCAAGCTGCGATTCCTCGCTGTTGCGTTGGGCAATCGAGCACCGCATCGCGAAGCACCAGATCACAGCTTGTCCCGGCACGCGATACAGCACCGGATTGGCATAGGCGAACTGAATCGCGCCCTGTCGTTGCGTGTGATCAAAAACAGCGACGGGTTCCTCCCATGTATCGCCGTCGTCTCTGGAAAGTGTGGCAAAGATATCACCCATGTCCTTCTTGCCATTTCTCATTGCTCCGAATGCGACGAGGAGCTGATTCTTCTTGTCTCCCTGAATGATGAACGGCTGCCAAACGCGCCATGCCTGTGAATGCTGCTCGACTCGTCGGATTGTGCGGACGTCTGTCACGTCGCCCGTGTAATCGGGTTCGTTGCCGGGCGCAATTCCAGGCGCCAGAAGCAAGGCAATGAGCAATCCGTAGCGGAAGTCGTCAAGACTTTCGTTAGGCACGAGGAACGATCGTAGATAGTTGAACATGACAGATTCTGGTTCTCGATTAAGCGGTAGCGGAAGTCGTCAAGACTTTCGGCAGGTGTGCGCGTCGACGAAAGTCTTGACGAGTTCCGCGACTGCTTCTCCCCCGTTCCTTAGATTGTGTCGCCCTCGCGGCGCCCGCCGCCTTGGTCGCTGGGGCGGCTTACGATTTTGTTCAAGAAGCTAACGCCGTTGACGAGTTTGCCCGCAAGGATATCCTCTTCCGTCATCTTCGACAGAAAGATGGTGTGCTGGCCTATCGTGCCGCGTCCCTGGTCGTAGACGATGTAGATTGCCCCGTTTTTCCCCAGCGCGGCCGACGGATAACTGATTTGTCCGTCATCGCACAAAAGCAGTTTGTGTGGGAATGTCTTGCCGTCGTCGTCACTCAAGTAGGCCGTCATGCGGGTGCGCGCTGTCTTGTACTTTTCAAGCACGCGTTCTTTTCCATTCTCGTCGGTATAGTAGAACGTTCTCTTGCCGTCTTTCTCTTTCATCTGGACGTCGTTTGCGACCAGGAGGACTCGTCCCGAAGGGAGTGTTTTGAGGATGCACTTTGTGTTGATCGAGAACTGCATCGGGTAGTAGCCGCCCAGCTTCCAGGTCTTGCCGCCGTCGAAGGATTCGGCGAATTTCTGTCCCTTTTTGGCCCGGTAAAAAGTGAAGAGGCTGCCGTCTTTTCGGATGATCGGCATCTGCTCGGCAAAAACCGCGTCGTCATCCACGGGCAAAGCGGAAACAAAGATCGGCTTGCCGTTAGTGTCTTCTTTCAGAAAGCGAATTCTCACCTTGTCGGGCTTGCCGACAAGCTTGAAGTCGTCCATCGAGCGCATGATCGTGCCGTCCGGAAAAATGAGCGGCTTCATGACGGAGATGTTCTTGTTTCCAAGCAGGCGCGGCGCGGTCCAGGCGGTGTGTTCGTTCTCCGGATCGAGCATGGTGAATTCCCACGCGGAGGAGGCGAATTCGTCCCGGCCTTTGAAATCGATGTTTCTGAGGCCGATGAAGCGAATATTACCCCTGGGATCCTTCCACAGCATCGGGTCGGAAGCGCCCCCGCCGAGGAGTTCGCTCGGGTCGAAGACGAAGACTTCTTTCCAGGTCCTGCCATCGTCTGCCGAGGTCGATATGACCGAGAACTGGTCATTGTGGAACGGAGCTCGTTCGGCCTGAACGTTGGAGCCAAACCATGTTGCCCAGAGTCTGCCGCCCTCGGAAATTTCCACCTGGGGGCAGCCTTGAAAGAGCCTGAGATTGATGCGGTGCTTGTGGTAAGGCTTTTGTCCTTCGAAGTTGATTTTGATCAGGGAAGGAGGCGTCTTCCCCGTAATTCCATAAGGGAACCTTTGCGAACCATCTTCCGGGGACGGCATTGTGGTGTCGCCCAACACGGATTGAGGGTCCACTGTCTGAGCATGGATGGCCGCGGTGAAACCGGGCAGCAGACTGCAAGCGATCACGGATGCGACCGCCCGACGAACAAGCTGAACCTGGTTTGACATGGCTATTCTCTTTTCTGAATGAAAGAGGGGAAAATCGATATAATGGCTTCTTTTCTTGTGCTTCCAACATCCGCCGTACGCGTTCCTGTTCCTCTTTTAGAGCTTCTCCAATGGGAACAGGAGTGATTCGGGCAAGCGTCTTCAGGTTATTCGGCTTTCGGGTGAACGATGATGCCCTCTGGTGTCGTCGCACGAAACGCAAAATTCCACGCACCGCGAGTCACACCAACTCGGTTGGTCAACCACACCTGCACTTCGTTCGTGCCTTTACGAAGCTTGACTTTCACACTTCTGGCGCGGATGTAGGGCTGAGAGCCGAGGTCAATCGGTGGATCGTCGTTGATTTTGAGGATCAAGTGATCATCCCAGGCCAGTCGGACATCAACGGTCATTTCCTTCGGAGCTTGCAGTTTGCTTACTGCAACCGCCCATCCGTCTAACGTAGGAGAATTGGCGTTGGATGCTTTGGGACGTAAAACGTGATTAAACTCAACGAACCCTCGGATGGAACTGCGTTTATTCCAGGGGCGGTCGATGAACGGTTTTTGGGGGTCAAACCTTCCATCGCTTTTGGGCAAGTGCTCTACTTTCCCGAATGGCCCCGCCAACCACCAGGACCCGCAATCCGGCAAGGGAATGTCGTATTCACCTCTGAGGATTTTGGTTTGCGGCAAACGCTGTTTGACCGGCGGCATCTTGAAATACGGCCTAACGGGCTTCTCGGAATACCAATACACGGTCGAGGAAACATCGTGCGCTCGCGCTCCAAACCGAAGATGCAATGATTCGTAAAAGTGGATCGCGTCGTGGGCAAAAAAGCGATAGCCCACCAGTTTCTGGCGATCACCGGTCGCATCTTTTTGAATGTAGTACGGCATATCCGAATACAGGGACGATTGCGCCACGTAATCGCCTCCTCCATGAGATGCTCCGAATACGTCTTCACCGCCTATGCCGCGCAGAAACGACGGTTGGTCCCCCATGCCATCGATATAGATATTGTCCGCGCCACCATGACTCCATCTCATCTTGTGCCGACTTTCCAGCATATCAACAGCGTAAACAAACCCAATCAGTCTACCCGGGCCATCCGCATCAGCGATGATATAGTCGTCCGCAAAATCCTTTACCGGAGCCTCACGACGCCAGCGTGCTCGAAATCGCATCTTCTCGGTCAATTGCTGGTCGGGGTACTCGTGCCAGTCGACCATCAAATAAACGATACAGCCCTCCGGTGATTCAATCTCAAATCGTGCACTCCTGGCGAAGGGCATCGGAATGGAACACGTCATCCCTAGTTTGGGCTTTACAGCGAGAAAAGGGGTATTGATCTGATAGTTCTTGCCCGGTTGGGTCAAATTGTGCATGAGGCCGAAAAAATCGGGCAACGGGGCCTCGACGGACGGGATCGTTTCGCCGTCGAAGTAAACTCGAAGAATGTCCTTTCGACTGATGAAATTCCCGGTGACCCAAACGCGACGAATGCACCCTGGACCGATTAACTTGCCGAACGTTCGCTTACCCTTGAATTCGCTTCGTTGACTGATGCGGCGCGAAACCGGTCGGTCGGGAAGATTCAAACCCCAGGTCGCCAACGTCTCGCCAGATGCCTGGGGCGAATTGGATCCGGAACATACGACGGGCCATGAAATCAATAACAAGAGCAGGCAAGTGAACCTAAGATTCGCTTGTGACTTTGCTTTCTTAGAACCAGTCCTAAGACCGATGCTGCGAATCGTAGACGCAGCAGATGCCGTGCTTGCGAAGCAACTCGGATCGGTTTTCTGACGGCCTCTAGTAGTCACACTCATTTCTTCTTTCGCTTCTTTGGTTTGGCGTCCGTCTCGGGCAGCCATCGTGCAAGTTCAGTCTTGATCTCCGCAAACCCTGGTCGGGATGCAAGGTTCGTCCATTCATTGGGATCATTCGCGTGGTCGTACAACTCTTCGCCGCCATCGGCGTAGCGAATGTAGCGCCATCGCTGAGACCGCAATGCGTGGTTTCCTCGTCCGTGCGATGTCAACGCAGGACGCTCCCACGCACGGTTCGGATCCGTCAGCAAGGCCGCGATGCTCTGTCCGCTCAGTCCATCCACTTGCGGAAGTTCACACAGCTCATTGAGTGTGGGAAACAGATCAAGCATCCCTACCGGCTGCTCACAGACGGAACCCGGTTGCGTCACATCAGGGGCCACCACCACGAATGGGATGCGTGTTGATCGCTCCCAAAGCGTGAACTTGTGCAGATGTTGTTTTTCGCCGAGATGCCAGCCGTGATCGGACCACAACACGATGACCGTGTCGTCCGCGTGTCCGCTTTCGTCTAACGCGTCGAGCACGCGTCCGATCATGGCGTCCGCAAATGAGATGCTGGCCAGATATGCCTGTAGCAGTTCGCGGTACTTTCCGGACTTCATCACCAGTTCGTAGTCTTCACGTCGCTGAGCTGCGAACTCCAGCCCCATCGCCGGCAGATCATCGAGGTCATCGTCCTTGATTTCGGGAAGATGAATGGACTCGAGTGGATAGAGGTCAAAGTACTTTCGAGGGGCGTAGAACGGCAAATGAGGTCGATAGATGCCCGCGGCCAGAAAGAACGGCTTGTCAGGCGTCTGCTTCAGGAAATCAACTGCCCACTGCACGAGCTGGCCGTCCCCCGTTTCGAGATCTTTCTTGTCGAGTGGTCCCCAATCAAATTCTCGCGGATTCTTCGGCGGCTTGTTTTGCGCCTTCACACTTGGCAGTCTGTTGAGCGGAAAACCATCCGGGAAGCGGAAGTTGCTGACATCCAGGCCGCGATGCAATCGGTCCTGGTAATGACCATCGAAGACCTGATCAAAATAGCTGTGCCAGTCGTCAACCCGGTTGAAGCCGGGCATGTGGTGATTCACCTTGCCGCCTCCCACCACGTGAAATCCATTTGCCTTGAAGTGCTGCGGAATCGACGTGATATTCGGGATCGCTTCGTGCCACTTTGCACTGTTGTCGTAGATGCCGGTACTGCCGGGGCGCCTTCCAGTCAGCGTGGCGACTCGCGACGGATTGCATACTGGCGCGGCACAATGGGCGTTGGAAAACAGCATGCCACGTGCTGCCAGCCGATCGATGTTGGGAGTCTTCACATCCGGATGTCCATCCAGGCAGCCGACCCAATCGTTCATGTCGTCGACGACGATCATCAGAACATTCGGCTGCGCGGCAAACGCACTTCCCGATAACAGCGCGCCGAGCATCACGACTGCCGCTGCAGTCGAGAGGAGTCCCTTCAAGAGTAACCCTTGCTGATGCATTGTTCTTCCTGTGGCGCTAGATGGATTCAAGTTCGGCAATGGGAATACGGGCGACTTCGATATCTTCTTTGTTGACCGAATAGATCACCCACAAGTACTTTCCGACGACGACCGAGTGCGGATACTGGTATCCATTTGCCCGTTTTGCTTTACCCTCATAACGCTGCGCTGGAGCGATGAACTTGATGACCGCCATGCGATCGAAACTCAGACCGTCGCCGGACAACGAGATGGCCAGCATGCTGCGGCCTCCCTGCCTGCTCGACATCGGCAGGGGATTGTTGATGACGTAGTACTGGCCACCGGGTAGTCGTCCGGAATTGGCGCGAGCGCCGGTATCGGGAAAATTCGTCCGTGTGGGGGCTGTCCATGTCTTGCCGTCATCAAAGGAGAAAGCTGCGTAGTGGCGTCGTGGCCGAGAGGCTTCAATCTCGGCCTTGCTCTTTCCATGAATGGTCCCTTGATCTCGATAGAGTCTCACCCAGGTTCCGTCGTGCAGACGCCACGGAGGCGTCGGCTCTGTCATCCGGTGTTCGTCATCGGAGTCCGGCCACTGCCTGGGTTTGAAGAGTAGTTGTGGCAATTTGGCCGGCTCTTTGAACCAGGCGTTGATTTTGGCGACGAGCGTCCGGTCGCCAGCAGGGATAGCGGGATAACCGGGTTCCGGATCGGGGGCTGAGTCCGATAGCCAGAAAACCGGCCCCAAGGTCTTGTCGTCTCGCACCTCACGGGCCAGCAATCCGATCCGGATCCGTGAGACTTCATTGAAACGATAGACTTTCTTTTTCACGGCTCGATCGACACAGGTCACTGCGTAGAGACGACCTTCAATCTCGGCGAAGCCCTGAGAGGTTTGAAACGGCCTGGGTTCTTTTGCGACCGAGGCCGGGACGTTGTCGGCAAGCGGAGGAAACAGAGTCTTCGGGTCGGACCATGTCTTTCCATTGTCGGTCGAGTGCCGGTAGACACCATGCTGCCCCGAAGTGTTCTCGTCACGTGCCTGGCTATCCCAGCACGCAAACAGGACTCCTTTGAAGTGTGTGAGGTACCCGTGAAGGTTGAACGTTCCCGTCTCGGGCGTTGCGTGCAGTAGCGTCGTCGTTTTCACCTTTTCTAGAAACTGGTAGCGGAAGTCTGGCGCATCGCGGACGGTCCATTTCACAGTTGGTGTGCTGGTTTGTTGAGCGGACACGTCGTCCACACAGGCGGAGCCGTATAGCAAAGCAGCGACAATCGTAGCGCGAAGAAGGAGAACGTACTTTTTCATGGGGCATTCGCTGTGGACTCAGTCCAATAGGTAGTCCGGGTATTTCCACGTGTACTTCTTACCCGCGGACTTCTTCTTCACTGAGCGAACTTCCTTTGTCAGCCTGCGGAGCTTCTTTGGATCAAGTAGCGGATCGTTGGTTTCGCGACGCCACCGATCGAGTCGTTCCTGCAAGTCCGCAAGTACCTTCGCGTGACCAGGGTCTTCGGCGAGATTGCGGAACTCGTAAGGGTCCTCCTGCAAGTCATACAGCTGATAACGCGGCGGCTGGCGCATCAACGCATACGCTGCTTTGACTTCTGGACGGGAGGCAGCGATAACCGCGTTGAGGTCCAAATTGCCGCCGTCATTCTGCCCGCGGTTGCTGGCTTGCAGCTTCTCAATCGTGATGTCGTAGTCGGGGTGAATCGTATCGGGCAGCAGGCTTTCGATAAGTTTGTAGCGCTCGCTGCGAACGCTTCGCTGCGGAAAGTAATTGGGCGCCGCTGCGTGTGTGTGATACTCGGCGAAATAGTGGGTCCTCCAGTTGGCCGAGCCCGACTGAAACAAGGGCTGAAGCTTCGCTCCCGGTAGCCCCGGAACTTCGTCGGCTCCTGATGCGTCAAGCAATGTCGGCATCAGGTCCAGTGTCGAAACCAATTCATCCCGAACCTGAGGGGCAATGTGACCCGGCCAGCGCATCAACATCGGAATGCGCAATCCGCCTTCGTAGCACGTCCGCTTGCCGCGAAGCATGTCTGCCCCGTGATCACCGATGTAGATGACGATGGTGTTATCGGCTTTTCCTGATTGATCAAGAACGTGCAGCAGATCACCCACAAGCGAATCGAGTCGACTCATGCAGTTGTAATGATCGGCCACCATCTCGCGAAACTCAGGGGAGTCGATGCCCATGTAATCCATCACCTGCACGTCATCTTTGGTCTGCGGATTCTTGGGCAGTCCATCAACCTGTGCGATCCACGGTTTGTGTGCGTCAGGATAGTTCACGCTCAGGAAGAACGGTCCCTCGCCCGCTTCAATGAACTCCTTCGCGTACCTTGCATAGTCACTCAGCTGCGTCCGTTGAAAGTTTGCACTTGTGATTTCATGCATGTCGAACGGAAACGCGGATTCCGGGTGGATATGCAGCTTGCCAATGATGCCGGTCCGATAGCCAGCCTCCTTTAGGCAGCGTGGCAAGTTGGGAGTGTCCGCTCGGTACATCCGAAAGCCCCAGGTCGCCAGACCGAACTGGCCATGCTGATGCGGATGGAGTCCGGTCAGAAAGCTAGCTCGAGACTGGCTGCAACCTGCCTGAGGCACAAAGGCCTGACGAAAAAGAATGCCATCCTCTGCCAGTTGATCGAGATGCGGAGTTCTCGCAAACCGATCGCCGTAGCAACCCAGCTCCGGCCCGTTGTCCTCGGACACGATGAGGAGAACATTCGGATGCTCGGCACGCGTGATCCCGGCGGAGACGACCGTCGCAATCGCCAAGAGGAAATACATACGCAACTTCTTTATCATGGTTTCCCCTTCACCCATGCGAGATTGAAGCGAGCCAATGAGAGGTTGGCGTAGGCCCAGTCTCTTGTTCGCTCGATCTTGGGCTTAGCAACGCCCGATTCGTAGAAGCAGAGAATTGTTCCGTTGGGCAAAACAGCGAGATCGGAGTAGGCGCTCGGGCCGGGTTCGATCGTACGCTGGATCGGCCAAGTGATTCCGTCGTCGCGACTCAGATGAATCGTCAGGTTGCGCCTTGCCGAGTGCTTGCGTTTCGTCGTCTGCGCGTTCGAGAACAAGAGCTTGTAGGGCGCATCCTGGTCAATCGAGTGCTTCGTCACGCCCGCCATGCATCCCGGTTCTTTGAGTTCATCCGCGATCCGAGGCGCGGACCAGTCGCTGTAGCCGTCCGAACTGAAGGCGACCAGGCGACGATTACGTGAATCCCCGTTTCTCGCCGTCAGCATCACACTGCCATCGGATCGTTCCACAACGTTCGCTTCGCCACCTGTCGGAATGGCTGGGTTGCCCGCATGCCACGTCGTACCGCCGTCGTCACTATATATGGTCGCCGCTGCCTTGCCGGTTCTACCGGACAATCGATAATCGGATATCCAAACCGGAACAATCAGTCGACCATTCGACAACTCGATCCCATGCCCAGGCCCGGTCGCAATCGCCTGCCAGTCGATGTGTTCACGGAACGAGTTAAGAGCTGACGTGATTTCGATTGGAGACGACCACGTTTGCCCATCGTCGTCACTGTGAATCGAGAAGCATCGCATGTACTCAACACAATAGATCAGATGCACCCGTCCTGAGCGTGTGGCAATGGCGACTGGATTGTTAACCGTTTGCTCATTCGGTCCGCCCATGTCCTTCGCTTCCTTTCCCGGAGGAAGCACTGGATTCCTGGGTAGGCGAGGTCCCAAGTGAGCAACTTGCACGGGTGGAGCAAATGTCTTGCCGCCATCGTTGCTTCGCCGAAGATGAACTTCGATCTCCCCACGATCCGCGATGCTGAACTTCCTGGCTTCACAGTATGCCAAGACCGTACCCTTGGCCGTCACCACAATGCCTGGTATTCGATAGAGCACGAATCCGTCGGTCTGCTCCTCGAAAAGTACCGACTTCTCGAAGAAGGGCTCGGTTGCTTGAGCTGCACCAACCAACACGCAGCAAGCGATGAAGCAGGAGGCAACCCGGAGAGAATTCTCGCGGATACCAAACCGATGCGGATGGTTCATCATTCCCTCGCCACCTTTCGTCGTGACGCGAGCAGACCGTCCATCTGATCGTTCATGCGTTGGAGCAAGTCAGGGTGACTCGCTGCAATGTTCTGCTGTTCGATCAGGTGCCCGGCATGTAGCGTGGCGTTTTGTGGCCCAGAATAATCGTAGAGTTCTTCTGCGATCGTCTCGCGCGACTGCCAATCGATCCATCGGGTATAGCGTGCATTCTCAGTTCGGATTGAGTAGCCCATCACCTCGGGTGTCGTACTCGTCCAGGGCCGATTGAACTGGCTCAAAACCGTGTCGCGGCCTGGTGCCTGCGGATCTTTGAGTATCGGCGAGAAACTGCGGCCGTCGAGATCCGCCGGCGCACCCAGTCCAGCTACAGCAGCCAGGGTCGGATACAGGTCGACCATCTCCACTAATGAGTCTGTGGCAGAACCTGGTTGGGCAAGATTCGGTGTACGAATCAACAACGGCACGCGGGTATCAAGTTCAAAGTTCGTCGCCTTGCACCACCGGTTGGTTTCACCCAAAGCGAACCCGTGGTCTCCCCAGATGACAACAATCGTATTTTGTTCGAGCCCAAGCCGCTTCAATGCACCCAGTACTTTGCCAACTTGTGCATCGACATAGCTCACGCACGCGTAGTAACCGTGCCGCAGTTGTCGACTTTGTTCGACGTCCAGATCTTCGTCCTTCGGCACGCCCTTGTAACCGCCCAGTTCACGATGAGAATGCAGGGCGATTTTGGGAGAAAGCCGAACTGGCTCGCGTATACCCTCCGGCAGTTCAAACGCCGCTCGGTCATGCAGATCCCAGTACTTTTTTGGCGCGTTGAAGGGCAAATGCGGCTTGAAGAATCCAACCGCCAGGAAGAACGGCCCGCCGTCTTTCTTTAGATTCTCAAGGGTCTTGACGGCCACATCGGCTAGTTTGCCATCGGGATAGGCGTCATCTGCAACGTCAGCGACTTCGTAAGCTGCCTGCTTCTTTTCCTTGCCCTGGTTGTGCGGTAGCACATAGTTCTTCCACCCTTTGCGTTTCAGGGTTTCAGGTTCCGACCACGAAACCGGGTCAAGCTCCTTCTCATTGCCGCTGAAGATCTTTCCGAAACCGAGTGTACGATAGCCGTCTTGCTTGAATAGCTGCGGCAGCGTCACATGATCCGGATGTGTTTCCCGGAACCGATTGCGGTTGTGCCAGACCCGAGTGTGGTCCGGCAACAGTCCGGTCAAAAGAGACGTTCGCGAAGGCCCGCAGACCGCCTGCTGTACATACGCCCGATTGAATCGTCTGGCGGACTTTGCGAACTGATCGATGTTAGGCGACTTGGCGAGAGGATCCCCGTAGCAACCCAATGCTGGGCGCAGATCATCAATCGCAATGAACAGAATGTTCGGACGCTCCGGCTCAGTAGAAACTGGAGTCTGGGCAACCGTTGCATCTGCGAAGCAGGCGAAAGCCATGCAAATGGTCAAGACTTTCGACCGACTCATCTGACATCCACCGAACCTCTTGACGAGTTCCCCAAATAGTCGATTCATGGTTTCACCCTTTTCTCCGAAGGTGATCCATCACCTGTTTGCGGCCTCGCTGAATTTGCTCGCTCGTGAGCTGACGCGCGCGTCCATGGTCTCGTGCGCGAAGAGCCTCGATCAGATCACTCCTTCCAGCGCAGGTGTACTCCGCGACTTCAGCCGGGAGCAGCCGAGGATCGTCGCGCTGAGCGTCGAACACCTGGCCAATCGCTCGGTGCTCGTGAACAACTCGTGCCAGGAGCGGGTTTTGGGCGGACTCGACCAGTAACTCGTGAAACCGTTGTTCATTGTCCAGCCACAAGTTCATCTGCCGCTTCGTGGCGAACTTCTTTGCGTTTGAAGCGACCTGACGTGAGAATTCCCACGCTTCTTCAAGAAGCGATTCCAGCTCCTCCAATTGATAGGGCGTAATGTTGCGTGCCGCTTCACCCGCCGCGCAACTTTCCAGCGCATCCCGCAGGACATAAAGGTGATTGAGCTGCTCGCGATCCACCTTTCGAACGAATGCGCCGGCACCGGGAACATGCTCGACAAGTCCTTCAGAAGTCAGCCGATTGATCGCCTCGCGAACGGGAATGACGCTAACGCCAATCTCGTCTGCAAGGGCGCGATTCACGAGCTGTTTTCCCGGCGCAAGCTCGCCATCGGCAAGTTTACCTCGAATATGCGTGTAAGCCTTCTCGGCGAGAGACGGTTCCATTGCATCCCTTTTCCGGCGGTCGGTTGCGGTCACCACTGACTATGTTATAACACGGAATAACAGCGATGCAACCTCATCGTGAAGGACTATTCACACGCTACAAACGAATTCGTCCGGTCGTTACTGCAAAGAGCCATGAACACAAACTCTGTTGGACTAATTGGCGTCGGTTTATTGGGCTCTGCGCTTGCGAACCGATTGATGAAGGATGGACGCGGAGTCCACGGGTTCGACACCAACGAGGAACAACTGCAGGCCTTGAGCCAGTGCGGTGGCATCGCCTGCGATAGCGCGGCGGAAGTGGTTCAGAATTGCGATGTGCTGATTCTTTCTTTGCCAACCAGTGACGTAGTCCTTTCTTTGGTCCGGCAGCTTCGCACCGACTTCGAGCCGAGCCAGATTGTTGTTGATACAACGACTGGCGATCCGCAGCAGATGATTGCTGTCGGCCAATCGCTTGCGGAGCTTGGAGTGTCTTATCTTGAGGCGACGGTAGCCGGATCGAGTGCTCAGGTCACCGCGGGGGAGGCTGCTTTGTTGTTAGGTGGGGACGCCGAGGTTGTGGAAAGCGTGAAACCGTTGCTGGCGGCAATCACATCAAAGCACTTTTGGTTTGGACCAGTTGGTACAGCTTCACGATTTAAGTTGGTTCACAATCTGGTCCTGGGCCTGCATCGCGCGGTTCTGGCGGAAGGATTGGTGTTCGCGGAATCGCTCGGATTTGATCCCAATCAAGTCCTGGAGATTCTGAAACAGACACCGGCCGCATCACGTGTGATGGAAATCAAGGGAAGGCGGATGGTGGAAGGAGACTATGGGATTCAGGCCAGACTCTCTCAGCACCTCAAGGACGTGCGTCTGATCCTTGCTGAAGCCGAGCGAGCGGGAGCAAATACACCACTGAGTCGAATTCATCAAACGATTCTTGAACACGCCGCGGAGCTGGGGTTCGGTGACGCGGACAACAGCGCGGTGATTGAAGCGTTTCGACATCCAAACGACGCGGAGGATTCATAGATGCTGTCGGGAGTGACATTGCCTGTCGCTGCTACTGCAGGCCTGCATCCGATCGACGGATTGGTGGTCGTGCTCTATTTGATAGGCATCACCATCATGGGCATATGGATGGGCCGGCGCATCACTGGGCTTGATGATTTCTTCATGCCTCGCAAGTTTGGCAAAGGCATGATGATGATGCACGCCTTCGGAACGGGGACAGCCTCCGACCAGGCAGTGACGGTTTCTTCGGCCACGTTTCGCACTGGTCTAAGTGGAATCTGGTATCAATGGCTTTGGCTGTTCGTCACGCCATTCTATTGGCTCATTGCACCAATCTTTAGGCGGTTTCGTGCAATTACCACTGCTGACGTTTACGAATTGCGCTACGACCGGAGCGTAGCGGTCCTCTTCGCCATCGTCGGAATCGCCAGCATGTGCATCAAGATCGGCCTGATGCTCAAAGGCGCTGGTGCTCTGGTGGATGCAGGAACGGGGGGCCTGATCGATGCTGATGTTGCGATCATTGCGGTGACTCTGATGTTCGTTGTCTATGGTGCAGCCGGTGGTTTAGGCGCAGCGATTGTGACGGACTACATTCAGGGCATTCTGACCATTGCATTCTCCTTTATGCTGTTGCCGTTCATCTTGTGGGAAGTCGGCGGCATGAGTGGCGTGCGGGAAACGATCAGCAACGATGCAATGCTTTCACTGGTCGCACCTGGCAAGATCTCATGGTTCTTTATCATCATGATGTCGTTCCAGGCTTTGGTGGGCATTGTCGCTCAACCGTTCATCATGGGCGTTTGCGCGGCTGGTAAGACCGAATGGGAAGGTCGAGTCGGCATCGTGGGCGGAAATCTAATCAAACGACTGTGTACAGCGGCTTGGTCGATCACGGCAATCGCAGCTGTTGCGTGGTACATCCAAAACGGAAACGCCCCCTCGCAACTCGACACAGAATCGCTCAAACGCACGGCTGATGGCATCTACGGCGAAGTGGCATACACCTTTCTGCCTGGCTTGGCGCCAGGACTACTCGGCTTGTTCTTGGCCGCGTTGTTGGCCGGAGTGATGAGTTCATGCGATTCCTTCATGATTAGCAGCGCCGCATTGTTCACAGAAAACATTTACAAGCCGCTTCGAACAGAAGTATCCGATAAGCACTGTATTTGGGTCGGTCGACTCGCTTCGATTCTGGTAGTCGCGGGTGGAGTCGCTTTCGCATTCTGGGTGCCAAGCGTCGTCAAGGCGTTGGAGATCTGGTTCATGATTGCCCCGATGATGGGGTTAGTCTTTTGGATCGGTCTGTTTTGGCGGCGGATGACGGTTGCGGGTGCCTGGGCCACAACCGTCACCGGATTTTTCGCGTGGTGGGTTTCGACGCAACCATGGTTCATCAATGGGTTGGGTCGAATACCAGGCAGCCAATCGCTTCGATTGCTGTGGGCCGAGGGCGACAAGATTGTTGTCTATCTGCCGTGGCAAATCCTCTTTTACAGTCTGGCCGCTTCCGCTGTCGGAATCGTGGTCAGCTTGTTTACGCGCCCCGTGAGCCCAGATAAATTGAATCGCTTCTACCAACTCAGTCGCACTCCCGTCCAACCTGGCGAGGAGGTGCTGCAGCCTTGCACGTTACCGACAACAACGCAGGCGGTTGATCGCCCAATGCTGATCAGGGCGGGCGGGTTGGAGATACCGATGCCGTCGCGGACGTCGACCATCGGGTTTATGACAATCTGGCTGTTTGTTGGAGGAATCATTGGTGCGTTTGTTTGGATCGTCTCATCACCATGACTTCGCTTGCGTCTTCATTACGAGATAAATGAGCTGTGCAGAATCAAAGAAACTCGAGGACTCCAATCATGTCTAAAACATCACGTCGACGGTTCATCCGCGCGAGCACTGCAATCAGCTTGTCGGCCATGGCTTACACCAACGTCGCTCAGGCAGCGGCTCGTGGTCAGCAGCCGATCGTGGGATTCATCGGCTGCGGTGGAAGATCGAAAAATCTGCGCCGAACTTTTGATGACGCAGCGCGAATCTCCTGGGCCTGTGATCCAGACGAGAATCGAGCGAAGGACCTTCAAAAGGATACCGGCGCAAAACACACCACCAGTGATCTGCGAAGAGTGCTGGACGACAAGTCTGTCGACGCGATCGTTGTTGCCACGCCCGACCACTGGCACGCGCCAGCGGCAATCATGGGGTGTGAAGCAGGCAAGCACGTCTACGTCGAGAAACCATGTAGTCACAATTTCCTTGAAGGCCGGTTGCTGGTCGAAGCTGCGCGACGCAACCAGGTCGTCGTTCAGCATGGCACTCAGAGCAGGAACAATCCGCTCGCGGTTGGGGCGATCCAGATGCTCCGCGAAGGTGTAATTGGCAATGTGCTCATGGCAAAGGCTTGGAACGTCCAACGACGCGAAAACATCGGTCGTGCAGAGCCAACATCACCACCAGCCGGTGTTGATTATGACATGTGGGTGGGGCCGGCCGAGTTTATGCCGTATCAAGCGAATCGATTCCACTACGACTGGCACTGGTGGCATAACTTTGGCACTGGCGATATCGGCAACGATGGAGCGCACGAAATCGACATCGCTCGCTGGGGATTAGGGGTGGACGGACTCCCTTCATCGGCCTCCGCGATTGGCGGCAAATACTACTTCGACGACGATCAGCAGTTCCCAGACACAGCCACTTGTGCTTTCCAATGGCCCGGCGATGGTAGCGTCGGCGGGCGAAAGCAACTGATGTTTGAGATGCGAATCTGGTCGAAGAACTATCCACACAATTGTGACACGGGCGTCGAGTTTTACGGGACCAAAGGAATGCTGTTCGTTAGCAAACGGGGCAAACTCGAATTGTGGGATGATTCAAATAAACGTGCTACTCTCTCCGTGGATCGTTTCAGCAATCAGTCGCTGGGGCTGCCAAGGAACCACCAAGTCGACTTCCTCCAGGCCATCACCGAGAACCGAAAGCCCGCAGCGGACATCGCCACCGGTCATGACTCCGTCTCACTGATTCACTTGGCAAATATATCTGTTCGCACCGGACGTTCCCTGCGAATCGATCCGGCATCAGAGACGATCACTAATGACGAAGTCGCCAACCGGTTGCTCTCAAGAGACTACCGCGATGGCGGTCACTGGGCCATTCCTGGCGGGGTGTAACACGCACCTGTAGCGAAGTCGTCAAGACTTTCGTTTTAACCTGACAGATCGACTCTTTCGACGAGTTCCATTGCATCCCCAGCTCAGTAGACAATTCATGCGAACATCAGTTTTCTGTATTGGCGTTATCACCATTCTCGCTTCGTCGCCGGCGCCGGCTCAAGATCCAGCTAATCGTGCGGATCGAGTCGTCTTTCAGCAGGGCGATGGCGAAGTCTTGATCCAAATTGATGACAAACCGATTGCCACCTACGTGTACGAAGACTCAGAGATTCCCAGGCCCTACTTTGCTCACGTCAAATCGCCCAGTGGCACACAGGTCACTCGAAACTTTCCACCCGGAAAAGGTGACCGCCAGGATCACGCCGATATGCATCCGGGAATTTGGCTGGCTTTCGGTGATCTGGACGGTGAAGACTTCTGGCGCAACAAAGGTCGCGTGGTGCATGAAGGCTTCACCGAATCACCAACGGGTGGCCCGAGGTTTGGATCGTTCTCACAACGTAAAGCGTATCAACGAGCAGATGGACGGGTGGTGTGTGTGGAGGACTTCCGTTGCGTGATCCGAGTTTTGGAAGAAGGCTATCTACTGCAATGGGATTCGACGTTCTCATCCCCCGAAGGCAATCGTTTCTATTTTGGCGATCAGGAAGAAATGGGATTGGGAATTCGCGTTGCCACTGAGATTGCAGAGCTGAAGAGCGGTCAGATCAGTGACTCTGAAGGTCGCCGCGGAGCCAAGCAAGTTTGGAGCCAGCCATCAAAGTGGTGTGACTATAGCGGAACGATTGGCGACGAGAGAATTGGCATGACAATACTGTGTCACCCGGATAACTTTCGCGAGAGTTGGATGCACGCGCGAAACTACGGCGTGATCGCAGCAAATCCTTTCGGCCGCCAGGCGATGAAGAAGGGCCCCAAGAGCCGTATCGAAGTTTCAGGAGATGCAGGCTTGAGATTGCAGTATGGAATACTGCTACACGGACCAACGTCCGACCTGGATGCAGTTTATCGACGATACGTTGATCTGTCGGGAAGTCAAAACTGAAAGCCCGAATTTGACTTGAGTAGCGGAGTTCGCCAAGAGTCTTGGAGCGTCTCACGCAAACTCCCTTCGCTCTTGACGAGCACGAGTTGCCCGGAGAAAGTTCCGACGCATGGCTAGAGACAGAAATTAGGCTTAAGGGCAGGATTGGAACGGAAAAGAGTAACTCATGAAACCCTCCATCGTTTTTCTGATAGCCTTCTTAAGCGTGCTTCCGCTTCGTGGACAATCCGAAGAAAGACCGCCCAACATTGTCATCATCATGGCTGATGACCTCGGCTGGAATGGCCTTGGATGCTATGGCTCCGAACTCGCACAGACACCTTGCCTTGACCAACTGGCAGCAGAAGGAATGCGGTTCACGGATGCCTATGCCTTGTCGCAATGCCTCCCGACCAGGGCGGCGATATTTTCCGGACAGTATGGTGCGCGAACCGGGCTGACATCGGTTGAGACTAGTTCACCCGGCTATGCGCCTATGATTTCCCCGGGCCGCCCCAAGGCTCTCGAACCTGAAGTTTACACCCTGTTTGAGATGCTGCGGGACGCCGGCTACAAAACCGGCATGAGCGGGAAGCTGCACCTTGGAGGGCCTCTCAATACGAATTCCGCATTGAAGAATAAAAATCGTGGAATGGAGTACTTACATGACTATGGCTTGCAATGGGCCGGGACGGCGACGCCAAATCGAAATGATAAAAATGTCAGCGCTATCACGGACGACATCATCGAGTTTATTGAAGAGAACCGTGATGGCCCATTCATCGCGTACGCTGCCCATCGTTCGCCACACATGCCGCTGGAGGTTCCGCCATCCAGTGTTCAACGGGCGGTTGACCGCGGGTTCAAGCGAAGCAGCAATCCTCGAGGTCTGTTTTCAGAACGGGTCACCGCCGACTACGTTGCCATGATCGAATATCTCGACAGTTCGATCGGACGGATCACTGACAAGTTGGACGAATTGGGCATCGCAGAAAACACGCTCTTGCTTTTCCTGTCCGACAATGGGGGCCTCACCCGGGTCTGGAAGAATGATCCGCTTCGCGGTGGAAAAGGGCAGCTTTATGAGGGGGGAGTCAGGGTGCCGTTCATTGTTCGCTGGCCGACCAAAGTGAAAGCTGGAAGCACTTGCACTGCCCCGGTGCACGTGGTCGACCTGTTCCCTACATTCATGGACCTGGCGGGAGCCCAGCCGAGGAAGGATCAAATTCTGGATGGCGTAAGTCTCGTTCCGCTACTCAAGCAAACAGGCTCTTTTGCACGCGATGCCATTTTTTCTCATCATCCAGAGTATGTGGTTGGCTACGCAAAGACACCTTGCTCTATGGTTCGCAAAGGAAACTATAAACTCATTCACTACTTCGGAGACTACCTTGATCCCACTGGCTGTGTGCCGGGCGGGGCAGGCGCTCTTTACGGGAGATTCATCCTCGGCAGCAGAACGGAGTTATACGATCTCAAGCAAGACCCAGGCGAAACCCAGAACCTCGCGAATGACATGCCCCAAGTGGCGGAAGAGCTGATGGCCGACCTCGAATCATGGTGGTCGTCAACCGGAGCAAGGATGCCAATGCCCAATCCAAACATGGATCGCAGCAAATGGAAATGGAACAAGAATGATTAGACACGCTTCGGGCCATTTGCAGGTCATCCTGGGTGATTCAATTCAAGAGCCTGGAGCTTTCGCCGTCGAAGGGAAAGTCGATCCGATTGCCGAAATAGAGCAGACACATCACCGTAGTGGAACTCGCCAAGAGCTTCGTAAAGCTGATCGTCCGAAAGTCTTGACGATTTCCGCTACTGAGCAATCGGGGCATTGGTCGTTTGCAAGTCCTTAACGGCTTGTTTCAATAAATTCCAGTCAGAGGTCGCTTCGGTCGACAGTGCCGTTGGTTCAAGCGGGGACTTCTCAAATGGATCGGCCTCCGTGTTGTAGAACTCGCCTGTACTGTACAGCTTTCGATCTTGGGTTTTGACGAAGAATCTGCCTCTGTGTTCGGCATAGGCCCACCCTCGCGTCGAGTGACCTTCCCCACGTAACAGAGCGGCGAAACTGTGGCCGTCGAGTTTGGCATCCGCAGGTAGCGCTCCTCCGAGCAAGTCTGCTAGTGTCGGTAGG
Source organism: Novipirellula artificiosorum (assembly GCF_007860135.1). Taxonomy (NCBI): domain Bacteria; kingdom Pseudomonadati; phylum Planctomycetota; class Planctomycetia; order Pirellulales; family Pirellulaceae; genus Novipirellula; species Novipirellula artificiosorum. The sequence goes on from NZ_SJPV01000004.1 coordinate 488,983, forward strand.
AGGTCGCTGAAATCCACTAAGTCATTCCATGATTGACCTGGGGTGATCACCCCTTTCCACACGGCCAGCGTTGGAACTCGCGTGCCCCAGTCAGTCAGCCTTCCTTTTCCGCCGGGAACGGACTGGCCCTTGAACTGCGAGACGACCTTCTCGTAGACAAACTCGTTCCGTTTACCTTTTGCGGAGAGCTTTGATTTGGCGGCGGTTCCATTATCTGCAGTGAAAAGAATGAGTGTGTTGTCGTCGAGTCCCGAAGACTTGAGGAACCTCATCAGTCGGCCAACCTGCAGATCCATTTGCTCTACCATCTCGGCATGATTGTCGTAGCGGCCTCGCGGTCCGTGTGGAACTGGTGCCTTGAGGTCATTCGTAACATCGTGACACAGCGCCATCGAGTAATACGCTAGAAACGGCTTGTTCCGTTCGTGGTTTCGCCTCATGAAGTCGACCAAAAAGTCAATGTAAAGATCCGGACCGTACTTGCCTGCCGTGTCGGTTCGCAAGACTCCGTTCTCGTAGATCATTGGTTCGTGGTATCGCGGTCCTTCGTGCCATCCAAACAATGACCACTCGTCGAAGCCCATTCTTCGCGGTTGTCCAGTGTCGTCTTTCATCAGGCACAACTGCCATTTTCCTGCAACGGCCGTCGCATAGCCGGCGTTCTTCGCAACGTTCGCAAACGTGCGGCTCTCAGCATGCTTCGGAAAGCTACCCCATTTCGGATTGCCGAGGTGACGTGGATACTGACCGGTCATGAGGGTGACGCGAGTGGGATGACAGACCGGCATGGCGTAGCAGTGCTCAAGCATCGCGCCACTGGCAGCAAGTTGATTGAGGTTTGGAGTCTCGTACGACGAGCCGCCATAGCACTCGAGCACCTCCCGGCCGACATCATCGGCCAGAATGAGCAAAATGTTTGGCCGACTCTCAGCCGACATCGCACTCGCACAGAGACAACACGACGCTAGCATCGAGAGGAGAACGTTGTATTTGCGAATCTCAATGGAATGCGTTTTCATGATTCAGAATCAATTGCCCGGTCACAGAACCTGTTTTAAGCTGACATCGCAGAAAGTGACGCACGGAATAGTGAGCAAGCATCATACTTGAAGATCGAGGGGAATTGTCGCGGATCAGCTTCATGCCCATTCGCTCAACACTTAAACTGTCTGGCTGAACTATAGCGGCATCCCGACTCAATTAACCAACCATTGGGTGCGACCAATCGTCCACATGAAAATCATCGAGTACCATTTCGATTCGCGTCGTCTAGCCCTTACGGCATTCTTACTTGTCGCGATGTCGCTGGGTATCGGATCGGCTTTTGCGGAAGAGTCGAACGGTGAGAAACCGAACTTCGTCGTCATTTTCATCGATGATTTGGGCTTCGCGGATCCGGGCTGCTTTGGAAATCCGCTGATCAAAACGCCGCACATCGACAAGCTCGCTGCCGAAGGCATCAAGTTGACCAACTTCTACGTCAACTCGCCAATCTGTTCTGCCTCGCGCGTTGCGCTAACCACCGGTCAATATCAGGGCCGCTGGAAGATCCACTCGTTCCTCAATACGCGCGCCGGAAATGCAAATCGCGGCATGGCTGACTACCTCGACCCGTCCGCTCCGACGACTGCAAAGAAGCTGAAAGCAGCCGGCTACTCAACCGCTCATTTCGGCAAGTGGCACATGGGAGGCGGTCGTGACGTGGACGACGCCCCCTTACCTCAGGCGTATGGCTTCGACGAATCCCTGGTTTCCTTCGAGGGCCTGGGCGATCGAATCATTTCCAATCCGAAGGGCGTTGAGCGCGCCCGGGCTCTCGGGCATGGAAAGGTCATTCCGTGCAGCCGCTGGGAAAGGATGCAGATCCAGACAGATCGCACGATCGATTTCGTTCGGCGGCACCGTGACGAGCCATTCTACGTTCGACTGTTCCCCAACGACGTTCACGACGCGCACGTGCCGCGTCCCGGCAGTGCTGATAAATTCAAAAGTGTTTCCGATGATCCTTATGTTCGCGATTTTTTTGCCGTGCTCGAAGAGATGGACAAGCAAATCGGTCGACTCGTCGCGACCATCGACGAACTGAACCTCGGAAAGAAGACGCTGATTCTCTTCACAAGCGACAACGGCCCCACTGACTGGCCAAAGAAATATCTGACAGGCCCACCGGCTGGCTTCACCGGTCCTTACCGTGGAAGGAAATGGTCGTTATTCGAAGGCGGCATCCGCATGCCCTTTATTGCACGCTGGACCGGAACGATTTCAGCCGGTATTGAAGATAACAGCAGCGTCGTGGCCGCAATTGATCTCTCTCCGACCATCTGTCGAATCGCCGGAGTTCCAGTCGAGACGGATCTTGATGGTGTGGACCGAAGCGGGGTTCTGCTGGGTAACGCATCCCGTCGCTCCCAACCCGTTTTCTGGCAGTACGGACATCCCCACGCCATCCTCAAAGGCGGCAAACCGGAACACCAGAGCCCCACGTTCGCGATGCGGGATGGTCGCTGGAAATTTCTGGTCAATCCTGATGGCAGCGAAGCCCAACTCTTTGACCTCGAAGCAGATGAGAGCGAGACCACCAACCTTGTTTCCATACAACCAAAGCGCGCCGCCGCAATGGCCGCCCTAATCTCGGCGTGGTGTAACGACCTGGGTTTTGCATTCGATCACGAGGCTCCACTCACCGCGCCTGTTCCGACGATTGCGATTCTCGCCAGTAACCAGTTCCTTCGTTTTGTAAATCACGGCGTCCAGGGAAACACTGTTTCACTCCAGTTGGACGGGAGGTCATGGCTCGACCTGCCCGCGTTTCGAGTGCCGAAAGTAGTAGGCGGTCGCTCGCTTCAAATCAAAGGCACCATTCGGCCAAGTGCTCCGTCGGGAGTTGTCCTTGCTCATGGTGACAATCGATCCGGCTATAGTGTCTACCTCGATAAGGGCCATTTGTGCTTTGCTACGTGTGTCAGCAAGAAACGCACAGTGGTCAGGTCTCCGGCCGCGATCACTGGTGCCGCCAGTTTTGAAGCAAACTGGAGCTCAGGCGGATCCGTGTTTCTTAAGGTAGATGGAAAACTTGCCGGCAAGGCGGATCCAGGAATCCTCCGCCACGAGCCCGGCGACTCCATTCAAATTGGTGCAGACCTGGTTCAGCCCGTCGGGAACTACAGCACTCCGAACCACTTTGCCGGCAGCATAGAAAATCTCACATTCAGGTATCCGAACGGAACATGATGAGAAACCGTGGAATGCCGCTCTTCCAGTCCCCGGTCAACCTCAAGGCCAATAGACACTCAAGAATGAAAACGCTTGAAGCTAATATGCGAACCAACAAACTGAGTTTAAGTCTCGGCGTCTCTCTACTCTGCCTCACGGCGCTGTCCACAGCAGCAGATGCCGAGACTCCAGCCTTGCCCGACGCTTTGATGTGCATTCCAGGGGAGCTCCTGTTCTCTGAAAGCTTCGACCCCGAGACCACCAGCGATCGCTGGTTCTTCAAAGCCGAGTTCGCGCTTCGTGACGGCGCGTTGTTGCGGACGGATGTCGATCCGACGGAAACCAAACGAGTCTTCCTGAAAAATCCTTCCTTCCACAACACGGTCATTCAATTCGACTTCAAACTTTCCGGCCAAACGACCGACCTGCGACTCGTGACTGGCAGCGGCGGACACTACAACAGCGTCACCCAAATCCACCCCAACCACTTTCAGGTTAACACGCCCGTCGATCGTGATGCAGGGCTTGTTCCCGCCCAACTTGGCGAATGCGTCCGCGGGCCTCGTCCCGACCAGTGGCAGACCATGACGGTCGAATACTGGGGCGACGAAATCGTTGCGCACCTGAGCAACAGCGAGTTCGTACTCGGCAAACATCCGATCATTGATCGCACTCGCCAGTACTTCGCCTTCCAGTTTGATCTCCCAGGTGCCTCGATCGACAACGTCCGCGTCTGGGCGGCCAGCGGCCAGCGCGAAGACTGGAACGAGACGCGAAAAAAGCTCGCGAAGGCACAGGCCAACCGCGATCCTGTCAGCCGCGACCCGGCGGAGCGTTACAAGCTTGCCTACATGAACCTCAAGTCCCGCCTCACTCTGGAGGATCAGGCCTACCGGGACCTCGTGGCCAGACACGAAAACCTCCAGGCTGATCTGCACGCAGACTACGCGGAAGCCTTCGTCACCCATAAGCAACTCGGCAAACTCATCGCCAAGAAGAAACAGCACATCAAGGAGACCGACCCCGACTTCAAGATCATGGAAACTCGGGTCCACAAAGCGAGTCGCGCGGAGGACGATTACATCCTCTCCCAAAAGCCCGAACTTGCGCGTCTGAAGGAGGATGGAGTCAACAGAAACCGGTTCCCGTCGGAACTGGGTTTGGTCCGCGCCAAGCTCGAAGCCGCCGGTGACAAGCAACTCGCTACCTTGATCGCCGAAACGGCCCGACTTCAGGCCGCCCTCGAAGCCCGCTTCCCCGAAGCCTTCGAAAGCGTGGACGCCGCCGTCGAAAAGCGGAATGCAAAACGCAAATCGCTGAACAGCGATCCCGAGTTTCAGGCTCGCAACAGAGCTGTCGTTGACGCAGGCAAGGCCATCAAAGACTATGAGCATCAAGCTCCTCCAAACCTTGACCAGCTCGAAGCCGCTTCCAAAGTCTACATCGACTCTCTCAAGTCATCCGACGCGAACTGAACTGAGGCGTGTCCACCCTACTTCAACGACGATGAGTACTGTAATGAAATTGATTTGGATCGCCGTGACTGCGTTGTTATTGGTTGGGAATGTTCCTGCTGCGGCTAAGGATCAACCTAACGTCGTGCTCTTTGTCGTCGATGACATGGGCTGGATGGATAGCTCTGCTTATGGTTCGCAGTACTACGAGACGCCGAATATGGAACGATTGGCGAGACAGGCGATGCGATTCACCGATGCCTATGCCGTGCCACTGTGCTCCCCAACGCGGTGCTCAATTCTCTCGGGGCAACACTCAGCACGTCATCGCGTCACCTCGGCAAGTGGCCATCAACCGCCGGCGGCACCAGATGCTTCGCCCTATCCCGAGAAGACATCACCAGCCTCGCAGTTCATCTTTGCAAACAGCAAGAACTTCATCGATCCGGCGATCGTGACATTGGCCGAGGTATTGCGGGACGCAGGCTATCGGACTGGGCACTTTGGCAAATGGCACCTTGGTTTGATGCCCGAGAATCGACCCGACCAGAACGGTTTCGAAACGACTTGGGCATGCGCGCCAGATCCAGGGCCGCCGAGCTATTTTTCACCCTACGGCGTTTCGCCCGAAGGACGCCCGACTGGGCAGCATCATGTGGGCAACATCACCGATGGGCCAGACGGGGAATACATCACGGATCGTCTGACGGATGAGGCGTTGAAATTCATCGAGACACATCAGAACGAACCCTTCTACCTGAACCTCTGGCAGTACGGTGTGCATGGGCCGTGGGGGCACAAAGAGGAATACACGGCCGAGTTTGCGAAGAAGAAAGATATGCGGGGTGAACAAGACAATCCGATCATGGCGTCGATGCTCAAGAGTGTGGATGAAAGCCTTGGTCGGGTGATGGCCAAGTTAGATGAACTGGGACTGACCGAGAACACGCTGTTCATTTTCTATTCGGACAATGGCGGCAATGTGCATAGCAATCGGGAAGACGACCGTAAGATTGCCAACCTGAGTAAGAACCACCCGAGGATGGCGGCGATTCGGGAGTGGCGGAAGTGGGCCGGAGGTGAAGGCCCCACCAATAACGCACCCTTGCGCGAAGGCAAAGCGCGCATTTACGAGGGCGGCCAACGTGTGCCGTTGATGGTGCGTTGGCCGGGTAAGATCAAACCGGGCACAACCGATAATACGGTTGTCGGAGCCATTGACCTTTATCCCACCGTGCTCGACGCGGTGGACATCGAGTTACCAGTCCATCACATCGTCGACGGACTGTCGTTTCTACCGGTGTTGAAGCAAACCAGCCGTCTCAATCGTGAGGCCTACTTCACCTGGTTTCCTCATATCGTCCCAGCGGTGTCCGTGCGGAAAGGTGAGTGGAAACTGATCCGGCGCTTCGAGCCGCATCGAGATTACCCCGAGGTGCGAGAGCTTTACAACCTGACCAAAGATATCGGTGAGACGAATAACTTGGCCGCAGCCATGCCGGACAAGGTGAAGGAACTCGATGCGTTGATCGACGGATTCATCGCCGACACGGGTGCGCTGGTCCTCAAACCGAATCCAGCTTATTCACCGAAGGTCGCAAGGGCGGCTCGGGCTCTTGATGCCGGGCTCGTACCGAAGATGTGCACGGTCGAGCTGAAGAACGGAGCCTTGGTAGTGACGATGGAGACGGGAAAACGAAATCCTTTCCTCGGCACGGCTCAGATCAAAACGCGGCTGCCGTTGACTCTGCGCTTACGGGCTCGGAGTAAGACTGGAGGCGCAGGAAAGGTGCACTGGAAGCTGGCGGCTCAGGAGGATTTTCCTGCACAGGGACAGGTCGTGAATTTCATTCTTCCTGCAGGCTCTGAGTGGCAAAATCTGTCGATCGATTTGCCGATTGAGAAAACGACGCAGATCATTCGTCTGTATCTTCCATTAGAAAATGGGCCGGTGGACATCCAATCCATCGACTACCTTGATGCGAAAACAAAGAAGTCGGTCAAACGCTGGGAGTTCCAGTAGGGTGGACACTGCCTACCCTACTTCCTCCCACCGTCGAAGGCGTCACCACTCAAGGTTACGATGTCGACTTCGGTGAAAACAGCGCCATCGACGCTCAACTCCACCCCTCCAGTCAACCCGGCTTCGGCCTCTCCTTGCCGTCACCGTCTTAGGGAAAATGCCGTGTGGCGGAATATCCTTTGACGCCGATTGCGGCAAACGCAAACGGCGACGTTGAGATACGATTCTGCTCCACGGTCCAACTTCCATGATTACTTCTCAGTTTTCCCGGATCGCCGTAGCATTGGCTTGGCTGGTCTGCACGAATATCACACTCGCAGAAGCTCCGCCGTTTTCCGACTACTGCCTGCGATTGCAGCAGGAGGTTCAGGGGAAGAAACACGGATTCCTCGCCGGAAACGTTACGTACTATGTCGGCGGGTTTCATGCGAGTTGGGAGCTGAAAGAACACGAAACGCTTGGCTTGACTCATCTGTTCCATCATGACTTGCGCAGCCGCGGCGTCGGATTGGTCCGCAGCCACGGCAAAGGGCATGACGACACGGGTCTCGGCAACGACTTCTCGGGCTGGGAGTTCTACAAGGATACGCGGGTGCTCTATGGCAGCGTCTTGATCGGCGAAAAGATTCATCGCCATCCCATTCCGACGAAGATGTTCTGGCGGCCTGATCGGATGATCTGTGAATACGAAGTTGACGGCGTCCAAGTGCGAGAGGAGAAATTCATCGCTGATAACGATGCTGCCTGCACGTTGATTACCGCATCGCAACCCGTCACACTGCGGTTCAACGGTCAGAGTTTTTTTGGCCGGAATAGTCTCACGAGCACAGCGACGATCCAATACGACTCGGACCACAACGCCATCCACATCGTCGAAGGCGGCACGACGAAGTGCCAACCAGAAAACGATCGATCCGAGCACACCGGCCCGATCATGTATGAGGGAATGAGCACGGTTCTCACTGCTTCACGCGATTTCGCCAGTAACCATCGGTTCAGCAAGGGCGAGTACCGTGAGTGGCATTATGAGTTCGATGTGCCCTGCGATTCGACGGGCGTCGTACTCGTCTGGGCAATGCATGATGACGGGCAACAGGCAATCCAGAACGCGATGGCTGTGCTGGGTAGCGAAAGTCGTCAAGTCTTTCGACCATCTTCGGAAACCGAAACCGAAACCGGTAGCGGAAGTCGTCAAAACTTTCGGCACTCCCCAACCGAAACTCTTGACGAGTATCGCTACAAGCACGCATCTAGAATGATGCTCGCGAAGACGCGCGAGATGAATCGACAGCTCAACGAAGATATCCCGTGGTTCCGTTGTTCGGATCGAAAGTTTGAAGACATCTACTACTACCTGTGGTCGCTGTACCTGATGTATTACATTGACGTGCAGCGGGGCTGGGAGATGGAGCCGCATACGCAGACGGCCGTCAATAATTTCCTCGGCATGCACCGTTACGACGCAACATTTCAGATAAGAGTAGGAGCGTGGACCGGCAACAAGGCACATTATGCTTATGGCAACGTGCTGACATGGAAGCATCTCTTCAAGGCCGGGCACTATCGCAAGTCACCCGAAGGCGTGATTTCGCTCGCCGACAACAAAGGGACGACGTGGCATTCGGGTGTGTACGGCAATGAGCTATCAGAGCATGTCCTCGGTGCTTGGCAGATCTACCAGCACACAGGCGACGTCGAGTTTCTTCGTGAGTGTTACGAGGACTACTTCCGCGAGGTCTTCCGCCACGCCATCGCCCCCTTCTTCTCAAATCACTTTGACGTGGCCGAATCGCTGACGAAGATGGCCCGTCTGACCGGCCACGACGAGGATGTCGACCACTGGCAGCGACTGCTTCCACGTAGCGACGAACAAATTAGAACTTGGTTCCATCAGCGGTGGCAGGCGAACGGACACGAAGATTTCTTCGGCGGTAGCAACGACGGCATGTTGATGACGACCGGATTTTGGCACATGCGTTCAAAGCATTTTCCGCGAAAAAACGCTTTGGAAATGACCCCGTCCTGGGCGCTGAACAGAGACAAGGGGTTTTATGGCGACGGTGACTTGTTCCCACTCGCCATGTCCCGTCAGTCCATGAAAACCTTTGCGTCGGATGTCGACCACGCATTCGGCTACACACCGGACACCGCGTACTTCACGCTCGACGGCATGTTTCGCCAGCGACTGGGCGATCCGGCCTGGCGGCTGACGCTGAATCATCTGCAAAACTACAACTTTCATTCCGACTGGAACATTCCGGTCGCGCCAGAAGCCTACACTCGCAGCGGCAAATTGTTCGGCGACCAGTATTCAAACTTTAACGCCGGTAAACTGCTGTTGTACCTGGAAGGTCTTGCGGGTCTTGAGTACTCAATTCCCAACAACACACTCACCGTGCATGACACGATGCCCATCAACTGGGAATGGATGGAAGTCCGCCTGCCGATTCGGATGCCTGGCGAAGAAAAAACCCATTGGCCGACGATTCGGTACGAACGGTCGCAGAGTGGAGACGACATCGCCAAGTCGATTCGCGTCACTGACTGTCCACTAAGGATTACGATTGCACCCTGGTCGGAAACGAAACGCGTCATTGCCTCCGAGTCCCAGCCAGACAGTAGCCGAATGTCGACGGCTTCCCAATATCCGTCCTATGGTTTCGATGAACGGGACTCAGCAGCGCACGTCAAACTGCGACTGGTGGATAAATAGAGAGGATTTGCAGAGCAATGAAGTTTCAACACCGATATGGCAGGAAGATGGCGGCAGGAAAGTACTCTGCTCCGATCTTCCTGCCCCCATTTTCCGGTCAATGTCTTGCCGTACTTACGATCTTCCTGGCCACTGCGGTTTCTCTTGCAGGCGAACCAGCTCGCTGGTCGCTGAGCTACGACGCCGGCTACCGGGATGAAAACGGTGCCTATGCGGGCGGCAGCGAGATCATGCACATCGTGTCGCATCGTGGGAAACTGTACGCGGCCAACGGGTATTGGATGGATGCCCATTGGGTCATCCCTCCAGACCCCGAAGAGCAATCGGCCCAGGTGCTTCGTCTCGATTCGTCCGGCGGGACCTGGCAAGTCGATCTGGAGATGGGCAAGTCGAACGGTTACGACCTGCGCTACATGAAGGGCAACATCCTCAAGTCGGTGACGTTCACTTATGGCGCAGACGGCAAGCGGTTGCCTGAGCCCGTCAACCTGCTGGTCATGGCGGCGGGCGCGACCTTTGAACGTGGCGGTGCGGTTTCCGCCTGGGTGCGCGATGATGAGAAGGGAGAGTGGAATCACACCATCGTGCGTCATGGAGCGAATGCAGGCGGCATCCGTTGGGTTCCGCGCGACATGGAAGTCTATCGGGACAAGGTGACAGGTGTGGAGCGGCTTATTCTATTGTTGGGCAATCCGGGTGTGGTTTCTGGGGTCTACGCCCCTGAGGCGCCAGGCAAGATTCGCTGGGAAACGATTCTGGAGTATCCGTTTTCGGAAGTTGGCAGCGTCAAGACACGTCCGCTTGGCATCGTTCAAGCCAATGGCTCGCTGTTGTTCTCCGTAGACGATGCCATCTTTCGCCGCAACGACGGTCCGCGTCCCAGCTACACCGAACTATTGCGTTTGGCTGACGACGTCGATACCGATGTCGGCGGCATTCGCGGACTGACAACCATCAAGAATCCCAACGGCCCCGGCGAGTCGGTTCTGTTTCTTTGGGCTCCGGGCGGACGCTCGACCAGCCAGGTGAAACGGCTCGATCCCGACGGCAAGGGCGGGTACACCACGCACGACGAAGCCAGCATGATGGACCTGATGAGGAAGCACCTGGATGCCGAAGTGACCTACACGTTGGGCGCGCACAACATGATGTATCCAGTTCGCCACCCGAAGACGGGAGAACTGGTACACCTGCTTGGTTTTCAAGGGAATCTCGCCGGCAAAAATCATCTGCTTTGGCCCGGCAGCCGGTTATATGGCGGCGCGCTCTACGCGATCCGCAAAGCCGACCAGAGCTACACGGTGCATGAAGTCAACAACGCCTATGCGCCTGGAAAGCTCGCGCTGGTATCCCCGCGAGCGTTTTGCCTTTCCCCGTTTGGAGACGATCAACTGTTCGTTGGAGGACACGACGCCAGCAACCGGATTTCCGACGACATGGCCTGGATTTGCAAAGCGCCGTTGGATGTCGCCCTGGGTTTGCGCGCGGGACTCGATGCGACCGAAAAGCGGCGTGAGTCCGTTCCGGATGAACGCCTGACGAAAGGTCCGGTTTACGAACTACGGATTTACGAAGCCAACGAACGCCGGCTTGCACATCTCATCACTCGCTTTCGTGAATATACCGATCGCATCTTTGCCAGACACAACATGAAAGCACTGGGCTATTGGGTGCCCACGGACGGCACGCCCCGACAGAAACGGCGTATCGTTTATGTGCTGAAGCACCCCTCACGGTATGAAGCCTACGCGAACTGGATTCACTTCACGAACGACCGCGAGTGGCAAAAAGTGTTGGACATGCCCGAGTTTAGTGGCCTCCTGGCGGAGAAGCCGACCAGCATTTTCATGACCGAGACCGACTATTCGGCAAAGGTTGCCAATGCGATCCAGCAGGCCGGCGGTGTGTATGAATTGCGGACGTACACGTGCAACGAAGGCAAACTGGGCGCGCTCAATGATCGCTTTCGCGACCACACCACCACGCTGTTTGGCAAACACGGGATGAAGAACATCGGCTATTGGACGCCGTTCGATCTGCCCGAGAGCCAAAACACATTGATCTACCTGATTCACCATGAAAGCCGCGAACAAGCGGACGCCAACTGGAAGTCGTTTCTCAGCGATCCCGCATGGCAAAGTGTGGCCAGGGAGTCTCAAAAAGACGGCAAGTTTCTGGCCAAGCCGCCAGATCGCATCTTCTTAAAACCACTGGACTTTTCGCCACTCAAGTAGAGGAAGGAAGCATCGTTTACGAGGAGATGGACATCGACCCTCAGGCAGAGCTTTACGATAGGGAAAACCGGCCGTTTCTGCTTTGCAGCGGCCAACCCTTGCCGCTGTTATCATGGCTCCTTTGAACCAGAAATCCATCGAGAACAAACAACGCAATTACCCTTGAAGCGACGAACATTTCTACGAGGCGCCGGTGTGGCCCTGGCGCTGCCTCGCCATCCCGTTTGTTGTCTGGTGAACGACCGCCCTTGAGTCCCATATACATAGCTCCCATCGGGATTGTCCGTCGCTGTAGTTCTGATGGTCTAGCGGTTGAGCACTCCGCAGTCGCCGCGGGCCTACGGTGTATTCACGACCACGCGCATGAGCCGATACGGATGGTCGATGTGACGGCGCATGTTGACATCTCGCGGAGCGGGTCGTAAAAAGCCTTTCGCGAGCACTTTGTCCGCACTCCCATGGCAGAGCTGCGGCGCGTGCGTTTGCAACACGCCATGTCACTGCTGCGGGAAACCGATTGCACCGGATAACGTCACGGAGATCGCTGAGCAAACCGGGTTTCAAACCGCACACAGCCTGTGCCGCAGTTTCAGACAGCACTTTGGAATCACTCCTGGAAGCTACCGAATTTCGACGTCTGGCGGGACTCTTCCTGATCATCGCCCCTGAAACCGATGCATATGTTTCGCAGACATCGTGTTACGATACGAAGCACAAAGAGAGGCTTCACGAAGACCGTTGCTTCCGCTGTACTCTTTTCAATCTGCGAACTCATGCTGCCACGCTAGTTCGTTTAGGGTTCTTCACTGGCCACCAACGCTTTTTCCGAAAAAAACGTACGTTTTTTACAGGCTTTCGGTGACAGAGAGAGTCACCTGGTGATATCGATGGGTTGCCGAAGGGGCTGCGTGACAGCCAAAAATTGGCAGATCAGGTCGAGACTATCGCGCTCTCGCAATCTTGGCACCCTCTAAGTTCATTCGCCGATTGCTTCGGCTCCTGCGGACCGGACGCGAAAAACGCCGCTCGGGGTTAACAGCTTTTGCCGTTCAGTTGAACGGCGCCGACACGTTCAGCGACGTCCGGTGGAATCGAAAGCATCAGCGACCGACCGTTTTCCCAGTCGACATCGACTTGCGTCCAGCCATTTTGCAGGTGCAGGCCCGTGACAGTTCCGGTGGTGCCAGTCGGAATTGGATCGGGATCGTCAGTCATCGAAGTCAGACGGATGCGATCGCCTGGTTTGAGCTGTGTCATCATGTTGAGTTTTCCACTACGAAATTGATCCGTTCGAAAAAAGCCGTGGCCCGTTGTCGGGCAGCGTGACGCGTTTGGTGGGGTGTGGCAGGATTGAGCCGCACTGACGGCAAAACGCCCGGACGCTACCAACGTCGGGCGTGCTGAAGCCGGCAATTGGGATGGGCTTGGCGGGTTTACACCACCGCGCCAAGGACACTTTTTTTTAGTTGGTCGAGCATCTCGCAAAAGATGTAATGTTCTTCCAAGAGCGGGCCAGCCGGACCGCCGTGGTCGACGTCGGCCTTTTCAAGGGCGTCGACCAAGGGGCGAAGCTCCTCGGCGATCTTGTAGTACGACCGCCGAATCTCTTGGTAGGCCTCCGGGTCGAGTGTTAGCATAGCGGTGCGAAGTTCGCTGGCGCGGGTCTTTTGGGTCTCGGTCATGGCCATGGTTGGGTCTCCGGTGGAAAGGGTATTGTTTGCGTTCGCTGCGATACGATGAACACATGAGGCCATCAATTCGCCGGCGCATCAACCAAGTCCGAGAATCAATTCCTGAACTTTTTGCATGTTTTGCGACATCTCCAACTTGGCCGATAGACGCCGCGTGTTGCGGCGCCGCAACGGTATTCAGAAAGCGCATGGCTAGCAGCTGCGGGCGGTCTCCCAAGCTCGTTTGCTGCCGTAGCAAATCTGGCCTCCTTCGACGATGTAAACCATCGCGTCGTCGGCCACGTCTTGGTCGTCGAAGTACTCGCTGGGGTCGTCCTCGCTCGCTTCGTTCATTTCCGCACCGCTGGTCACGCCGGCAATCCGGTTTTCAAAAGGCCAGTTTTCTTGCGTCATCAAACGCACTTCACAGTCTTCGCCATGTTCGTCTTGGTACTCTGCGAGCAGTTCGATCAATTCGCCAATCTTCATGACTTTATCTTCGTATTTGAAAAAGGGAAATGGAGTTACTGTTAATCGGTGGTGATGAGCGTGTCGGGTGACGCGACCTCAATCCTCGTTCCGTCGACCATTGGGATGTAATAACCGCCGAAGGTGGGGCGAAGGCTGTCGAACACTTCGACGCCGCCGATTCGGTCGCCAGGTTTGATCTCGTGGGCTTTGCGTTGTGTCATGTTTGGGGATCCGTTTGAGGTGGTGCAAAACGGTTTGGGACGACATATATTGAGCATGAATCGGAGGACGCAGCAAGTCGATTCCTCCTGCCAAATACAACCTTTTTGCATTTTTGTTTCGCTGCCCGACCTGGCCGACAATTGGCGTGTGTCGCGTCCGTTGGAATTGGTCGGCACGGCGTCCGAACAAGCAAACGCCGCGGCGTGTGGCGAACGTGGCGGCGTTGGAGGGAATTGGTTCGGCACAGTTAGATTTCGGAATCAGATCAAATCGGTCGGCGGCGATGCTTGTGACCGATGCAGAAGATCCACCCACATCTTTCTCTGGTCGCCCCAGTCGTGTGTCTTAGCGATCGGCCGCACTTCGCGTTCAAGGATCGCATCGCGGCCCTGGATCGTTCGTGGTAAGTCGAGAATCTGTTCTTGAATGTCTGGGGCTAGATTGTCGAGCCACATAATTTGCGACATTCGCGTGGTTGAGATTTGGCCGTAGTGCGCAAGCTCGGATTGGTTGAGGATCACCCCGTCGCGAACCAAGTCATAGCAACGATGGGCCAGCGCCAACAATCGAGTGATTCGTGGGATGCGGCCTTCTGGCACGGACGGTTCCTTGCCATCTTCAAGACTCTTGCTGCCGTTGCGACGTATCTTGACATGGAAGGAACGGTTGATGGTTAGCTTTTTGTTCATGCCAATGCCTCCACGGTGCCGGCCGTCAGGCTCTGCATGCCTGTGTCGTGGAATGTGATCGCGACGTTGCCAGCGACGCCGTCAAAGTCCACTCGGTCAACCAACAGCGATGTTAGGCGAACCTGCTCGCGGGGTTGGATGGTGTCCCAGAGCTCTTCAAAGCCGGCCAACAGCTGCCGCACGTCCGCGTTGTCGATGGATTGATTCTGCAGCGATTGACGTTCCGACTCGATCGCATTCAAGCGGTCACTGGCCACGTCGATTCGCGATTGCAGTTCGGGCAGTCCCGCAACGCGTCTGTTATTGGTCGCGTTGGCGGCAATCGCCCGCAGCTTTTCATGGTCATTGCGAAGCTGTCGCTCCAACCCTTTACGTTCGGACTCGAGAGCTTCCTGTTGCTGCTTGGACCGGGATTCGATTTGACCGATCGTTTGATCGAGCAGTTCTTCATCGGTGCCGATCGATTGAATCTGTTGTACGACGAACCGTTCAATCTCACCGGCGGGCACCGATGGAGCCGGGCATTCTGCCCAGCCTTTTTGCATCGCGGTGCCGCAAACATAGTAGCGATATCGTTTGCTGCCTTTGCAACTGTAAGAGTGTGTCATCGGGCGACCGCAAGATTGGCACCAGATCAAACCCTTCAGCAACGCGTTGTGCTTGTTCCGAACCCCTGTGCCGCCGGATTGCCCGTTCGCCTTAAGTTGATTTTGCACACGGCGAAACAGGTCCAGCGGCACAATGCCGTCGTGCTCGCCTTCGTGCGTTTCGTCCTTGTATCGAGTTTTTCCGATGTAGGTGACGTTGGTCAGCATCTTGTAGAGTGAGTTTCTCGTGAACGCTCGACCGCCACGTTGATCGCCTTTCTTGGTGACCCATTGTTTGGACGTCCATCCGCGTTGCTTCAGTTCTTTAACGACCGGCAATAGTGAGCGATGTTCGACATACAAGGCATAGATTTGGCGAACGCGGTCCGCTTCGACCTCGTCGACCACCAACTTCGTGTTCTCGACCGTGTATCCCAATAATGGCATTCCGCCGGACCATTTGCCACGCCGGCGCGAGGCGGCCACTTTGTCGCGGATCCGCTCGCTAATCATCTCTCGTTCGAACTGGGCGAACGAGAGGAGGACGTTCAGGACGAGCCGGCCCATCGAGGTCGATGTGTTGAACTGCTGCGTCACGCTGACAAACGAAACACTATGTGAGTCGAACGTCTCGATGATGCGGGTGAAATCGAGCAGTGATCGGCTGAGACGATCGACTTTGTAGACGATCACGCAGTCGATATTGTCTGCTTCGATGTCGGCCAGCAATTCTCTCAGCGCTGGCCGTTCCATGTTGCTGCCGGTGAAGCCGCCATCGTTGTAGGACTGGGCGACGACTTCCCAGCCTTCGTGCTTTTGAGAGGCCACGTACGCTTCCGCGGCGTCACGCTGGGCGTCCAGTGAACTGTAATCCTGTTCGAGCCCCTCTTCGGTACTCTTGCGGGTATAGATCGCACAGCGGACGAGCTTTTCAGGTTTGGATTGTTGGGACTTCCTCATTGGCCAGCCTCTTTACAGTTGAGATTGAAAAATTTGTTGCCGCTCCAGTGCGAACCGGTAACGTGTTTGGCAACGGCCGAAAGTGATCGAAACAGTTCGCCTTCAAACTCAAATCCGGTGTTCGTCACTCGGACTCGAATCTCTCGGTTTTTGTAAACACGTGTGATCAGCGTGCCGGGCAGCGGTTTCGCAGATGTTTGCACTCCGGTCGGGAACACTCGGGTATGTTTCGCCGCCTCGGCAGACAGCCGGCGGGCTGCCGGTGCGGTCACTCGCAAATCGGCTCCTTCGGCCAATTCACGAAGGCGAGCTATCGCCTGGCGTGACAATCCGCCTTCGATGCTCGCCTGCATCCGCCAAACGATGCGGCGTATCAGCCACTTGCGGTTTTTGGCGTTGGTTGTTTCGCCGGTAACTTCGGCGAATTGATCTCGCAGTTCGCCGCAGGTCATTTTCTGTAACCGCGCGACTTCCTTCGCGACATTAAGCTTCATGGGTGACTCCTCGATTGGGTGTTTCGGACGCCGAGACGTTTGGCGTCGTGACACTGAGCACTGAGTTCGCAGAAGAGTCAACCGAACGTTGGCAACTTTCGGAAGAAGTCTCAGAGATTGGCCGGGACGTTCCCGACAACGCTCGCAGGTTGATGATCGCGTCGGCCAAACATGTGGCGATTTGGAGTTGGCGGGACTGGGGTGAGGGCGATGATGATTCGACTTTCGTGAGCATCCAAACTCGGGGGAAAGAGACTGGCCGGCGTTCGTCGGCGTGGGTGCGAAGATTCCAAAGGCAGGGGCGTTGATTCGGTTGGTTTGTTGTTGGGTTGTTACAGCGGATCAGACTTGGCCGTGCGAGTTGGGTTTGAGCTGTTCGCGGATCGGTTCGATCATGTCGCGGCCCCAACGGGTTTTGAACAAGCCAGCAAAGAAATCGTTGCGAGAGGCTTCGACATCAAGCTGCGTGATGGTTTCGGCCAGAAAATCGGCCGTTGGCACGACATGACTGGTGCGCCCCTTACGGTGCAGGGTTAGGCGTTGTAGGTGCCGTAGTTCGACCAGTTTTTTCGTTGTCCGCCCCAGCCGCATCCTCTTTCGCGAGTTTTTGCGAGTGGCCCAATAGGTCGGCTCGAATGGGATGCCGTGGTGTTCCATTCCGTTAAGCCAGCTGGTGCGGATTGGAAACTTAGCGGTCGCCAGTTCCCCGAATACTTCAATCTCGGCGACGAGGCAACGTGCCAATTCAAAATGATCATTCTTCATGCTTTTCTCCAAAAGTCGGACAACTTGTTCCAGAAAACAAACTGAGGTAAGTAAGGCGGCTGGTTCGTGGGGACTGACCTGAGCGCCTCCCCGCCGGAGGACCCGTTCGATGTTCTGTGTGTGTGCGCACGCGCGGCCGATCACACACAGGGGCGGGCGTGCTTGCACCGCCCCTGGGGGTTGTAGGGGGGTGCGCGCACACGCACAGACGGACATTTTGTGTTTGTGCGCATGCGTTTGATGGTGCGTGTGCACACACACGATTCGGTCACCAGTCGCTCTCGGACGCCGGCTTTGGGACCGTGGCAACCTTCGCTTTGCGGGCCGCGCCGAACGTCCAGCGATAGATCAAACCTTCATCCTCAGCAGCCTGTCGCAGTTCGCGGGCCTCGCGTTTTGACATCTCGCCATCTGCCGCAGCCTTTTTTTCGACCTGTGAAAGCGTTTGCGGTTCCTCTGTTACAAACGCTCTCACGAACGACTCAACTGTCCAGACGCGACGCGGCTCCGGCGGGTCTTTCGGCTTCCGTCCGCCGCGTTCGGGTTTGAGGTCGGTTGGATCGAGGTTGTCGTCGAGATACCAAACCGGAAACAACCAACGCAGGCATCTCGGCTCAATCGGTGGCCAAGACCTGACCGCCGCATCGACGACCACGCAATCCGCCTCTTTGTGATGTCGAAGGACCAAGTGTGTGTCGGTCGCCCGCGACTGACTGCCAGCACCGGCGCCAACGTCGGTGACGGACTTTACAGATTGGTTGCCTTTGCTGGCGTGATGAACTAGGACGAATGAGCACTGCAGTTTGGCGGCATAGCGATCGAGTGCGTTGTACAGATCCGTCACGTTGCCGTTGCTATTTTCGTCGGTGTCCTTTGGCATGAAACGATAGAACGCATCCAGGATGACCATCTTGAAGAAGCCAGGTGTGAATCCGTCAAAGTAAAGGTCAAGCGAATTGATGTCGGGAAGCCGGCCACGCAGGTTGTCGATGAACATCGAATCGTTCAGCGATTCAACCTGAATCCCGCGAGCCGAAGCGACGCGAGGAATCCGGCTGGCGGAGGTTTCGGAGTGCAGTTCGTTATCAAGAAGCAGCACGTTTCCCTGATGCGTCTGGTAGGTGTCCAACCATATTCGCCCCGTAGCCACCGCCATCGCCAAATCCATAACCAACCACGATTTGCCAAGCTTGGGCGGTGCGATGACGTTCATCGTTTCGCCGACTCGTAGCAAACCGTCGATGATCGGCTCGCGGAGAACCGGAAATTCGTTCAGCAAATCGCCTACTGGCTTGATCTGCGGAGTGAACCGGGAATAGGGCGTGCGACTCTTAGCCGAGTCTTGGGTGCCCAACGCCTCACCCCGTCGGCATGTCTTCTCCGCATCGCGTAGCCGTTTTGCGATCTCGGCATCGCTCCACTCCTTCGGAAACGGGCGAACCGCCGTGTATTGCCGGATGCACCGTATGGCTGCTTCGTCCGAAAGGTCGTGTTCGACGCACCGGCAGCACGAAACATAGAGTCGATGCGAGCCGTCGTTGTGATCATTGATCGTTAACTTGAGCAACGCCGCCAGGCAGTCATCGAACGCGGCGTCTTGCGGCCCCGATCGTTCATTCGTTTCGCTCTGTGATGGCGGCCATAGCTGCTCGCAAAGCTCGTCAAGGCTTCCCTGGCAGTCTTGCACGTCGGCCGGCGAGCCGCTCAATCGTTTCCCGGTGACGGTGAAGAACCGGCCTTGATCGTAGACTTCGACCTTGCCAATCATCAGCGGCCCGAACCCCTCCTTTCGACATTGCGCAAACGATGGTTTGGCTCCACAAAGGAACAACTTCACACCGGTCCCCGACGGCGAAACCTCGGCGTAGGTGTCGAAGTTTGAAACGATATCGGCACCCCAGGTGTATTCGCCAGATTCGGCTAAACAGTCGTCGATGTCCACGCCGGCGAATGGGTCATCGGCGGTGAAAACGAAACCGATGCCGTTGAGTCCGATGCCGTTGGTTCCGTGCGACGACTCAAAGCGATCCCAGGCTTTCTCGAAGTCTGACCATGTGGATGGATCATTGGTCTTCGCCAACCGACCGTTTCGCGGATCGATTGGTTCCTTGGTCGGTCGATTGTCACGAATGACGGATCTCCAGCACACCCATTGCGGCACCGATAGCAGCGAAGGCGGGATATTCTGTATCGGATACTCGGCAGTGCCGGCCGATTCAATCGTTTGAGGTTCAGTGACTTGCATGTTCGTATTCGTCCCTAAACCCGAGTTGAAGATTGACGATTGCGTTCCGCATCCATGCGACTCAGTTCGCTGGCGATGTGATCGAAGCTGGCCTGCGAGAACACCCGAGCGTGGCCGGCCCAGCCGGTCGCTTCGATGCGTCTTGATCGAATGATGTATTCGATGCGGTGGACCTTGGTGTCGAGTCGCCGGGCGATCTCACCGACGGTCAATAGCAGCGGGGGCTGTGACATGAATTTCCTGTTTGCACGCGGAACGGCTTCGCAGCGGTTGCCGGTTGATGGGCAGGCGGCGAAGCCAAGAAAGAGAGGGACCAAAATCTGCGGAGTCACCCGATGCGGGGACGAACGGCAGATTCAAAAGAAGCTCGCCGCGACGAATCGCGGGCGGGCGAGGAGCTCGTTGGCTGAGTTGGTCGCTGGTTGGTTGGCTGAGTGGCTCGGTGGTCGAGCGAGCAGGATTATGGGAATTGAAGGAGGCTTGTCAAACAAAAATTTCCGCTTGGACTTTCATTGCAGTTGGGTGGATCGCGATGACGGTTTGGCACGGCAAAACACGCTAAAATCGGTCGCGGCAAAACGCTCAAGCGATCCGAGCGTGAACGCGGCCCCGTTAACGCTTCGACGCGAGTTGGCCGATTGTTTGTGGGCTCGTGCGACAGCCGCCGGTCGAAAAACAGCGGCAAACACGGGCCTAATCGTGCTGCTTCGTTACTGCATTTGAAATTCTCTGGTGTTACGAAAATTGGCGTTGGAAAAATCAGAACTTTGCAAAATAAAATGTGGCCTTGAATCATGAAGAAACGGTCGCCCCCTACCTATAGACCTACCGGAAAAAACAGCGAGATCACGGAATCTGGATGAAAATAGTTTCGAAACCGGACATCAGACGGGATCATCGAGAAGGTCTCGTACGGCAACGCGACGATGAAAACTTGCTGCGAAATCTCGTCCTCTACCCTTTACCTATGCCGTTCTTGAAGACGACTGCGCGCCGTTCTGCGAACATTGCCTGAAATCAATCCAGTCAACGCGACAACGCCGCTCTATTTCTGACCGCTGCAGATTCGACACGAATCGGCAGCGACTACGAGAGAAGTTCGCGCGTGATAAGGCTGCGATCTTGAACGGGCAAACACCGTTCCTCTACCTCTAGACCTTCCAACTTTGACGTCCAAAAGTCGAAACTGCCTTTCCGATTTCGTGGAAAGTTTGGCGGTCGCGAATTGATTTGGCCAAAAATCGATTCCAAAAACACACTCGCCCCTATTAGTCACTTAAACCGTTTCGCGACATCATTGCGCACACCAAATTGCTACACCGCCATTTCGTCCCAGGATTCCTTGAAGAAAACGCAACGAGAATATTTGACCTGCGAGTCGGACAGGATGTTGCGAAATGCCTAACGACAGTCTTCTCAGGGTTACTTAGGAGAAGTGGTCACGACGGTGACCACATTTTTGCGACTTCGCTTGAGTTGTTTGCGAAGACAAGAAACGCAAAGCCCTCCTGGGTTACTTATGCAAACCGTCCGCCTCAAATCCTGAATTCTGTCGAGAGTTTGAGAAATAGTTGCGATAAATTGCTGGACCAACTCGCTGGCGGCAGGCAGCAACGATGGCATCTCAGAGCATTTGTTCTCGAGCGAATTCTGTTAGCGATCATAGCCCCTGAGTGGCAACGTAGTCTGGTTCGAGCCGGGCGAAGTTTTCAGGTGCGAACCTGTTTGCGTCTGACCTGCTTGTCGCAATCGAGATGCATTTTTTTCTTGATGCTGAGTGTCCGATGACTTCATTCCCCGAAACGCGACAAAGTCTGATTTTTCAGGTCAGAGATCCGAACACTCGGCTGGCGTGGGAACAGTTTGTAGAAATTTACCACCCCGTGATTTATCGGATCGCCGTCGCACACCGAATGCAGGAAGCCGATGCACAGGATTTAGGTCAAGAGGTATTGCTGGCGGTCGCTTCGGCGGTTCAGCGTTGGGAAAAGGCACATGAGGGAACTCGGTTTCGACATTGGCTGCGTCGCATAGCGCGTAACGCGATTCTTAATGCTGTCACACGCCGTCCGCCAGACCAAGCAGCAGGCTTGCTATCGATCGACGAATTGTTAGCCGAGCTTCCGCAGCGTGAAGATGCGACCGAATTGATGATTGCCCTGGAGTATCGACGCGAGTTGTATTTGCGGGCGGCTGAGGTGGTTCGCGCCGACGTCTGTCCAGACACCTGGAAGGCTTTTGAGCTGACCGTCATTGACGGCCTGAGCAACGCGCAAGCCGCACGCACGTTAGGAAATTGCCGCCCCAGTGTTCCGCGTCAAGCAGTTAAGTCGAGGCGATCATCGCATTCGTCTGATCGTGTTCAGCGACAATTTTGTAGAGGTCGACTGGTGCGTCTCTGGTCACGTCGGATATGTGGTCGAAGGAACACTCGAAATCGATTATTGCGGCCGAGTCGTGAGATATCGTGCCGGTGACGGTTTGTGCATTCCATCCGGCGAACCCACGAAACACAAAGCCAATGGGGCGTGTGGGAAAGCGATCTTATTTGTTGTGGAGCAGACTGATGCCCAACTCTTTCCGGTCAAATAAAGTAATGTGTGCGAAAATGGATTCACGATCGGGGCTTGGCCACCACTACCCAAACGCAGAATCGTTACGATCACCGTCTGAGAGAGTCAGTGGCATACGATGACTGACCATCCCACCATGCCGACTCCACAATCTGCCATGAATGAACATGAAGAACGACTAATCGCCGCGTTTGTCTTGAAGGATATCCGCGAGCGTTATCGATTTCTACTTAGTGCAGGCGACATGCGGCGACGCGGACAGTGTTGCAATCGGCTGAATCACTGCCGTGACTTTGACGAACGATTCGTGACCTGGTTGCCACGCGACCCACGCTCAACCATGCGTAAGTTCGAAATCGCAAAGCTGCTCTGCAGCAAAGGCTGTCGCGCTGACGTTTACGTTTTCGGCTCGGCGGATTCCGTGGACGGCAAAACGCTGCCACTGCTGGAAGCGATGACCGACATCGAGGCGGCGGGATTTGGCGCACTGCTCTCGTGCGTTCCAGGAAAACTAGCGTACTACTACGATGAATTGGGCGAGCGACGTGCAATCCTAGAACGTGAGTAGAAACCGTCGAGAGGACGAACGTAAATCCAATGTTTCTACCGTTGCGAAAACTCAAAGATGCTGAAATAGCGATGCTGGCTACTCTTTAGCATGCTTTGCAATCTCGCCGCCGGAGAACTCGACTGAGCATTGGGGGCCGGTGTCGAGAGCGATTTTCTCGGCAATCAACTTGGTCACGGGAGCCAGCACGCTGAAGTGATCCTTCCCTTTGACGGGATGAAACTGAACCAACGGATTTTTGGACGCACGCTTCAATTGATAAAGTGCGTAGAGATTACTGCCCGAGGATGCGCCTTCGAATACAAACGTCGGATTTTTGATCGAGCTCAACCAATGTATGGGAGATCGCATTTTCAATTCCTGTTTATCTTTGTAATCGAAGGGGATCGGTTCGCTTGAGTAGCCAATGATTTCGTCGATCGCCCCAAAGGAAAACACGGCGCGAAATCGATCACTGGCGGCCGCGGCCAGAATGACCAGTGTCCCGCCCGTGCTATGCCCGCCCAAGTAGATTCGGTTGGGATCGACAAAGTCTTGCTTTGAAAGATATTCCGCGGCGGCGATTACGTCGTTGACCTCCCCATAACAACACTCTCTAAAACCGGGATTCTCGTTGCCTCCTCGAAACGAGGGATACATCGTCACGATGCCCGCCTCTCGAAAGGCGCTGGCCGATTGATCGTCCTCAGGCGTGGACTCCTCCCACGCGGTCTCTCCGATGCTGTTGTCGAAGCCACCGAATACCCAAATGATCGCAGGCTGTTTGGCACCGCCCTCCCGCGGCCGGCTAAGATATGCGGCGAGTTTTCCCACGGCTGAATCAAAATGCACAACATCGAATAATTGCGGAGGCGGTATTGGCACCGCTTCATTCGTTTTCTCCTGGAGCACAAGGCGAGTCTTGAACGCCCTGCGGACATCCGCAAACGATGTATCCTGCTCCGATTGCCCATCAACGTTTCCGACGGCATTCCCAGGTTTTCCCTGATTCGCCTCGCGACTGCATCCGCTACCGAGCAATAAAACCAATAGCGCCCATTGAAAGACCTTCATCGTTCCACCTGTTCTGCGATCGACATATTCGAAAACTCAGCTCCAGATCACCAACGCAATAACGAGCCCAGTTGTCTGGCTCAAGATTCTACACTTTTCGGCGCGAGTTCTCGCTGAGTAAGGGCGGCGAGGCGTCCAGTTCCTTGCGGTCAGTTGATCGGTGTGAAGCCGAGATCAATTTTCACTGGGTGCCGTCTGACTGAATTTTCTTCTGGTAAATCATGCTCGACTTTCCACGGCGAGGACAGATTGAGGCGGCGAACCCGCCGGTGAGCAGGTTTCGTGTCGACTATCGACCACGCAAAATTTCAACGCTCGAATCCGTGACTTTGCGTCGTTTCAGCCAGTGAAGCCCTCCTGCTGCTTGAAACGCCAAGCAGACGACCTGGGAATAAACGACCATCTTTTGCGCGGTCGCCTGTCGCAACAGATTGTCAGGTAGCGGGCCAATGCCATCGAACTGCCACAACGCAAGATAGACTCCCAGCAACGAGCAAAATGCCAGCAGGCTCCAGCCGTAGTGGCTGGCATAGTCAGCTTCAAGCAACAGGGCGGCGGCGTACAGCAAACTCATGAACCCAAACGCAGCGAAGCCGACATGCACGTAAAAAGTGTGTTCGTTGTAGTCGACATCGATCGGCGCCCAGCCGATTCGGATGTAGCTCCAGCCGGCAACAATGCCACAGAGCGATGCCAGTATCGCTAGTTTTGTCGACGCCCGGCGTTGAAAGAGATACGGCACCGAGCAGGCATAAAGAATCGTTCCTGTGCCCGCGAAGGTGAGTGCCCAAAGGAAAACGATGTTCGCGGGATAGTTGTCGCCATCGTCGTATCGATACTCCCGTCCAAGATCGCTCAGCGAGTTGTGTGTCCACGAATAGGAGGCTAGTGTCCGGTCGTGGATCGTGCTGCCTCGGTAAAGCCACATCGAGCCATGTGCCAGGACAACAAAGATGGCAACCTGCAACAGCGACAGCCAAACCATGGTCGCTAGCCAAGATCCGCCAGCGTTTACCGACCGCCTAAACAGCCATCGAACAACAAGGAAGACCGCTAAGATCGCGAGTGGTGCAAGATTCGCTTTCTCAAAAACCGAAACAGGCGGTTGGTCCCATACATCCCAGCGAATCGAAAGTTTGTCGTGAGCTAATTGCGTCAGGTTAAACGACTCGCCCGCCTTCAACCGTCGCCATCGGAAGTCGCCCGCGCGTCCATAGTAAGAAATGTCCATGCCGGCGCGGTCGGCTTGGATTTGGAAATCGGACGGGACCGTGGCCGGCAACGCTTCGAAGCGATATTGGATTGTGAACAAGTCATCCGCGGAACCGTCCTCCGTCGACTCGAAACAGCTGAACTCTGAAATCTCTGGATACCAAGTTCCGTCAGGAAACTGTCGCCACTGGCGGTTCACGAGCGAACCCCGGGTCGCGGTTTCGGAATCCCAAATCCATTCGCGGCGAACGAGTGCGTAGCGATGCGGCACGCTCAGCGTGAACCGCTCGCCATCTGCATCCGTCAATTCGACTTCCTGGTCATCTGCGGACACGATCCGAAAACGTCCGTTGACCAGGGCCTTGGAAACATCAAAGTCGCCGCTCGGCTGGCCGATACCCAAACCAAATGACGATCCGGCACGCGACGTTGCCAGACCCAGTACATCGGCGAGCGGATCGGTCGTCGGTTCCGTGGCCCGGAGTACTTCGTCGACGTCTCGGTTTGCTGAATAGATGGTGACATCCTTTCTGGCAACGTCCTGGATCACGTATCCCGCTCGTCCATCAAAAATCTGAATCCATCCCGATTCTTCGATGGCAGCGAAGTCGCCGCCAGAAGCCAAGTCCATTCGTGTCGCCGGTCCCAGGTGAAACTCTTCCACGACAAACTGGGTCGACTCAGGAAGTTGAACTTGATTCCAGGTCAGTTCAGCTTTCTTTCGTCGTTGAGTCAGTGCGCACCGGTAGTGGTATTGGTCGCTCTGGGCGAAGGTGGCGTAATGCTTGTTCCAGGCACCTGCAATTCGATTGATCGCATCGTCAGCAGAAAGAACCGATGAGGATAATAGCCCCATCAGAGCCAACATGACCGAAGGCCATACCTGGCGCCACGACGGTGCTGGAATGCCCTGCCGTCGGACCAGTTTGACTTGCCAGCGAACCCATCCATGCGAGATGCACAACACGGTAAGCACGAACAGAGACGTGCGCACGCTATATAGGAATGCCCGATGTTTTCCCTGACTTAGCATGGCTCAAGTTTACGTGGATCGAGTTCGAGAGGCAACGAACTTCTTGACGCGCGGTTTCCCAAGGTGCCTCCGCTGAAGGTGTTGCCGAACGGGCCGGAGTACTTCCTCGAATCTCGGTGAATATCTAAGCAGAAAAACAATCCGAGCATACGCTCAGTATTCCAGACGCTGAATTTGAGAAATATGCAGATAAGTTGAGCGCCATGCGCAAGGCCATCGGAAAGGGTGACATAGAAACATAGAAACAGTCAGGTCGCTGGTGAAGTCCGTCGTGAAGCGGATCGAAAGAGCCTAGAGCTTGAAATCCTCCAGAGCCCGAACGTCGCAGTGATTGAACTGCTTCGCGCACGATAGAATCTCAAGCTTAGTCCCGCTCAGCTTGCGGTTGTCCATGGCAACCTTGCTGAGGTTAAGCGGGAGACGCTGGAGATGCCGGCCGAGCAAATCGCCGAGTTGAAATTGTTGGACTTGGCATCGTTTCATGACCGGGTGGACGTGGCTGGCGAGTTAATGAAGCACAAACCCAATATCGAACGAGACTATTACTAAGCCTTAACTCCGCTGGCTTGTGCCGCAGAGCAGGAGCATATTGAAACCATCGCGAAGTTGATCGAGCTTGGCGCGGATGTCAACTTCAAAGCCGACTATACCGCGTTGCAACGAGCCTGTAGCGGTGACCAAGCTGACGCAGTCGCTTTGCTGTTAAAATATGGTGCCGACGTCAACACGGCTCGACACAACGGACACCAGGCAATTTCAAGCTGACGTTGCCTGAAATCGAAAAAGTGAAGCGAGCGGGGGTACAATGCATGTCGTGAACTGAAACTGACGCACGGGGCGCCCGCGATGCTGGCTTATTATACGAGAAACAGAGGCGACTCATCATGAACTCACCATCACTCGTATCGATGATACTATCGCTGGCCTGCCTTTCAGCATTCTCGGTGTCGGCCGACGCGGATCAGGTGGAGGCTGAACGATGGATGGCGAAAGCGGTTGAGTCTTCCAGAAGGATCACGACCGAGTCAGCCATCAGCCATGCAGCCGACAAATTGTCTCATGCTCATGCTCGGCTGGGGCAGGTTGACGATGCGTTTAATGCAGCGAAACGTGTTACGAATCCGCAACTGAAATTATATGCGTTAGCAGCGACAACGCAGGCAGCGGTCAATGCAGACCAGAGCACCGATTTGATGGTGGCCGAAGCCGGAGAGACACTCAAAGGCAACGAAGGTAGTTTCAACAACTCAGCAATGGAAAATATACTTCGCATCGCGGAGACAAGACAAAAGACGTTGCCAGCCACCACGAAGCAACCTGAGCTTCCACCGATTGAACAATTGCAAAAGGCGTTTGATCATGCGCAGAATCGGGGAGAAAAGCTGGCGGCATTTCAACCACTGATGATGCGATCCTTACAAAAAAAATCGTTCGAAACGCTGGAACGAGCGATCGAAGAAGCGATCAAAATGATTGAGAAGAATCCGCTTCCCGATCAATCGTCGAAGTTTGGCACCTACGGTGACGCGGCGGCAATCGCCCAAATCCGTGTTACAAATTTGCGGATCGCAACGATGCTGGCTGACGAAGGTAAGAACGACGAAGCGGCCCGGCATCTTGCGCTCGCCAATTCCGTGATTGATCGGCTGCCCGAAAGTTCCGCCCTTGTCAAATGGGAACTGCAGAACCTTCGAATACAAGTCTTGTTAAAGCTAAAACGTATCGACGCAGCAATACAGGATTTCGAAACGATTAGGACGCCCCTGATCGCATCGCGAGCGGCTGCTGATATCGCGGTGAGTCAGATCGAGAACGGACAAGTGGAAGCGGGGTTGAAGACGGCGGATCGAATTGGCACTGGTCAAGGTTCCGGCGACGATCGCGGCATGGTCGCAATCGCACTTTTCAAATACGCTGACCGCAACATCGCCGTTCAGTACATCAACCAGGTCGGTGAAACAGACGAAGCGATGAACGCATTGATCTCGCTCTCTCGTCATTGGATTGAGATCGGCGATATGGATCAATTGCGATCCACTTTCGACTCCATCAACTCACCAACCGCACGCACCCACTACGCAATCTCCGCTGCCACATTTCTGATGGTACGCGACTTGCGTAATGTCGCCCCTTGAACGACAGGCTACAAATGCCCAGCATTCCATCACAGATGATCAGTTGGTTTCGCATCCTGCCTGCCATTATCATAGCAATCGGCGGCTTGCAGGGCCTGTGGGTGCTTCGGCATGCGTTGCCCAATCAACTGAACGGAGCATCGACTGCGTTGATTGTCTTTTATGCCTGCAATGTCGCTGCCGCATGGCTGCTGTGGAAGAAGCCACACGTCGGACTGAGACTCACTCTCGTTTTGCAGCTGTTTCAGGTACTGCGAATTCAGGGACCAACGCTGAGTTACTCATTGGCAAATTTTGCCGGGTTCTGGCTGCTGCAATCCGAGAGCGGCGCTGAGTCTGCCTTCCGGCCTGTCAGTTGTTTTCTTTTTTCCCAAACCACGGGCTTTGGATCTTCGATTCCCATTGGGCCGACTTATTACGGTGTCAATTTGTTTGCGATCGCCCTCTCAATTGGCGTTTGGGCAATGATTCAGCTTCAGCCCAAATTCATCACCGCTACCCCACTGAGCGGAATAACAGAGTGTCAGGAATCGACAAAACCATTTGGAGTGAAGTTATGCCAACGAAATTCGTGTTTTTGAAATCGATGGTCACGGTGCTTTTGTTTTCCGCGGCCAACACCAGGAGTCTAAGGTCATGAAGATCAGGATTCGGAGCGAAACATCTGCCGATCTCCAGGCGATTGAGGCTGTGACTGCGGCTGCCTTCCGCGATGCTCTGCACACCAGCCACACGGAACACTTCATCGTAAACGCATTGCGCGAAGCAGGAAAACTAACCGTATCGATGGTGGCGCAAGAGATCGCCGAAATCGTCGGGCATGTGGCCGTTTCTCCGGTTACGATTTCTGACGGCAGCGATGATTGGTTTGGCCTCGGCCCCGTCTCGGTTTCGCCGGAACGACAGCGTCAGGGGATTGGCTCGCGACTAATGGAGCAGGCGCTGGCCGAGTTGCGCAAACAGGGTGCCAGTGGCTGCGTTGTCCTGGGATATCCACAGTTCTACAGCCGTTTCGGTTTCAAGGTGGATCCGGATCTTGTTCTGCCCGACATGCCACCGGAGTACTTCCTTGCGGTTTCATTTGGAACCAAATCTGCTGCGGGTACTGTGTCCTACCACGAGGCGTTCAACGCCGTGAAGTGAGAGGCAACTTGACATTGTCGCCATTTACGAGGCTGATCATTTTCGACCTGCCTGCCGTTTGTGTCATCGGAATTCCTCCGGGAGCGAGACGCAGCTCATTGTTTCACCGAGGTCGGGTGAGCGGGTCACTTCTCTCGGCGGAATGTCGTTCCAGGTGCAATCATTTATCATGAAGGATGGCGACTTTCGAATGTCAGGCTTGGTTGGATACGATTCTCAAACGACCAGGCGGACCAGACGTTGACGCATATCAACAACAACAACTCAACGAAGACGTGTGAATGAATTCCAGGAACCTCGAAAACTCGTCTAAGGCAAATCCAACGACAAGAGAAGATCATGCAGTAAGAGAGGAGGATGGCAATCTTGTCGACTTTACCGCGATACCGTGGAAATCTTCGGAAGTCGGTGTGAGGGTAAAACAGGTAGTTCGCGGCAATCACCAAATTCGACTCATTGAATTCTCGGAGGACTTTGTTGAGGCGGACTGGTGCCGAAAAGGCCATATCGCATACGTCGTTCACGGTACAATTGAGATCGACTTCGGTACGCGAGTTGTCACGGTAAATGCCGGCGATGGCGTTTTCATTCCACCTGGGGAGTCCTTAAAACACAAAGCCCGCGTCCCCAATGGTACTGCCACTTTGTTTATCGTCGATAAAGAGGAATAGAACGCGATGCCGACAAACAATTTCCCATTCGATCTGGTGCGCAAGCTAGCCATGACGCTGCCAAACGTTGTGGAAGGTACCGTTCATGGCGCCCCTTCTTGGAAACTGAATGGAAAATTGCTGGCCTGCCAAGCCGTTCACAAATCGGCCGAGCCGAATTCTCTTTTGGTAAAGATGTCGCCGGCTGACCGCAAGCAACTACTATCTGCTGAGCCAGACACATATTACGTGACGGAACACTATGCCAATGCTTCGGTAATCCTCGTGCGACTAGATCAGATAAACTCGAAAGCTCTGAAGTCGCTGCTGAAGACGTCGTGGCTTTTTTTGAGTGAAGAATGAGATTTAGACGCTTGGCGTCGATGCTTCTGGCTCTAAGTCAACGATTTGCTCTGTCGAGCAGTTTGTTTGCGAAACTCAAAATCGACGAATTCGATTGAAGTCCCAGCCCGAATTGGGTCGGGGAAGCCAGGCGAGATTGTAGAATACCGAAGCCATCTATTGACAAGTTGTTACTAGTGGCTAGCATGTGTGGCATTGGAGCAACGTTTAGCTGACGTAGGTCGACACTATGCCCCCGGACGATTCAGGCCGCAAGTTTCAAAAGGAACTCAATTCTGGAGCGGTGTCGCTCGTGTTGTTGAGCGTTTTGCAACGAAACGGTGAGCCGATGTACGGGTACGAGATCGCAAAATATCTTGAGTCAGCGGCACAAGGCGCGCTCCCTATGAACCAGGCGGCGATCTATCCTGTTCTGCGTTCGCTCGAGAAGCAACAGTTGCTTCGCAGTCGGATGGTCGCATCGGAATCGGGGCCTCCGCGAAAGTATTATCAACTTACTGCGGCCGGAAGACGCGCGTTCGACGAATGGAAGTCTGCTTGGATGAAGACGACATCATTTGTGAATTCCCTGTTGGAGACGAGCGATGTTGAAAGCGATGCCAACGCCGATGCTGAAGTACCTCGAGCAACTGGAGCAGTGCCTGAAACAAAAGAGCGGCATCGCCGCTGAAGATGCGTTGAGCGATGCGCGCGAGCACTTAGAGCGAGACTACCGCGAGCTTTTGCAGTGCAAGCCAGACTGTTCCGATGACGACGCATACCGACACTTTGCATCGACTTACGGAGAACCCGACTCTGTCGCTCAGCAATACGAGGACTTATCGAAGCCATTGTTGTTGAAGCTACCCGGATATGCGCCGGGCTGGCGGATTTGCTGCACGCGCTGCGGTCGCAGCGCGCCGGCAGCCAAAGCAGGGATCACACGCATCGGTGCCCGCTCGCATCGTAAATACGTCGTGGGGTGGTGCCGCGATTGCCGATGGTTGCGCTGGCTGCGGATCGAACACGATCTGGATCGCACCAACCTCACGAAGGAACTCGGCGTTCGCAAGTCGCCAGCGGAGTTGCGATCGAAGAAACATCGGCCCTGGACATTTCTTGCAGCGTTATTGCTATCGATTTTCTTGCTTGTCTTCGCGGCGAACGTCGGCTCGCGGATTCTTATCGGCCTTGGTTTTTCCGATCCGCCCGCCGATGGTACGTTCGGAGAAATGCCGCCGGGGTGGAAAGTCGATAGCCATATTGTATTCTCGACGGAGAGGGCAAAGGCGATTGGCGAGAAGTTTGGCGGAGATATCATTGGTGTGACCAACACGGTGATTCGCGATGGCACCAGAAAGCTACAGATCAATGAGATCCAATGCCGTACTGCGAACGATGCCACAGTGATCCAAAACGCGTTGGCCAAGCTGCATTCGAATCCGCGCGACTGTGTGCTCAGGGATACCACGGTGTTTGAGTTCGTGTGTCGAACGCCAGAATCCGGTCGTTTCGCCGCTGAAGCCCGATACCGACTGCCGATTCAACCCGAAAAGGTACGATACCGTGTGCAGTTCGACGCAGCACCCCTTGCCGCGGTCGAACCAATGGCTTGGAACAGGTTTTTCAATCTGTTCTTGACTTGGGAAGCCAGCGAGAACAAAGCGGCAATTGAATCACAAATCGACGACTTGTCGAAGCAATTCGAGTTCTCGAACAAACTAACGTTGAAGCGAACCGGCTTGGGATCAACAGAGACCCAATGGAGCTTTGCCCCCCAAGCAATTTCGACGACGGAAGCGATCACCGAGGAAGCGATTAGCTACGAATTCGCCACAATGCCCACGCGTGCGGGAGTACGTTACGTGCATGTCCTCGCCGACGTGACCTGCGAACGGCTTGCGGTCACGAAGACGGATCGAATTCATGATGGATCTCTGCTTGCGGCTAATCCATTTTGGCCCGTTGATGACCTGAGAATTCAGAAACTGGCCCAACAGATTACTGCCGGCGCATCGGGAGAGCAGGCAAAGGTCGACGCGATCATGGCGTGGTTTGCGAATTCACAAAATATTCGCTTTGATGGGAAGACAGGTTCGCGATTCGGAACTTTGGCGGTGCTGGAGCAAAAGTTTGGTCATTGTTGGGATTATTCGGATCTTTTTGTTTCGCTTTGCCGAGCCAGCGGGATTCGATCGCGCCAAGTCGTAGGTTGGTTGTATGGCAGCTCAGGGCACGCATGGGCCGAGGTTGTGATTGACAACGCATGGCGTCAGATGGACCCAACGACTGGCACACTTTGCGGCAGCGATTACATCCCGCTCGTCATCAGCGAGGATGGCACGATTCCATTCGTGTACGTTTCCGCGGTGAAGATTGAAGTCCTTCCATAATGGTCATCGAATAGAATACGACTATGAATTGCGTTGGGAGATGCTGAATCAACTCTGTCGAAAGCCGTACGCATTGAATCGTCAGCCGAATAGGACACTGCCAAGTGCTTGGTTTCGGTTGGTCGAGCATGAAAAGTTCTTCGGCAAAGAATCGGTGACCTAGTTTCGTATGTTGGCGTCCATTGTCGAGACGTGTTAGTTGATAGGCATCCGGCTGAAACGTGGTCGCGATTTGGCTTGTATCGGGACGAGGACTTATTGGGTTCAGGAAAGGCTCCGAAAGGCGCAGGCACTACGATGCATTACAAGTCCAATCACATTCTTAAGTTGCCTTTCACGGTACCATTCTTGTTGTTTCTGCTCGCGAGTGGATTGGCAGCAGGTGCTGAAGAAGATACTCAGGAATCCCGTTTCCAGGAGCACATCGTCGAGTTCCACAATGGAGACGTCAGGCTTGCTGGAAGTTTACTCGTGCCCGAGGGCGTCTCTTCTTGCCCGGCCGTTGTCTTTGTTCACGGCGCAGGCCGCAATACGCGGAAGCAGCACCAAGAGCTTGGTAAATATTTTGCATCCAACGGCATCGCAGCACTGATTTACGACAAACGCGGCACCGGTGAATCCGGCGGCGTCTACGAGAGTCATGAGCCCTACAAGAACCTGGTGGATGACGCCCTTGCCGCCGTTGACTTGCTCAAGCAACGTCCCGAGATAGCACAATCCCAGATCGGGATTTGGGGCCTCAGTCAAGGTGCCTACATCAGCGCTGCTGCAGCATCGAGGACGCAAGACATCAAATTCGTCATCACCGCAGGGGCATCCGTTGCCGACGGCAGCTTCTTCTACTACTGCGACAATCTGTTTCGCAAACATGGGCTGTCGGACACATTGCGTGATCTTGCCGCAAAAGGGCATTTTGTGACCAGGGATTTGAACGAAACCATGCAAGGTGGACTAAGTCTCTCGTCGTTTGTACCGCGATCCTATCCGCCGCCCGATCAATACCTCCATCCCGCATGGAGCCACGTCACACAGCCGGTTTTGGCAATGTGGGGCGAACTAGATCAAATCATTCCGGTAGGTGAAAGCGTTGCCGGCATGAGGAATTCTTTGGCTCATGCGAACAATGACCGATGGACCATGATCATCCTGCCGAATGCGAATCACGATCTAGGACTCTCCGAAACTGGCGAGCTGCAAAGTAAGTGGCGTGGCTATGCACCCGGAGCATTGAAAACCATGACGGACTGGGCTCGCGCCACGCTCAATGACCCATCGCAGATCGACGCAAAGAAGCAGGTAGGCGTCGCCCCTGAAGCAGGAATTCTTTCCAGGTATGCAAGCTATGAAGGCCTTCGCTGGTACGGTAACGCGACGGTTCAGATTGCGCTTTGGGTTCTCTTCTTTACCGTTTTTCTGATCAACACGATCATCATTTTGTACCGCCGCTTGAGTCGACGATCAAAACCAACGTTACCAGGATTAGGATGGCCAGACCGACTTAAGCGGATGCTCTCCTTGCTGAACTTCCTGATCATGATCGCGCTCACCATTACGATATTGTTGGTGATTGACCAAATACGCCCGAGTTGCCCGACCGTCCTGAGGTTTCTTCCAATCCTGGGAACCGTGTCGACGTTTGCGACCATCGCCGTTGTGATCGGGTTTGCCACGACTCGTCGTGATTTCGACTGGACCACAACAAGCAAGTTCTGGTGGTCGCTCGACTTGCTTTGCCTGATGCTGTTCGTTCCTTACATGCTGTATTGGAACCTAATCGGCTTTCACTTTTGACACCAGGAAAACGGCAGCAAGAGTGACCAATTATTTGCCGCGAATGTTCGCAAGTCGTTTGTCCGGAAACGAGAGCAACCAAGCCCTGAATCAAGCGTTCGCTTGATTCAGGGCTAGTCAAAGCAGTTCTGAGAGGAGGAAATGTCTGAAAAACACCGTTTGGCGAGAAAGAATATGATTTGTGCTGAGTCATCTATGTAGAGCGACTCATTTTTCACCAGGAATCGCGATCCATGACCGTCAGCCCACCAGAGACCCGTGCCAGCTTGATTCTGCGGTTGCAGGATGCTGCGGACGTGGTGGCGTGGGATGAATTCGCAGAGATTTATGCTCCGGTCGTGTATCGCTCGGCTCGGCGGCAAGGCTTGCAGGCGGCTGATGCGGATAACGTTGTGCAGGAGGTTCTGGCGGCAGTGGCTCAGTCTGTGACGCAGTGGCTCCAGCGTGACGATCGGGGGCCGTTTCGCAAGTGGCTGTTCCGAATTGCCCGCAATACCGCCATTGATTTTCTCACGCGGCGAAAACATCGAGCGTGGGCCGAGGGTGGCGATGCTGTGGCGCGGCAACTGGATGAAGTCGAAGCGGCCGCCGATATGTCGAGTCAATTCGATCTGGAGTATTGCCGGGAAGTTTTCCTGCGGGCTTCCGAGGTCGTGCGGCGACAAGTGAGCGAAACGACCTGGCAGGCGTTCTACCGTACGAGTGTCCTGCAGGAATCGGTCGAAACGGTTGGGGATCACTTGGGGCTTCGAGCCGGCGCGGTGTATATCGCACGCTGTCGCGTGATGAAACGATTGCAGCAGACGGTCGTCGAGTTGACAGGGGATGTGAAATGAGAAATCCCAATGAGGAAAAAATCCAATGATAAAGTGTGATGATGCAGCGCTCGCCGCTCTACTGAATACTTGTGACGACGTTGACGAGCACGACAGTGATGTGGCTCTGCACGTTGAGTCCTGTGAGTATTGCCAGAGCCGGTTGTCAGAGCTGGCCGCCGATGCTGAGCAATGGGACGCAGTGTCGCAATGGCTTTCACCAGGCGACGTGACTTCTGAGATTTACGCCGAGTCACTCGACGCCAGGGAACGCTGGAAACGTCCGTCTGCCTGGACGGAGACAATGGCGAAGTCGCTGCTTTCGGCGGCCAGTCACCCCGAGATGCTGGGCCGCATTGGTCGCTACGATGTGGAACGCCTGATCGGCAGCGGTGGGATGGGTGTGGTTTTCAAAGCTTACGACACGGAACTCAATCGGCCAGTGGCGGTGAAATTGCTGGCTCCGTACTTGGCTGGCAACGGTGCCGCACGCAAGCGGTTCGCTCGGGAAGCTCGCGCGGCAGCGGCGGTGGTGGATGATCATGTCGTGCCGATCCACAACGTCGAAACCGAAAGCGAACATCCGTTTCTGGTGATGAAGTACATCGCGGGCGGTTCGCTGCAACAGCGGCTCGATCGCGAAGGGCCACTCGAAGTTTGCGAAGTCCTGCGGATCGGCATGCAGACCGCGAAAGGGCTGGCTGCCGCGCACGCTCAGGGTTTGATCCATCGCGATGTCAAACCGTCGAACATCCTCCTGGATGAAGGCGTCGAGCGAGCGCTGCTGACCGACTTCGGTCTGGCACGCGCCGAAGACGATGCTTGCTTGACTCGCAGCGGCTTCCATCCTGGCACGCCTCACTATATGTCGCCCGAACAAGTGCGCGGCGAAGCCATCGACGGGCGCAGCGATCTCTTCGGACTCGGCTGCGTACTGTACGCCTTGTGTACCGGCCATCCACCCTTCCGCGCCGAAACCAGCTACGCGGTTCTCCGTCGCATCACCGACACGGAACCTCGCCCGATTCGCGAAACCAACCCCGACGTTCCGTCATGGCTCGAACAAATCGTGATGAAGCTGCTCGCCAAATCGCGGGCTGACCGTTTTGACTCGGCGGCAGACGTGGCTGAGCTGCTGGAGGACTGTTTGGCCCACGTTCAGCAACCGACAACGACTCCTCTGCCCGAGTCCATTGCCGCATTGGCCCCACGACAAAGCCGTCGTCCGCCGGTCGGAAAAGTCATCGCTGCGGCAGCCTTTGCTTTTTCACTGATCTTCGCTGGCGTGTTGATCGTGCTGGAGTTGAACAAAGGGACGCTGACGATCGAGTCCGAGGCGGATGACGTGCCGATCCGCATTATGCAGGGGGACGAAATTGTTGAGAAGCTGACAGTCACGAAGTCAGGCGGGTCTGTTCGCATAGCGGCGGGAATATACAAAATCGAATTCGATGGTGAATTTGAAGGAATCTCGCTGAAGGACAACATCGTTTCGCTGAAGCGAAGACGGACGGAAACGATCAGGATCATCCGTGAAGTGAAGTCAATAGAAAACGGCGATAACGACGTCGCCGAGAAATCACATTCGCCGTTGAACGGTCCGTACAACTTCCGAACCTCGCCGCAATACAAAGATTTGTCAGCCGATGATCGTGGGAAACTCGATACCGTCCACAACGATTTCAACTTGTTGTGGGGAGCACTCCACAGATTTGCATCTGAGCACAACGACGCCGTACCAATGTCTCTGGAGGATCTCGTCCCTCGCTATCTGAAGAGTCTTCCCAAAGATCCGTTTGCGACTGCGACAACGGCCGCGAAGACAGATCTCGGCATTTATCGCAGCTCACTCGGTGGCTACGGGTATCACTATTGCCGTGGCAAAGGGCAATCCTGGATCGTTGCCAGCGTCGGCTTGCCGGATTTCCCGTACCTTGCGGAGCGAGGAAATGTCGGTCTTTACCTGCCCAAAGGGCGTTGGATTTCCAAGTCTCTTGATGTTGTGCCGCCGTTGGATGAAGAGACAAGCGCAGAGCACGGCGACGTCAACAATCAATTCGCTTCGCCAGCTCACGCCACAACCGTCAACAACCTTTCGCAGTTGATGGCCGCGCTGCATCAGTACCATGAGGACAAAGGCCACTTCCCGCCGGCATCGGTTTTGGGCAAGGATGGCAACGGTGGACCGCCGCATAGCTGGCGTGTTGAAATTCTGCCGTGGCTCGGTGAGCAGGCTCTGTACGACCAGTATCGCTTTGACGAACCGTGGGACAGCGAACACAACAAACCGCTACTGTCGCAGATTCCGGATGTGTTTCGAGGAATCGTCAACAGTGAAGTTGACGATCCCAATTCGGTCTATTCAGCCTACTATGCGGTAACGTCCAATGATGTGTCGAAACGGGCAGTGGAACTGGAAGAGG
Source organism: Novipirellula artificiosorum (assembly GCF_007860135.1). Lineage (NCBI taxonomy): Bacteria > Pseudomonadati > Planctomycetota > Planctomycetia > Pirellulales > Pirellulaceae > Novipirellula > Novipirellula artificiosorum. The sequence goes on from NZ_SJPV01000004.1 coordinate 526,854, forward strand.
CAAAACGGCGAGGCCACGAAATCGACTCTTACGGCTTTGGGGGCGACGCAGAGAACGAACGCAACAGCATAATTGAAGCGGAGGTTCCCGCAGGAACGACATTTTTCTGGAACCAACGTGGTTCTGAGTTTCGTTACATTCTGGACGGCACTTCCAACACGATCGCTATTGTCGAAGCTCGAAGAGACATCCCATGGACACAACCAACCGACATCGATTATTCCGCCGACAAGCCGCTACCACAGCTCGGACGCAATGACGGAGGATGGTTCGCTGCGTTTGCCGATGGCACTGTCAAGCAAATCGCTACCTACAACGATGAACGCACCATTCGTAACTTGCTAACAATCGATGATGGCAATCAAGTTGTACCGCATCTCGTTAAACGATTTCAGATCCGAGAAGCGGTGGCTGCATCGGGCTCCGTGTTGCAGGGAGAAGGACTTTCCACGACTGCCCAACGACCGGGCGGAACGCTTTTAAGTTGGATGACTGATGAACCGCCGATCATCTGTGAAGACGACATCCAGGCGATTGAATTGAGGGATGATCCTGCCAACAAATCCAGCTTCCAAGTAAAGATGACACTCTCGGATGTTGCGGGGAAGAGATTGCTGGCCGAGACCGCACGTATGTGTGAGCAGTCCACGCCTGAACACTCGCCGCATCTGGTGATTTTGATTGACGGGTCCAGCGTGAGCGAACCTCGCGTTGTGACACCGATCGGCGCAACCCTGGTCATTTCCGGTCTAACCGGTCGCGAGCAAGCGCAGGTCATTGTATCGCACGTTCGCCGCACGATTGCCCTGGCGAATCAAGCCATCGACGAGCAACACGCATCCGAACCGGTTGAGGCTGGCGCGGCCACAATTCCGGTGATTCCAAAAAAACTCAGTGGGCATGAAATCGGAGAAGACGAAGAAGAGGTGTCGGATACCCTGAGTCGCTCCGAAGCCGCACCGGCCAATCGAATGGAAACCGAGATTGCCAGCTACAACGAGAGCACGAAAGCTCTCTACCCCAACCTGGCAGATTCACCGTTGACGCCAGAGGAATTGATCGCCTGGGCGTCTTGGTATGTGGAACGAGACGTGGATTTGTCACCGGGAATGAAGACCGCTCTAGGAACGATCGCTCAGGAACATCGACTTCCATTCAATCTCACGTTTCGCGGGGGCGTGCAGGAATTGTTGGCATGCGAGCCACCGGTAGAGTGCTACCGAATCTCGGTTCATGATGAAGAAACCAACGAGATGCTGGCTATTCGCGAGCGATTCGTTCAGCCCTCCAAAGGGTTCCCGAAGCCCGATATGTCTGTGTACCACGAAGGAACACGACTGGCGACTGCCGTCAAACGTTTCAACGCGCGGCATCGCGAAATTAACGGACAACGGCAGTTGCCTTTGACGGAGGACGAAGTCGTCGCAGCCATTCTTTATGAGCAAACGAAACGCGATGGAGCGGACGTCAGTGATTCACTGTTCGAGAGCCTTCAAAACATCGCTCACACACGGACTCTTCCTGAAGGAACGGAACTAGATTTGATCCCTACATTTGGGGTCCAAGGAGGGTCGACGTACACGATCTGTTCTATTCGCGTGAAGATGCCGCAAAACGAAAAGGGTCGTGAAGGCTGGACGTATGCGTTTGAGATTCGCAAGCAGTTTATTTCCGTGAAGCATGGCAATACTGGTGAGATTCATTGGGGCAAGCCAGCGGAGAATGGGTTGCAGGCTGGCGTTCGTATCAGTCCGCCACTACAGAAATACAAAATCGGTCAACAGCTTGAAATTGAAATCGCCTATCGCAACATCTTCAGTGAACAGCTAGCCGGTTCGCTTCCCAACTTCCTTTCTTATGACAAAGTCCAGGTTCACGATGCTGCTGGCGTTTCGATGACCTTAATCGATCGCGAGGCGGAAAAGATCATTGGTGGCTGGAGAGGCGCTGGCTGGAATGATCAGCCGCAGACTCTTCGCGGACGACCGATCGCGCTGGTGACAGAGCAAACTCAGCAGGACTCATTCGATCGTCGTACGCTGTTCGTGGTTGTACAGCCCGGCCAAAAGTACACATTGCAGTTTGCTGTTGGAAACTACGCGGATGGAGCCGAAGGATCAATCGAGACTGGCAAGGTCGAATTTTCCGTATTGGGTCCCGGAGCAGGTTCCACGACTTCCGATGAATCGAAAAACTCTGCTGTGGCTGTTCCGCCGATGGAATTCGACACGCTTGAGGATTTCCTGAAACCCGGCAAAGAACTGTTTGACCGGGAGATGCAGCAGATTGACGAGCGTTTGGCGTCAGCCGAAGAAGGGACTGCCGAGCATACTCTGTTCAAGACGAAGAAGAAACAATTGCAGGAGCGATGGGATCTGGGTGTTGCTCAGGTGAAAGGCATGGTTGCCGCAGCGAAAGCCGGGAACCCCGTGCAACTCGCACCGATTGTGATCCCAAGTAACCCAACTCCATGGCGAGCGCCGTTGCCCGATCCATTGCAGACGCATGATGAAGAGATAGCGAAAGTCCTCACTGGAACTTGGGATATCAAGCAATTGACGGAGTCTGGCAAAGACGTTCCGTTCGACGAGGGCTCAGTAACCTTTGGCGCGAACATGTTGATGATGCGTTTCAAGCTGGGAGACGAAGAGGGCGAGCAACAGTACATGTACCGCATTTCTGGCGACAAGATCGACCTTTGGGAATACGATCCCGAAGAAACCCAGACGGATCGAACTCAGCCGATGCTCGGATCGTTCAGGCTCGCCAACAACACACTCCGTATCTGTCACCACGATCGACCAATGGAAGTCGGCCAGCCTCAACCACGCCCGCCGCTCCTACCCGGCAGGGGGCTTGTCTTTTGGGAACTGCAACGCAACGACGACCATAACAAGGGACGAGAAACCAAACCACTGTCAACTGATTCATGGGAAGTGCGGGTCGATGGCAGATTCGGCACGCTGCAAGTTCTCAAGCCGGTTTCACTCACGGACGCAGTCGGCAAGTTCAACGAGGTGGCAAGAACACATGAAGTCGGGCGCGATCAGCCCGAACTTACGGCAGAGGAAGTGGTCGGAGCATTGCGGCTGTTGGTGGCGAGAAAGGAATGCAACGAAGCGACCCGGAAAGACTTTCAGCAGGTCATTGACTCACAGATGTTGCGGCCAGGTCACATAATCCAGTTCAACACGCAATCTGAAACGGAAGGGCACTTGTTTACGGTTTGGGCGATTCAATTTGGCGATGATGATTCGTATGCGTGGTTCAAGATTCGCAACGCGACGTTGATATCCCGCCTGAAATCTGCGGAGGAACGAAAGGCATGGGAACAAGCGAAAGACGCAATGGCGAAGAGCTTTCGCGAGGCCAAGCTAAGTGGTCAGTTGCGTCACAAAATGGAATCTCATGCGTCTGAACCAACAAATATCCCCGGCTTTAGCTTTGAAACAAATCTCGTGCCCTTGGACCGTTCAAAATGAAAAAAGGACAACTGATGAACGATGTGACCTCGGCCTGTGTTCGGTCGTTCGAATGGATGCTACACGGTATGAACGTAGTAAAAACATCAGGCATTCTCATCTCCTGCCTCCTGCTGAGTCTTTCGATAGGCGTGGCTCAAGACTTTGAGTCCGCCCAAACCAACGATGGCACTCAGGGCACGCAATCACCGGCGAAACGAATTGGCGCAGTCGAACTTCCGCCCGAAGAAAACAATTCGTCCAATGAACTGAACTCAAACCCTGCGATGGTGGTTGGGCCGAAAATGGACGGACTTGGTCAGCCCCGAGCCTGGAAATGGCGAAACCAGGTGCTTGACACAACTGTGACTGTCGAGGGGCTGGCATTGGGAATGCCACCGATGAAGCCGTCGCACATGCCGACGCAACGAGTGATTTACGAAGGTGGCATCATCTTCGTTAAAAGTGCCAACTTTAAGAGCACAGATTGCATCGGTAAACTGGTGAGGGTCACCGGCACGCTTCGGCTACAGCCGGCAAGTGTGTCTCGCTTCGACGGACACAAGGACGTGATTTCCCCTAAGTATTACTTTATTGATTGTGAGCATCTCGAACTCCTTGATCGTGTCTCGGAATCCGTACTGATGTCGCCGGAGTTGACGGACGGTGGGGCTGATCACGTTGCCAATGAGTCCAAACAATAGTGGACGGCTCTGGCAACTGGATCGTCGCTCCACAGATGTGCCATGGCAGAGCCTACTCGCACACTGCGAAGGCTGCGATTTGGCAGCTCGATGCAGATGAACGAGTCCTACTTTCAACAGTCTACAATGACACAATGTTCACAAGCGTCTTGCCTCCTGACGGCGCGGACTATGTCGTCAATCTAAGGTTACGTTGTGGGAAGACTGAACGTGTCGCCTTTCGGCCGGCGATTCTTTGTTCGACTTCTCGAACTCAGGAACGCAAACAAAGCTGGTTCATGCGGGCAAAGAGCAGTCGATCGACAACGATGACGGTTCTCGCGAGTGGACGATCCTTACGGCAAGACGGCGCAGCGAGAATAGCTCCGTGGAACTGAATAAACAGCAAGTGCTCGATCTCGGCATCGACCTGCAAACCATCAAACAAATCGGGCTGCAATCCGTTCGCGGCACGATCGCCGTTAGTAACTTCGGCGTGACTGGCAACGTTTATTAGCGTGAACGAATGGAAAACAAAAAAGACTGATGCCCACAACCAAAATGGAAACACCCATGCGAATACTCTTAATCTTGACTTTTGCCTTTACGGTTTCGGCGGCGGTCTTAGCCGACGACACGATTCCATTTGATGGATGGGTGTTTCCAGGTGCGAAATTGAAAGAACAGTCAACGACGCCGATTACACGTACATCGGCTGACAAGAAACCCGTTCAGTCAGTTGAGAGCGGGCTGGGCCAATATCTCACGGAGAAACCGTTCCACGAAGTTGTCGCATTCTATGTCCGCAAGAGCGGACTCAGGCCGCCGAATTGGAGCATCCTGGGGCGTGAATACCCGGGAACCGATGTCCATATTCCGGCACACTTCTCGCACACCAATTTTTACCGTGAGGAACCAAGCATTACCGTGCTGCACTACATTCGCGAGGATGTTGCCACCGCTCAAGTACTCGTGACCGACCACCCGCAACTTGGTTTCATCACCGTCTCGATTACACGCGGAAGGAACGACGACCAAACCGTGATCCAACTGATCCAACATTCATCAAAGCGAATACATCGGCGCAACGAACAATCTGACCAGAATACACAAGAGTCCTCTGCCGCTGCGGTCCTGAATTCAGAGTTTACAACTCGGACGCCATGACCCCGAAGAAGAGAACCCATCTGATACACTAAAGCTTCCTTTGAACGGAGATTGAAAATGATTTTGTCACCCAATGTCTCCGGCAAGCTGTCCTGGAAAGGCGCATTGGCAATGGCCATCCTTGCCATCATCGCGTTGCCTTATTGGTCGCTGGCGCAGTCTGCAGCGGATCCACCGCAGACCGAAGCCTCGTCTATGCCCGAACTAGTCATTCAAGAGAGCAGTGAAGAAACAGCAATCACAGAGGAAGTCGTCGGAGACATTCGATACCTTCATCCGCCTGCCATCGCCCAGTCATTGATTGTGGAAGAAGGTGCCTGGGGGCCTAATGTTGACGGACTGAAAGCTGCATTCTTGATGAGCGACATCGTCGGACGATCCGATGACTCGATGTTCGTCAATGGCGCACTCGTTGTCAAAAACGTTAGTGAAGAGCCGGTTTGGTTTTCAGAGACGGCATCAACAGCCATTCCGAAGCTGTACAGCGTCGACGACAAAAGGATCGCGATTGAAACGGGGCCTTTTCTATCGACTGCAATCGGACATCGCTTCTATCAGGCTTGCAGCATCGTGCGGCGAACGATCCTCGCGCCGGGCGAACAATGCGTGCTTGATCGAGAGTGTGAATTGGCGGTCTACAGTCCGGATAGAAATACTCGATGGGGAAATAGCATTCACACTGTTTTTGAGCGTGCAACTGTACCGCCGGGCAGATACTCCGTCGCGGTTGACTTTACTCCCGGACTTCAATCCGAAAGCTATTGGAACGATCTTGTTGAACATAGCAAAATCGAGATTGCTCTACCTGACTTCTACGAGAATGGACAAGTCGTACCGCGAAGTGTGCCGGGTGAGTGGTATGGATCACTGCAAACGGGCCGAGTTCAGCTCACTGCGTTCGATGGTAGCGACGCAACGAAGATCAACGAGTCGCGGAAAGTGCCTGCCGATGTCGCCGATAATCTGCGAATCGGGAGTCGGAACGGACTTACCTTCTTTAAACGCGATGGAGTTTTACGACTGTACGATCAGCAAGTACCGCACGCGCTGGTGGCTTTTGTTCCCGCGCACGATGGCGTGTTCATTACCGAGGGTGTGCTCAAGCTACGTTCTACATGCTTACGCAATCTGCTGGATATATCCGAGCAGCAGGTGAAACTGATTGACCTGTGTTCCGGCAATTTACTAACGCATTTCGTGCCAAATCAAGAAGGTGAACTCGAACTGCAAGACGCGAAGAACGCAGAAAGGGTGTCGAACAAAGTAAATCCTGGTCAGGAATCGACTTCCGAGCAAAATGATATTTCTCACACACTGGAACGCTGGGTTTCAGTGAGTCCGTTGAAGGTGACGGTCGCCTCTGCAGGAACGGCCAAAGTTCTTGACGACTACAGCGTGCGGCTGGATGGAGAGCGTGTCGAGATGGTTGTCGCGGACGCAAAGTTTGCATACCGTTGGTGCCCGGCTGGTGAATTCAAAATGGGTGCGTCCGAAGATGCACGAAGGGAGTATGGCGAACGTTTCGTACCACAGCAAGACGTGCTTATCTCAACCGGGTTTTGGATGCAGGAAACGGAAGTCACGCAATTGCAGTATGAGAAAGTGATGGGACAACGTCCGGCATTTTGGAATGTCAGTTTGCAGTCGGACGACATCTCACAACACCCGGTTGAGCAGATTACGTGGTTCGAAGCAACGGAGTTTTGCGCGCGGCTATCGAACATGGATGTGGCGAATAACTATCGATTGCCAACCGAAGCCGAGTGGGAATACTCGTGTCGAGCCGGAACCACCACAACGCGTTACGGCGATCTCAAGGACATTGCCTGGACCTTTCAGACCACTGAAGAAGGCGGCGAAGGCGGCTCAGGGCACCGCCACGTCGGCAAGAAGAAACCGAACGCGTGGGGGCTCTACGATATGTTGGGCAATGTCGCCGAGTGGTGCTCCGACTGGCACGGGCCGCCTCCGTTGCAATTCATAGCCGACCCAACGGGACCTGAATCCGGTGAGAGCCGAATCGTTCGGGGCGACGATTGTTTCGCAGACTGTTCGGAAAGTTTTCCGGGTTGTCTGGCCGGAGCCCGCGCGAGTTGGCGACCGGACGACAGTAGCCGAATCATCGGGTTTCGTGTGGTACGTATTCCGGCCAATGCAGAAAAGGGGTCGCACATTGAGCAATAGCGGTCAATCGTTCAGTCATTCGGTTGTGTTTGCCATAGGGACGGCAGCAGGCGCGGTGACAACGGTAAATGGAATGGTCATGGACGCCAGTCTAATATCGGAGGAAGCAGGTAAGCGTATTCTCATCTCCCATCACTTGCTGTTTTCGATGGACTTCAATTCGTTCAGGCGTTCGTCCGTAGCTGCGAGGACGCCGTTGTCGGGGTCGACGAATGCAAACAGTCGCCGATCAACGTTGTCAAGATACCTGGGCGGGTGATCGCGTGTGGATGGGATAACTCGCAGAAAGAGGAGCATGCGATCAAGATCGGTGGCGTATTCGAGAGTCAATCGCGCGGTAATCATTGCCTCATCGTTCTTGGAGCTGGCTACTTCAAGAAAATTCTCTTTGTCCTTCGGCACGTCTCGCGAGTCCTTAATACGGCGTTCAATCATGAAGCTCATGTAGTCAACGCCTGCCGAAACCCGCTTTGCAATGACAATATCGGATGCGTCATCATAGAGTTGCTTGACGATGGCCTTCTTCTCGACTTCCAGGTCTGCTTTGCGGATTTGCTCTCGCTCCCGTTGTTTTTCCTGTTCACGCTGATTTCGCGCGGCAATCTGCTGTTCAATGTAATTCCTGGTCCATGCTAGCTCCTCGGCGGTATAGGGAAATCGGTGGCCAATGCTCGGAACCTCGTCGGGACGTTGTGACGAATCGGGGCCATAGCAAGTCGCGATCCACTGAGTCCCAAGCTTTGGTGGTGGGAAGGCGGTTTGCTTCCACGCGATCAAGTCCGGATTGTCTTCCCCGCCGGTGTCGATGTAGTGGGGTGGTGGCAACCAGAATGCTTCAATCCGACGTTCAGCGAATTCGCCACGAACAATCTCGCCTACGGTGATTTGCAGTTTGGGCGGATTGGCATTGGTGAACGGCCCTTTGCCGACGACTGTCTCTACCGTGATCTGCGCCACTGCATCAGCCGCCAGAAGCTCCCAAAGAGGATCGGCAGACGCACCGCCAAAAGCGTTTCCGGACACAGAAGAGGTGGATTGAAATTCACTGCTCGGCGTCGTGATTTCGGATTTTGATGCGTCACGTTCTGCGATGCGTGTCGAATCGGTGCAACCACACAGTGTGAACCATGCGACGACAGTCACGGAAATGACAAGAGTTCGTGCCATTATTTTCCTGACGAAAGACGGTACTTGAGGAACTCGCGTTTCAGTGTATCCCGAGCGTGCTGAAACTTCTTACTGTCCAGTGCGTCCAGAAGGTCACGACGATCATTGACGCTGGGTGCCAATCGGGCGAGCCCCGGATCCGACATCGCAAGGTGGGCATCGGGATTCAGACCAAACGCGAGATTGATCGCTAATAGGGACAGTTGCATCTCTTGCAGCGTACTATCCGGCGGAAAAGCACCAATGTTAAATCGAATGAGGTACTCCCCCGCGATCGGTTCCGTCGTGCGCCATTCCCGCCGTTCGACATCATACTGTAGCTGAAACCCTTTCGACGCGAGATGCTCGACAAAGCGAGTGATCTGTACGTTGTGCGGCTCCTGAGCAAGCGGCAGTTGTCTCTGTTCAATCACCACGTTGTCTGCGTCTGCGGCGGTTGACCGGGATACCCAGGGATGCGAGTGAGCGTAGAACGGATCCTCAGCCGAGGAATCCGATGCTGAAATCGATTCAGACGATTCTCCACCATTGCTGGTCCCACCACGCATGGAATCTGTCGGACCGGGTTGACATCCGACAGCGATGCCGAGAAGTACCGGAAAAATGTATTTGTGACGAAAGGCCGGCATGTCGGCATACTCGACGGCGAGTGGAAAACGGATTCATGGCTCATGACTGCAACGATTCCATTCTACCCTTGGGAAACAATCGCCATCGTCGGTTGTTCGGCACCCGTCACGGGTTAATGGTCGGGAAAGTATGAACCAACATCGATCAGGTAGTAGGTTTTGGACTGTTTGGCGTCCGGTGATTCATCGCCTATGGAGATTCCCAATCGACATTTTGTCGCCAGCTCGCGTGACATGTAAAGCGAGACCTGTTGATCCTCGCCATGACTTCCGGCTGTCGCCGCAACTGGAATGCGACCGATCTGCTTTCGTTTGGTATCCCTTTGAATACGCTGATCGTAGACGTGCAGGTTCGCACCTACAAATCGCTCGTCGATTCGCTTTGCGATGGAGACGGTGATTATCGTATTCCCGTATTTCTCGACGACGGAAACCACGAAGCGATCGCCGGCCCGCTCCCTCTGCGTTGTTTTGTCGAATTGGACAGTGGAAACATCGGCATTTACCATCGCCACCGCTGAACAAGTGAGGATGGACGCAAATAGAATTCTCATTGGGCATTTCTCCTTGCCGCCGAACGATTGCTAACCCCGTTAGGCCGTTAGGCGGCAGTTGACATTGATCGCAGGAAACGTTGCTTGGTTCGCCGTCCGTGATGCATCGATCAGCCTTCGGGGACAATCCACAATACCAGAAGTCGACCAGTATCGACGTCAATATACCCTTCGATTGAATTTCCGAAGGTGCCGAAAGACATGATCTCCCAGCAGTTACCAGCTTGTCCACGCAGATCGTCGATTGTCCCGAACAAGATCAGCGATTGCCGTTCATCTTGCCTTAAGGTGCCGTCGATTCTCTGAAAACATGCTTGACAGGTCAGTCGGCGAGCATGCAAGTGCTCTCGATCCTTGATAGCACGCACGGCGAACGCCTGACGGTCTGAGGACAAATCCTCTGGCAGCGAGTTGAATGCTTGTACCTGAAATGCGTCGAGTGCTGAGTCAGCGTTTTCGGGGCCGACCACAGAACCAGATTCACCCACCGGCATGGAAGAAGTTATTTCGGGCGATTCTCCGCCATTGCTGGTTGCAGGACGCATGGAATCTTTCGCACCGGGACTACATCCTACAGCGATGCCAAGAATTGCAAGAATCGCGATTTTGTCGAGTCTGGCAGCCATATGAATAGACGATTCCAAATGGGAAATAGATCCGCACGTATGGATGATTATGACTAGCACGTGCCATGGTCCTCGAACAAAACCGTTTCAGAACGATGGTAACCGTGACGCGCAAGTCATAATACTCGACCGTAGCAAAGTTTAATGTTCAATGCGAGCAGCGGCAGCGTGAGCGAGGCCATGAATCGGGCGGCAATTCCGACAGATCGTCCGGCCGTGTGCCGGAGAGCTGCGCGAGGAGGTCCCGAACGAAGGCAAACGGCTCGACTTGGTTCGCCTGCGCACTGTCCATTCCCCGCGCTACCGAAAGCAATCCGGACGGTCAAACAGGAGACGGCGATAGGGCGAATCAAGGACCGTCGATGACGAGGCTGTTGGTTTCTTGGGCTTGCGGAACTCTTGACACGCGACAGGTGCATTGCTAGAGTAATGCACATATGCAGTCGAGCGAACTTTCATTTTCCGTCTCACCGTCGTCTGGTGTGCCGATTTACCGGCAGATCATTGACCAGGTCAACGCGCTCGTGGTCAGTGGACGGCTGAAGCCTGGTGATGGGCTGCCAAGCATTCGAAAACTGGCTGAGTCGCTGGAAGTCAACATGATGACGGTCAGCAAAGCTTACGCTCGACTGGAGGTTGACGGCGTCCTGATCCGCATGCGGGGCGTGGGAATGGCGGTCGCTGAACAATCCGTTCCAAATTCGGCGACCGTCAAGGATCGGCAAGCAGAACTTCGGACGCTGATCGAGCAGGCCGTGTTGCGTGGATTGCAATTGAGACTTACCGATCGGCAAATCGTCGCCGTCGTGGAATCCATCTTACGAGAGAATCGCAATGAATAAGCCAGACGTCCGCATCGAAATATCAAAACTCTGCAAGTCGTTTGCGAAGCACCCGGTCCTTCAGGATGTTGATTGGTGCATTCCGTCTGGCACCGTGGTGGGATTGCTGGGAACCAATGGCTCTGGAAAGACCACGCTGATTCAATGCTTGCTGGGATTGTTGAAAGCGGATTCCGGCCGCGTGACGATCGACGACGAGGACGCCTGGGATTTGTCTGCCAATACAAAGGCACGCATCGGTTACGTCGATCAACGACCACAGTTCTACCCGTGGATGAACGGAGCAGACCTGTTGAAATACGTGGGAGCGATGTACCCGCACTGGAATGATGCGCTGTGTGCCGAACTTGCGAAGCAATGGATTGTCCCGTTGTCAAAACCCTTCGGAAAACTCTCGCCCGGCGAGCAGCAAAAGGTTGCTATTCTAACAGCTTTGGGCAACGAACCCGATTTGCTGATTCTCGACGAACCGGTCAGCAGCCTCGATCCGCTGGCACGACGTGCTTTTCTGAAATCGCTGCTCGAAATCGCACGCAATGAAAGTCGGACGATCGTCTTTTCGACGCATATCACATCGGATGTCGAACGGGTTGCCTCGCACGTCGCGTTTCTGCATGAAGGCAAGATACAGTGGTTCGACGAACTGGACGTAACGAAGGAACGCATTCGGCGTCTGCGATTCCGATCGAATCAGGATTTCCCGACAACCCTTTCGATTCCTGGGGCACTGCATGTTCAGGTTGATGGTTCGATGGCGGTGGCAGCAGTGGCGGGAACGGAGAAAGCTGACATCGATGCTGTTTGCGCTCGTTATGACGCATCCGTCGAAGTCGAAGAACTGAACTTGGAAGAAATTTTCCTGGAGCTGCATCATGTGGACGCGTAGCTATTGGGTTTTCATAACCTACTTAAAGCGACCTTTGTCGTGGCTATTTGCCGTGGCTGCGGTCCTTTGTTCGGTCGTGCTTTACAACTTGATCGATGACAAGGTTCGGAGCGTCGACAACGAAGTTCTTTCGGGCAAGGTGATCAGTTCCTTTGAGCAACTGGAAAGCGTGCTCGCGGGTGATCCCGCAAGACCTGTTGAGCTCGACTATGGACAACTCTTCGGACTCGCCACGCGCAAGGTGTTTCCGCATCCTCGTAGCGAGATGCTTCATATCGGTCCAGAAGAACAGGCGTTGATCCATGCCGCTCTCGAACCCGTAGAAAACCTGAAAAATGTTGTGGCGATGAAGGCAGGTCATGCGGTTGATCAAGCGACCATCAATCGCATTGCCAAGTTCAAGACGTTGAAGCGATTGTCGATTTTTGCAGACCTTGGTTATGAATCGCTGGACTTTCAGCCGCTGAGCAACCTCTCCGAACTTGAAGTGCTTCAACTGGGTGTGGTCAATCGTGTCGAATCGCTGAGGCCGTTGGCAGAGTTACCGAACTTGCACACGCTTGGAATCGGATACCCGATGCTGTTGCATAAGCATGGTCTGGACGAGTTTGCCAGGCTTCCGCACTTGCGAACTCTCTCGTTGCCCGATTTGCGTTCCTATCGAGGGCTTCAAGACAGCGTGGGCAAATTGCGGCAATCCAAGACGTTACAGCGAATCAACTACGGTGTTTCCTGGGACGATGCCGATGCGTTGGCTGACATGCGATCGCTAGTCGCAGGGATTGACGTCGAACCCTCGAAGTATCGTCCCGCCCGGCACGTGGTTCTGTTCTTTGCACTGCTCGCCGTCGCGATTGCAGGATTCCCGACGATGCATCTCGCTGGCCAACTTTCACTGCCATCGTCCTATTTGGTTCCGCTGTATCGTGCGCCTCACTATCTTGTTGCCTGCCTGTTGATCACAACGCTGATTAGTTTGGCGACTGCCGGGCTGGTCAGTCTCGGTGCGAATGCATTGACGGCATCGTCGTTGATGCTCTGCGTTGCTAGCCTGAATGTTTGGTCTGGAACCCGAGTCCTTCGCAAAGGCAACGTCACTGCGAAGACTTGGTTTGTGAATCTACTGGTAGCGTTACCCGTCAGTTTATTTCCGTTTCTTCTCCTTGCATCGAGCTTCTCTCGTCCCATGTGGGTGGAAAACTATCTGATGTCAGACCAGGTCGTGATTCCGTTGTTGTGTCTTGTGATCGCGGCGCGGCTGGGCTGGCTCGCCTACTGCAATCTCGAATCGCGACTGGCAACGCGAATCGAACTCGGCCTGCCCGCTGTCTTGTCGTTCCACGATCTTCAGGCACTTAGTGCCGCACAGGCTGACACTTCTTCATCGGCATTGTCTGGCAACCCTCAAATGGCAGTGGGCATGAAGTTGCCGATTGTTGCCAAAGCAGCACTGGCCGTGACGCTGTTGGCGATACCGCTACGAGCGCTCGGCTACGAAGACCTTGGGCGAACCGCGGCGATGACTTGCCTCGGTGCATTTTTCTTATGTGTGTACCTGACGGGAGTGAAGTGGTGGAAGGAAATGCCGTACTTTGCCGCCACAACGACGCGGCCGCCAGATCGAATGGGGCATGTCAATCGACTGATGCGAGGCATCACTGCAGATCTCGTTGCTTTGGCGCCCTTGCTATTGGCCTGCATTGTTGCCACCAGCCTCTTTGGCCCTTGGCACTGGGAAGGAATCGGGCTGCGTTTCTTGCACGGCGTCGTCGCGGTTGCCAGCATCACACTGGCCGTTTACGCGGTCATTCTTTGGATCGTGGCGATTCGTAGCGTCATTGGAATCGCGATCCTAGCCTTTGTCTGCTACATGCCGTGTTCCATGATGGTGATGCAGGTCGCCGTGATTGACCGCATGGCATCGCCACTACTATCGGGGATCACGGTCGTGCTTTCCGGTTGCGCTTTCGCGTTGATTTCAGTCGCAGCAATCTATTTCGCAAGACGGTACTTTGCCCGAATCGAATGGGCACGATTCCATTGATACCGATTGAGTTTGAATATCACGCCGGCGATTGTCTGCATCTTGATGGAGCGTAGCAGAGTGGTCCCTAAAAGGTCACAAAATTTCTTCCAGTCGTGTCAAATTTCGGGCGCGGGCTGCGTAATCCTTTGTAAGAGGGATAATGGCAGTTATGACACGATCACCGGAAACCAGCGATAGCCTGCTGCTGAGCGTGCGAGATACGGACGATCGGGCGGCGTGGGATCGGTTTGTCGCAATCTACCGCCCAATGGTGTACCGCATCGGTCGCCGCGCTGGGTTGCAGGACAGCGACGCCGAGGATCTGGCTCAACGCGTGATGATCTCAGTTGCTGGCGCGATCCCGGATTGGGAAAAAGACCCGCACCAGGGTGGCTTTCGAGGATGGCTCAATCGGATTGCTCGAAATGCTCTGATCAGCATGCTTCGCAGTCGGAAACTCAGCGAAGCCAACGGGGTGATTGGCAAAGGCGGACTCCCAAAGCAGTTGCTGTCGCCCGAAGCATCTGATGATGAAATCGATCGCATCATTCGTCAGGAACATCATCGCAGTCGTTTGCGGTGGGCGGCAGAGCAGGTGCGACACGAATTTACTCAACCGACATGGCGAGCCTTCTGGCTGACCACGCTTGGTGAGGTCTCGGTTCCCGACGCGGCGGAACAACTTCAAATCTCAGTCGGAAGTGTTTACGCGGCGCGCAGTCGGATCATGCGGAAGCTGCAGGAACTTGCTCGCGACAGTGACCTATTTAATGCGGAGGATTGTTTATGAACGGCCAACCACTCAATCGATGCGATATTGCAAAGCTGGATGCGCTGCTGCGTGGTACTCTTTCCCAAGATGAAGCCGCGGACGTGGAAGCTCACCTGTCCGGTTGCAGAACTTGTGCCGAGCGAATTCAGCTTGCGGCGGTACCCGAAACGTCGTGGGATGAAGCTCAGTCGTTGCTTTCGCTGGACGAGTTCGACGGGTTATCGAGTTTGGCGTCAGCCAGTTCACTGTTTCCGTCAGACGCTGACGATCACGTCGATTCGCCAACGAAAGATCTACTGTCGCGGGAAATCTCCGGCTGGCTTGATCCGACTGATGATCCGGCGATGCTTGGGCGGTTTGCCGGATATGAAATCGTGGGCATCATCGGCCATGGCGGTATGGGAATCGTCCTGAAGGGGTTTGAGCGATCACTCAATCGGTACGTGGCAATCAAGATCTTGGCTCCGCGTTTGGCGACGAATGGATCGGCTCGAAAGCGATTCGCTCGCGAAGCTCAAGCAGCCGCGGCCGTGCGGCACGACAATGTGATCGCGATTCATCGTGTCGACGAATGGCATGGACTGCCATTCCTGACAATGCCGTACGTGGGTGGTGTTTCGTTACAGAAACGCATTGACCGCGAAGGCCCGCTGAGTATCGAACAAACACTACGTGTCGGAGTGCAGATCGCGGCCGGACTTGCAGCGGCTCATGCCCAGGGGCTCGTACATCGCGACATCAAACCGGCCAACATCCTGTTGGAGCACGGCGTTGAACGTGTCACGATCACGGACTTTGGCCTTGCTCGTGCAGCCGACGACGCCTCAGTCACTCGCACCGGTGTGATCGCGGGAACACCGCAGTATATGTCACCGGAACAGGCGGAGGCGAAACCGCTCGACGCGCGTAGCGATCTGTTCAGTCTCGGCAGCGTGCTCTACGTGATGGCCACCGGACGCCCGCCATTTCGAGGAGAGGGTAGCTTCGATGTCCTGAAACGTATCGTCAACGAACCGGCGCGATGCATGCGCGAGATCGAACCAAAAGTTCCCGAATGGTTTGAATGCGTGGTGAATCGGCTCCACGCCAAATCACCGGACCAGCGGCCACAATCCGCGGAAGCTGTTGCCGAGCTACTCGAAGACTGCCTCGCTCACGTCCAGCAACCAACAACATTTCCGCTTCCGGAATCCGTTGCCACGCTGTCAGCCAAACAAGGCAATCGCCCGCCGTTGAAGAAGTTCATCGCCGCCGCAGCCTGCGCCTTCTCGCTGATCTTCGCGGGTGTGTTGATCGTGTTGGAGCTCAACAAAGGCACGCTGACGATCGAATCGGACGCCGACAATGTTCCCATCAGGATCAAGCACAACGAAGACATCGTGAAGCGGCTGTTGGTGAGTCGCGACGGAGCAACAACACGCTTACATGCGGGACAGTACACGCTCGAAATCGACGGACCGCAATTGACTTACGACATTGCCGATGGAACTGTGATCGTCAAACGAGGCGCGACCAACATCGCGAAAGTCACTTACGCAGAAAGCAACGATCATGCTGCGGAACAATTAACGCCACGGCAAAGTTTGTCAGCTGCAGTCATTGAATTCAACAACATGTATTCAAAAGACGGAAGAGGCAGGCCGCAGCAGCCTCTCACACAAGATGAGATCATAGCGTGTCTGCTGTGGAGATTGGGAAACGGCGAACTATCGGACGAACTCGCGGAAGCATCGCGGATGATGCTCGACACCCGAGAACGACTTATGCCCGCAGGTTGGCAACTCACCGGCGGGCTCAAGCGTCGTCGACATGAGAATGGAAGCACTCATACCTGGGAAGTGAATCTGGAGACGGATGGACTCTCCAGGCCCATTTCCATTCGTCAAACAGCGATCAGTCCGCCAGAATCGATGAGAACCGTAAGCGTAACACGGGAGGGTGGCATTGAAACGATTCCGCTTGCGTCTGTGATTGAATCCTTCAATGCAACCTGGCAGAATCACGACGACTTTGAGAGCACTTCCCATCGAGCCCTTATTCACGGCCTTGAACTGCCTCCTCTGACAATCGATGAAGTCCTCGCAGCTATCTCGCTGTCGCTATCCACCCGCGATGAAGGGGGCATGTATGACTCAACTTTTCAACGTCTGCAGGCCACTGCCGCAACGCATCGGTTGCCCGCGGACGTTCGATTTGAGTTGATTCATTCGATTAAAAACGACATCGACCAGTGGTTCACAACTTCGCTGATCCGCATGCTTGTGCCGAGCATCGGCAACTCAGAATCACCGTACCTGCTCACCGTTCGGCGGCAATTCATTGAAACCGATTCCAACAAGCCTGCGGCGACACACTGGGGAAAACCTGACCGCAATGGATTGCAGGCGGGTGTTCGACTGGTGCCTGCTCAGCGAACCTATCAACATGGACAGGTTGTGGATATCGAGTTCCTGTACCGGAGCACTACCAGCAAAAAAGTCCCGGCTACATTGCCTGCTACCTTTCAATTCGGAAAAGTCTCAGGGATTCGCCTCGAACGCGTAAGCTTTGTGCAGCCCAAGTGGCCTGATGGTTCGGTCCACACGTTGATTGGCAACGAACCGGTGGTTGTGCGAGGGCATCGAATGCAAATCTGCTTTGACAGTGACGAAGCATTGAAGCCCGGCGTCAACCTGAAGGCAATCACGCGGCCTAAAGCGAATCACTACGTGCGGATCGCGGTGCCGAATCCTGGCGACGGTGCTGCGGACGCACCGCTTGACATCTCTGATCGCCTTTTTTTCAGCATCCCTTCGCTCACGCCTCCCAAAGTTCTTCCGATATCTGAATTGCATTACTATCAACATTGGGGGACGTCCGTGCCTGGATACCGGCGCCCTGAGCAATCGACTCCCGACCCTGAGTTCATCGATCCCTTTCAAATTGGCGTGTCGCTCGGGCCCGCCGATAAGAGCCAAGTTCCCGCGTACTACTCCAGCGGACTGCAAGTCATTAAAGTAGCACCGTACAGCCCCGCAGATTATGTGGGCATCGAGGTTGGCGACATCCTGCTCTCATGGGAGGGTAATCAGATTTACGGTGACGATCCGAACAAACCCTTTGTGAACTACAACGGCCCGAACAACCAACTGCGCGCGGCACTTGAGATGAATGCCAAGAGCAAGGGGTGGGCAACGTTCAACATGGATTTTGATTTGCTGGATCACCGCTCGGGTGAAGTAATCCGTATTTTTCCGTGGTTTGGTGAAACGGCAGGCGGCAGTCCCAACAAAACGGAGGTGATCAGACGCTTAATGGATCGCAAACGTCTTCGCGAAGAGTCGAGCGGGAAGGATTAGTCGTTCCGCTAAGACGGCGACTGACGGAATTTTGAAGATATTCTGTAAGGATTCACTCGGGCGAGGTACCAATACTACTGGAGTGACGTTTTTTCGTTGTCTGACAGAGATCATTGGGTGCTTGACGAAGATCAAAAGTCGATATTTACGAACTGGCTTGAGGAACATGGCTCCTCAGTCATGAAGGTCGCTCGCGCCTACACGCTCACCAGTGAGGAATCGCAGGACCTCGCTCAGGAAATCTTGCTTCAAGCGTGGCAGTCGCTATCGCGATTTCAAGGGAAGGCAAGTGCGGCGACGTGGTTCTATCGTGTGGCTCTGCACACGGCAATGAATTGGCATCGCAAGGACAGGCCGCGACGAACCAGGCAACAACCGCTGATGGAAGTGCAAACGGTGACGACTGACGAGTCCAGCAGTGCCGAACAGGTGCAACAATGCGAGACCGTCGAGCAACTCTACGCGGCCATTGCTCAGTTACCGAATACCGACGCCGCGCTCGTGTTGCTGTACTTGGACGACCTGAGCTACCGAGAGATGGCCGAAGTGTTGGGCATTTCGGAGAACAACGTGGGAGTGAAGTTGAATCGGGCGAAAAAGGCTCTCAGCGCGCTGATGAACAGTGAGTCCCATAAATTGGGGGAATCCGATGAGTCTTGACAAATACCAACAAGCGTGGAAGGCCGAAGCATCGCAAGTGCAAGTAACGTTCGACGCGGACTTGCTGTCGAAGGAAGTCCAGCAGTCGCACGATACTTTTCGGTCGTTGATCTTCTGGCGCGACGTTCGAGAGGTTGGAACGTCGCTGGTGATGATCCCTATCTGGTTCGTGATGGGCATCGGCATGTCACTGCCCTGGACGTGGTATTTGACCGTGCCCGCGCTGCTATGGATTGCCGGCTTCATGTTGGTAGATCGTCGTCGTCACCCTCAACGGCCAAGTGATCCAGGCGAACCACTGTTGTTCTATGTGAAGGAATCACGGGCTCAGGTCGAGCATCAGATCTGGTTGCTACGGAATGTGTTTTGGTGGTACCTGCTGCCGCCTTCAATTTCGATCATGGCGTTTTTTACAAATGTTGCATGGGATAGTAGCGAGAGTTGGCTTGGATTCATTTTTGTCGCTGGATTTGAAGGAATCTTTCTGTTTCTTCTTTACGGCTGGGTCTATCGACTGAATCAACGGGCCGTTCGAGATCAACTCGAGCCGCGACGAATCGATCTCCAGAAACTCATCACGTATTTGGAAGGCGAAAGCCCTGCTGAAGACTCCAGCGAGATGATCGATATTGTTTCCGCTTTGTCGGGAACCGATGGAAACGCTGGGTTGAGTCCCAACTGGGCCCGTTGGGCCGAGAACTGGAATCGGATCATACCGTCGTGGCGTGAAGTGGCCATCATCCTCGTCCCCACGCTGGTCGGAGCGTCCCTTGGATTCCGATTTCCGCTCACTGACATGGGGCCTGTGTTTTTCCAGTCCGTAGTCGCGGCTGTGATTCCATTCGAGATTGCTTTTTTCGGCCTCTGGTATCTTTCTTACCGACGTCACAAGGAGCATCCGTTCTCGGGCAAAGGCAGCGTCCGCCTCAACACACCGGCGATTGTCACGATCGTCATGATCACGGTGATTTCGACTTTAGCCTTCGCCGCAATCTTTTCATGCTTCAGGGAGTTGATGTCGCGACGGGGGCCTGGCTTGGATGACATCAGTGCATTTGTCGACGATGACATCAAGCACATCGACACTTGGTTGCAAAGCCTGACGGATTCGTCTTATCCCAGCCTCAGCGCTGTCGTCGTTCGTGACGGTGAGATTGTCTACCAGGGTGCAGTCGGATTTGAGGATATTGAGATACGACGGCCAGCGACAGCGCGAACTCAATATCATGTCGCATCGGTGACCAAGGTGTTCACGGCATCACTAGCGGTGATGTTGCATGAACAGGGAGTGATCGATCTGGACCAGGCGGCGGCAAGCTATCTTCCAAACGACGTTCGGATAAGCACCACGCCTGAGCTTGGAGCAACCATCACTCTGCGGCAGCTTGCGTCGCACACCTCGGGCTTACCGAGCGGCGTTCCAGGCCAGGTTCAATCGGGCGAAGGTCGGTACGAATTGGAACCCCAGCGGCTCTATGATCATTTGGCCAGCGTCGAATTGATTTCCAATCCCGGCGATGGCAAGGAGTATTCCAACCTGGGATTCGGATTGCTTGGGCATGTACTCGAGAGGGCCGCAAATAAGCCGATCGATCGATTGTTGCAAGAGATGCTTTGCGATCCGCTGCAACTGAACAACACCGCAATCGAAGGCGACGCCAAGCTTCACCCAGCCACCGGCTATGCTAGAAAAAGTCGCGGCGGTGCGGTGCAAACGCATTCTCTCCAAGAACGATTGGCAGGTTCCGGTGGCTTGGTCACGACCACCGAAGACCTGGGAAAGTTTCTGATAGCTCAGATGAAACCGGGCGTGTTCAGCAACGAGATGCTCGGCCAACTTCATACGGAAACGAAGCTGCCCAGTGGATCGCCATCGGGGACTGCGCTCGGATGGTCGGTAAAATCGATCGATGGCGTAGGTCGTATCCTGGAAAAAAATGGCAGTCGCAGCAATTGTAGTGCGTGGATCGGGTTCTCGCCGGAAGACGGAGTCGGCGTTGCAGTGGTAACCAATTGCGGTGGACCGATTGTCGATCCGATCGGCCGCAAGTTGTTGGAGCGGTCCATTTCCCTTTCGCAAAGGAAACTGGTGACAAAGGATGGCTATGCGAAGGTGGCACCCTATACCGGCGTCCGCTGGGAAAACGGCCGGCCCATCGTTCGTGTGCATGACCGTTGGACTCCGCTCGTTTCAATCGATGGCATACCGATCGATCGTATCATGGATTTTGCAAACCAAGAGTACGGCGAGATTGCACACAAACGATTTGCCGAAGACTTGGTTGAGGTCTTGTCAACGATGGGTCACGAGCCAAAGTGGGAATTGACTTTGGGTCTCGAATCCACAAGTGGGCAGGTCGAGCAGTTACCGATTCGGATGACTGAACAGAATCGCAAACTTGCACAAAAATACTTGCGGGATCGCTGATTGAGTAACTCATTTGCGAGCGAAGCAGTTCATGCAATGTTGCCGTTCGCAAATTGTCAGCGACATCTTTGAGCGTCGTCCAAGCCCAGCATGGGGAATCCAAAATTTTTCACATTCGTTTGTAATGTTCGCGCCGCCGAAGTTACCAATAGTAGTAGCAAAGGCTGCCAGTCTTGCACGACAACTTCATTTCCAACTAGGAGCTTTCTCATGCGATACTTCGCACCCATTGCTCGTTTGTTCGTGCTTCTCGCATTGTTTGTAGCGACAATTCGTTGTTCCACCTCTGCTGCGCAAGCGCAGACAAATGACGTTGCCGCCAAGCTCGCGGAAATTTGCCGCAAGCATGATGTGCCGGCAATGACTGCTGCTGTGGTCAACTCGAATGCATTGGTGACATCGGATTGCTTTGGCATCCGCAAGAAAGGAACTTCCGACAAGGTTGAATTATCAGATCGGTTTCCGATTGGCTCTAACACCAAGTCGATGACGGCGACGTTGGCAGCCGTTATGGTGGATTCAGGAAAAATCGATTGGTCAACGAGCATTGGCGAAGTTTGGCCCCAAGCCACTGACGATGACATTCATCCAAAGCTAAGCACGGTGACACTGGATCAGTTGTTGACGCATCAAAGTGGACTGCCCGGTGATATTTCAGAATTTTCAGGTCAGGCGTGGGCTAGCTTCTTCGAGGAAAAGCAATCGCCTGTATTGGAGCGCCGACGTATGCTCAAGCTGGTGCTTTCCAAGGCACCTTCGCAACCTCAAGGAAAATTCGCCTACTCGAATCTCGGTTACGCGATCGCCTCAGCGATGTTGGAAACCCGCGCACAAGAGTCGTATGAGTCGCTGATGAAGAAGCATGTTTTCGATCCACTGGAAATGCACTCGGCAGACTTTCGATCTATGGGGTCGGCAAAGCAATTGCGGTCACCTCTCTTGTGGGGACACGCGCAGAGCGGCGAGCCCATTGATCCAAGAACGGCGGGTGCTGAAAACCCAACGGTCTATGCAGCCGCTGGTACGGTGCATTTGTCCATCGAAGACTACGCGAAGTACGCACGGTGGCATTTAGCGGCAAAACCCGCGCCGGTACTGCGATCACAAAGCGCATTGGACCATCTACACAAGCCGCAAGTCGACTATACCCTCCCCGGCGCAAAGTACGCGTGCGGATGGATTTGCATGGATACTGCGCTCGGTCCCGCGCTCAACCACGCCGGGTCCAACACGAATTCCTGGGCATTGATCTGGATCTTGCCCGAATCCGACTTCGCAGCCATCGTTTGCACGAACTCGGGGCAGCAAAAAGCATATATCGCTTGCGACGAGATGATGAGTTATCTGATGTTGGAACACGCTTCCGCCAAAAGCACGAAGCGTGCAGCATTGCCTGCAACCGATCCGGGCGAAGTCACACCCGAGCGTCTGGTAGGACATTACCAACTTAATCCCAACTTTGTCTTTGACGTGCGCAACGAAAACGGTCGCTTGTTCGTTACTGTCACGAACCAGCCAACAAATGAAGTATTCGCTGACTCACCAACGCAGTGGTCGTATCGCGGAATCGATGCAAAGCTGGAGTTTCATCTTCGCTCCAAGAGTCCTGCCTACGCATTAACGCTTCACCAAAATGGAATCGCACAACAAGCAAAGAGAGTCCGCGAATGATTCGGCAGCAGACTGGCTGTGCCGCAGCAAGTACGATCAGTTTAGACTGCATTGGACGCCCAAGCGAGTGAGTAGGAGAAGAGAGCTCTCTCGCTCGCGATTCGGGCTTGTATCGGCGGTTCTGGAATCCTTTGGCTTTTTGTCACCGACCACCATTGAGATGTGACAGTTCAGTGAAGCAGTAAGTTTTTGGGCTGCTAAACTGTTCTAGAACCTGTCAACGTCGGAGTGCCAAATGAGAATAAGTCTCTTTTTTCCGGTGATCGGGCTGATCTTTGTGATTGGCTGCCGTCAAGGAGGCCTGCCGACTGCTAACGCCAAGAATCAGCTACCAAAGCGATATCTGGTGGTTTCCTTGTTTGACGAAGGTGATCCTTTTGACCGAGCGAGCGAGACGCTCGTAAAGCGGCACCAAGCTGATCATCTGCACGTCGCGGCGGAGTTGTTGGGATTGCTTGACGAACTTCGCACACGAAATCCTGATTACGTTGCATTTGTTGTTAAGCCGGACGTGTTGGATATTAATCTGGCGAATCGAATATTGAAGTTGTCCACCGAGGTCGATGATGATCCGTTCGTTGATTTTGCATACGGCTTTATCACAGGGCGTGACGCGGACGCAGCGGTGAAATTGGTTCACGCCGCCGATGCGAGGCGTGGCCTGCCGTCGATCTCGCAGTTTGGCGTCGGCTCCGATCAGTCCCCTGCATCCATGCAACAGAAAGGTGCGCTGCCTCTGCGTGGCGCGATAATTCCAGCCACGTTCTATACGTCTCATGGAGATACCGACGAGACGCGCGACGAGGAGTTTATCAAGAAGTCGATACCTCAGCTCGCTCGCTCGCCAATACTGCTGCTTGCTTCACATGGATATCCCGATGGACTAGTGGGCGGTCCGAAGGCTGCCGATATTCAGGGACGAGACTTCCACGGGAGCGTAGCCTTGAACATCGCTTGCTACACCGGGGTTACGAAAACTTGGTACGAAGACGACTGGGCAACAGCCAAACTGCGGAAACGCGAGGTCTCGCCGGAAACGAGCTTCTGTCTACAGATGATTGACTCGGGTGCGGCTGGCTATTTCGCGTATCTCGGTCCGCGTCCGTCAGGTCCGACCATGATTGGAGATGCCACATTGATCGCTTCGTCCGGCGAGACGATGGGCGAGCATTTTCGTCAGCACTGCAACAGCGTTGTCCTGGCTCATCTGATGTCTGGCTCGGATCGTGTGCAGTTCAAAGAACACGTCGATGGTGCAAAGCTTGATCGCAATCAAACGCCTCGCCAAATTGTGATGGCCAGTTCCACAGGTGGCGTGTTAATTGGCGACCCAGCTTGGCAACCCTTTGCGGAATTGCCTGATACAAATCCGACGGTTACGAAAGTTCAGCGCGAGCAGGGTAAGTTGACTGCGGAAGTTCGGATCGAAGTCCCGACCTTCCATTTCTACGCCAGCGAACCACTCAACTACTGGAACGATCGCGACTCGGCGTTTCGTTTAGAAACCATCATCGAAGTCGACGACCAGAATATGCAACAAGTGCGGCTGACAAAGAACTCGCTCGGCGATGTACCGCATTCTCTCGTGGCGGCTGTGGAACAGCACGAAGGGAAACGGATGCTACACATGAAAGCCGTGTTCGCGCACCCCGGAATGGAAGACCTTCAACGTTTGATGGAGCGAGGCTTAGCCGGAACGTTCGTCATCGAAACGTCACCGTCAACTTCGGAAGTACAGCCACAACCGCTTCGAACGGAAGTGACCGAGTGATCAACGATTCCATTTTAACTCATATTGACGATGAGAAGCTCGTCCAACAGTGCCTTGCCGGTGATACGCAAGCATTTGAATCACTGGTTCGCCGATATCAGACACTCGTATGCTCTGTTGCCTACGCGGTCGTCGGCGACGTGGCAACCAGTGAAGACATAGGGCAAGACACATTCGTTGCTGCCTGGAAGACCCTGAATTCGCTCAAAGAACCTGCAAAGTTCAAATCGTGGGTTTGCCGAATCGCTCGCAACCAAGCCATCAATTCGATTCGCGTTCGCAGCGAACTCACTGGACAGCCGTTGCCGGAAGTAGTCACCAGAATTGAAGACGCCCCCGAGTATCAAGCCATGTTGGAAGAAGAATCTGATTTTGTATGGCAAACACTTTCTCGTTTGCCGCTGCAATACCGAGAACCGCTGGTATTGTATTATCGCCAAGAGCAATCGGTCGCCGCAGTGGCTCAGGCATTGGAGCTATCGACCGACGCAGTCAAGCAGCGTCTGGCCCGCGGACGAGAGATGTTGCGAAACGAAGTGATCGAAGCTCTTCAGCGCAAACTACGCGTTAGTATTCCGACGGCTTCATTTACAATCGCCGTTATGAGTACCGTCGCGAGCTTGGGCAAGACGGCTGCGGCATCAACAATATCAACCGGCGCAGTAGCGGCGACGGCAAAGGTTTCAACGGTCGCGATGAGCAAAATGGGGCCGGGTTTTGCGGGAGCGGCCAGCGGTTCGCTGCTCGGGTTCTTCGGCGGCTTGTTGGGTACTTATCTCGGTTGGTTAACCGCTGAATATCCAAGTCAGCGCCGATTTATTGTCCGTCAGACGATACTTTTTTTGATTGGCATTACTATCTTCAGTCTGCCATTCGCAATGATGTGGTCGGGTTGGAATCCGCAACAGGCATTTGGTGCCGCAGGCTACGGTCTTGCCATTGCAGCATGGATGATCGGGTTCATGGTGCTTGATGGTTTATGGATTGCGTGGGGAATCCGTCAGTACACAGCGCTCGAGAAAATTGAACGCAATGCCAAGACGGCTCAGCTTAGTCAGCACCTAAGACTTCGCAGTCTCACCTCTGGTTGGGAAGGACGCCGTTGGACGAGCCGAGTCATTCTCATGGGAAGTCCGCTGATACAAATCGCATTCTGTGATCCCGGCGACGCATCCGACAAAGCGAAGGTGGCCAGCGATGGGACAGCCCGAGCATGGATTGCAATCGGCCAACGAGCTTACGGACGCGTTCTGGCGGTGGGGAATATCGCCTTTGCTCCTGTAGCCATCGGCACGTTCTCTGTTGGATTTGTATCGTTCGGAGTCGTCAGTGTTGGAATCGTATCATTTGGCGTGCTTGCTGTCGCGTTGGTAGCCGCCGGAGTACTGACCTTCGGCGGGATATCCTCTGGCGTGATCGCTATCGGGGTTTTCGCAGTGGGGCCACTCTGCATCGGTATCATCGCTGCAAAGGGGCCGCTAGCGATTGCCGCCGGTTACGCGGAAGGTGCACTGCCGATCGCGCCTGAAGCGAATACGGATGCCGCCACCGAGTTCATTGCCAACTCCGCGGGGATGCGTATCACGGAACAATTTTTTAAGCAGACGATTATGATAGCGGCTGGGTATCCGTTGTCGCTGAATCTGGCGTTAGCTGCCTTCATACTTGGCGGCCTATTAATCAGCTTTCGCCGTGGATGTTCACCAAAAGGGGTTGAATAGACTTCCGAGATTCTGTCGCCAGCAAAGCTTTTGAAAGTGACCGCCCCGTCTACGAACTTTCCATCGAGGCCATACAAGAACTGACGGTAATGAGGCCTGTTCTCATGACAACAGCTCGTCAGCTGGCGCACAACGCCATAAGCTGTGCGACGATTTCGTCGTGACCTTGCCGGGTGGCCCACGCCAAAGGCTTGGCCCAGGGTTCGGTCCCGGGGTCGGAAGGGTCTAAGCCACGGCTTAAATACAGTTCAACGAGTTCGCGGCGGCCCCAGCGACAGGCCCAACCAAGTGGAGTCGATTTGAGCAGCAGATCGCGCTGCTCAAGCGAGGCCCCGTGCTCAAGTAGAATGGTGGCTAGTTTGAGACGATCGGATTCTCCAGTGGTGGTTGTGGCGATGTGGTGCAATAACGTGAATCCGTTCTCTCCAACGACACTCGGATTGACGCCGTGCCGCAGAATGTGATCGAGGCTTTGGGGATTGGTCGCTCGCACCATGGCATAGGTCCACCAGGCGTCGTCTTTGGGGCGATGGATGTGCTGAAGACATAGCCGCACAATCTCCGGGGAGTTATCACCGGCTGCTAGAAGCATCTGTTCGGCCAGCTCCACGGGCGTGGCGGAATCAGAGTTGAGGCTGCAAGCCGGCGTCGTTCCATCGAGAATCGCCTGCGCTAATCCAATATCGGCACAGCTTGCCACATGCTCGACAGTAATCCGGGCTCCATGGTCGTTCAGGATCACCTTGAGCCGCTCGTCTGCTGTCGTTTGTGCAATCGACATGGCATCGCCGCAAGCGTACAAGACCGCATTCACGTCGGCTCCATGGTTCAGCAGAGTTTCGGCAACTCCGTGCCGGCCGCACATGGTTGCGAACCAAAGTGGCGCACCCCAACTCCGGCTCCCGTCGTCCGTCGACACACCTGATTCATCAGGGTCAATGCCCAACGCCAACAATTGCGACACCATTTCGAGATTGTTGACTCGAACGGCGATACTGAGCAAACCGCCTCGAAAAAAATGAACGTCATTGATGAGTTGATTCTCGCGATGCATTCGCAAGACGGAAGATAGATCTCCCGTAGCGACCGCAGTGCGCGGCGTGAGACTCGCACCAGCCGATCGCAGCAGAGTGCATGTTTCATTAAAACGCTCTGGAGCAACCCGCGACCGTTCAAGAAAACAGAAATCGCGTCCATGTGACGACCACCCAGCCAAAACAGCCGCATAGTCAAGTGGCGTCTTCCCCGAACTGTCACGGATCGCGTGTAGGTGGGGTGGAACGTCGCGTTCGGCCATTGCATTCACGTCGGCTCCGTGTTCGATTAACCACCGAACCAAAAGGGGGTTGTGCATGGAGGCAGCAATGTGCAGCGGCGTTGCCCCGCCGTCGTCACAGGCATGAACCAGCGACAGGTCACTTTCCAGGATGCGAATCGCTTCGTCGTTGATATCCTGGTGAATCGCCTTGAAGATCGCATCGGTTTGCGGACCAATCGTTGCACCGGAACCGCTCAACTTTGTACGGCGATTGCGTTCTTGCTGCTCGATGATCTCGACAATGTCATTCCAGTCGCGACTCTTTGCGATGGCGAACGCGGAAGTCGCCTCTCGATGGGGCCAAATCCCTTTGTGTGCATCGGATCCCAACTGCATCAGCAGACGAGTCATTTCTGTGTTTCGATTGAGGACAGCAAGATGCAGAGCAATTTGTTCTCCAAAGCTGCCACCCCTTTCGATGCCCACGAGTTCGGGGCGTGCCTTCGCCAACTCTCGGACGCGCCCGATGTCGCCCGCTTGAACGGCCTCACAGAACGCTTGCACGTTCAAACCATCGACATGCTGTTTCAGTCTCGCCCAACTGGAGAAACCGTAGGCACGAGCAAATATTCGCTGGGCGTCGGCCAGTGAGAGCGTCTCTCGATTCGGCGTCTCCTCGAATCGTTGGACCTCTTGAATCGCTGCCGTCTGCCCGGCTTTGTAGGATTTGAGCAGTTGCTTCGCTTGCTTGCGAAGCTGTAGAAGATTGGGTTTGGCGGGAAGGCTGCGCGTGGGGGCAGGCAGTGGTTTGGTCATGACGACGTCCTTTTCAGCAGTAATCTGCTGCACAGCTCGGTGCCCGCGTCGCGAACCTGAAGGAAGTACGCCAACAGTTAACGTATGGTGAAACCAGGTGGGCTCAGCCCTTTCCGCGGACACAGTAGCGTCCTGAACGCTACAGCGAGTATACGAGCCGTGACGGAGAATTCAACTAGCGCCGCGAACTACTACGACTGCAAAGCCTGACTCATGATCGCGTCGAACCCAGATTCTAGTTTTTCGATAGAATTTGCAAAACCTTGTCGCAATTCGGTGTTGAGTCTGCACTTGCTTTACAGAACGGCTCTACGAATCAGTTGGGCTTGAATGAATCTAGCAAGCAGTTGAGGCTCAAGTTGAACGAATCCGATGCAGAATTAGCTGGGAAAGCGCAGTGCGGCGATGTGCCTGCATTTGAGCAGCTAATCCTGCGTTACGAGCGGTCAGCGCGCAGCATTGCCTGGGCGTTTCTGCATGACTCGCACGCATGCGATGATGCGATCCAAGAAACATTTGTTGCCGCTTATCAAAGTCTCGCTGGGCTGAGAGAAACGGAGAAGTTCGGAGCATGGTTGATGCAGATTGCCCGACGCACATCGCAGAAACTCGCGACCAGGGTCAACAACCGACCCGACCAGGGGCCATCGATTGACGAAGTCGCTGAAGTACCATTGGCGATTTCCTCACGCCAACGACAGTTGCTCGAACTGATCGAACGGCTACCGGAAAACGAGCGGCTGGTGATCGCAATGCGTTATTTCGATGGCCACTCCAGCCAGGAAATCGCTGATGTCACAGGACGACCACTGGGCACCGTTACCAAGCAACTCTCGCGAGCGTACGAAAGGCTACGAAGTTGGTTTACACAATCCGAGGAGCAAGTTCATGAGCGAAAGTAGGGTGTTGGAACACGAACTTAACCAACTGGGGGAAGACTTGCGCCGAGAGCCGAGTGTGGCTTCTTCTATTGTCGCAAGGATTCAAGAGATCGAATCAACGGAGGTGGTCACGCTGCCATCGGTTAGACGTACGCAAACGCGAACGTTCGCGAGTATTGCTATGTCGTTGGCCGCGGTGGCTGCCGTCACGGCCTTGATGTTCGTCTTTCGAACGGACGTCGTCGCTTTTGCACAAATGCAGAAAAGGATTGCTGAGTTTCAAACTGCTTCACTTCGGTATCAACAGTCTGTTTTCAAACAAGATGAAAAAGAAACGGAGATTAGCAAGTCCGAAATGCGAGTGATGATTAACACGGAAGGCGGACGGATTCGAGTTGAAATGCCCGATGGTTCTTTGTTGATAACCAACAGAGCCATTGGCAAACGCCTGACGACGGATTTGAAGAACAATACGGCTACGCTAGCCCACGTGTATGACAGCCAAGAGGAACACAACCTTCTAGCGATGTTGCGATCCATGCATTTGGCCGAAAATGCTCAGAGCATCGCAACGAAAATCATTGATGGGGAGACTTGTCTAGGCTTTCGCGTTGATGAGCCCGAATCCGTTTTGCGAGTATGGGTGTCGCCTGAGACGTTGTTACCCGTACATGCTGAGCGGACGATTGAGAACGTGAATGGGCCATGGCCGAATAATGGCGTTGATGAGAAAGTAAAGGTCGTTACAACGTTTACTGATATACGTTTTGGAATACCGCTGGAAGACGCCCTCTTCAGCCTAAATCCGCCACCGAATTTTCGGCTGACCGAGACCGGAAAGCCTCCAACAAGCCTTTCGGAAGTATTTCCAACGACGCCTCAAATCGTTCCGCTGGAAGGTATCGGGGTACTAAAATTCGGAATGACTCAGTTGGAAGCAATGCAGTTGCTCGGTCGTCCCGACAGAGAGGATATCTCGAAACCCAGCATCCAAATTGACGAAAATACATCTCAAGTGGACGACAAACCACGTCCGTCTAAGGACTCTCGCCTTGTTATTTTGACCGAGTTTCACGCCCTTTCCTATTTCAATCTCGGACTTCGATTGAACTTCGAGGTCAGGGATGGGTTGGTTGGATTGTTGTTCCATAAGAAGGTACCACTTCAGGAAGGAGTTGAGTTGCCAGGAACGTTGGCTAACGGCCTCGGTCTCGGTTCTTCGGAACAAGAAGTCATCGCGACTTACGGCGAACCCAGCAAAGGCTACTCGAAGTCCATGCTGTATTACGAGGACTTCGGGCTCATGTTTGTGATGTCTGAACAGCGCACAGTTTCTTCGCTCAGCCTCGATCAAGGAAGCGAGAGAAGCTTGCGATTTGAATGGCGAGAACCCGACGAGAAGTGAGCGCAAGTTGAGCCCACCAGAGATGGGGTGGCGGGTGTCGCTTGTGAGTGGGCAATTGCGAATGCCCCCACAATCACACTCCTGGCGTCGGTCGCTGGGTCAATCCTCGCAACAATCGCAGAAAAATGAACGAACATCGCGTTGGGCTGTAAGAAATCGCATCCGGCGGGATGATACTTAGTAGGAGAGATCATCGTGCCAGAATTTCCGGAAACCAGCCACAGCCTGATTGCCCGAGTCAGCGACCCGAGCGATGCGGCTTCGTGGGCTGAATTTCTGGCCATTTATCAGCCCGTGATCTTTCGCATGGCCCGACGACGCGGTTTACAGATCGCTGACGCGCAGGACGTCCTTCAGCAGGTCTTTCTTTCGGTCGCTCGTTCCATTGACGGTTGGGAGGCGACCGAGGGTCGTGCACCGTTCAGGGCTTGGCTGACGACAATCGCTCGCAATGCGATTACCAAGTCGCTCTCCCGTCGGCCAAGTGATGGTCGGATTCGCTTGCGAGTGATAGTGCTTGAATCAGGTAGTTCAATTCCGATCGTACTTCGACTTCGTCCGCCACCGTTTCCGATATTTCCGCTTTGACGGCCGCTCGAAATCGTTTTCGCAAGCGATGCACGGCCATTGCGGCGGCTTCGGCATTGAGGCCGAGTTGTTTGCCAAACTCAGCCGATGTCGGCATCGCTGTATCGCCGGTCAGGCAGGGTTTCAGCAATTCAAACTCTGATGTCTTACCGGCCTGTTGATGTTGCCTCTCAAGCGCCGACAGTACACGGTCAAGTACCTCAACCGCCCACTGGCGATCAAAGTAGGCATCGGGTGGAAAACCGTTCGGATCGATCAAAGACTGTTCACGCAGTTCATTTTCGTCCGACGCCGATGCGTGAATCGACTGCGGGGGCTTTCCCGCACCACGCTTGGCCGCCATCCGACGGTCATTGGCATCGCTGAGGAAATGCTTAACGCAACCGAGCAAATAAGATCGAAACCGCCCTCGGCTTGGTTCGGCTTGCTCGAAGCCGTTGCCGTCGAGAATGCGTGCGAAGAAGTCGTGCGTTAAGTCACGAGCATCCTGGGGTGATCGGCATGATTTCCGAATGAACGCCTCGACGGGCCGATAGTAAGCCGTGCATAGCTCTCCAAGTGCCTCGCGCGCTTCAGGCGAATCGCCGCGTGCGGCAACAATTCGCGTCCACTGAGTGGTCGCGAATCGGGGTTGCTCGTGGTTTCCAAATTCGGACGTTTGCGTCATGGTTTACTGGCTATCGCTTCACCGATTCTCGTATTGAATTGCGACCGATTCCGCTATGTCCGCAGAACTTGGGCCAATTTCCATTTGAAAATACGTAACTAACGCCAGCATGATCGTTCCGATGGCAATGATACACAAGCTAACAAACACAGTCAGAACCACTCTCCATGTTCTGCTTTCAACGTAGTTTAGAATCAAAATCACAGCACCAAAGACGCCCAGCAGGATACCAGTGACCGAGAACGCCAGTGCTGTTCCCAAACTTCCAAACGCGGGTAACGCCCGCTGGATATCAAGCTCTTGAGTTATTGAGTCAATTCTCGCTTCCACTTCTGCCAATTCTTTGTCACCGTCGGCTGAGGGCGACTGTTTCAAAATCGCCTGCGATGCCCGTGCAACATTTAGCTGAGCGGTCAAGCGAGTTAATTCTCGGCTCTGTTCGTGAAGTTGACGTGATTGCTTTGCCTGGTGAAGCCAAAACCCGAGAATCGGTAGCGTGATCGCGAGTACGAGTGCGATTGTACACATGGCTGTTACCCTTGGGCTTCGAGCTGATACGCTCGTCGACACAGAAATCCCAACTCCATCTTGGCTCACTTTTCGGAACAGCCACCACGCAGAAACGGGTAATAAGATCGTGCCGAACCATGCCGTGAACGCAACGATCGCTTCACTGAGAATGGGATGCCAGCTCGGATCGTCAAGTACCGCCTGAAGCATGAAGATACCGAATCCACCGATAGGCACGGCAAGCAACGCCCCAGTCCATGCGATCCATCGTAACGGTCGATATTGGCGTGCCGCACCCAACGCACGCTCCGCGAGCGACTCGTTCCACATCAATGCAAGGAATGCTGCAACCAACGACATCGGAATACACAACACTATGCCTGCGGCTAGAAATCTTCCGCCGATCCCAAGTAGCAAGAGGAACACGATCAGAAAGATGGCAGCCGAATTGAATAGAATCACGCTAGTTGCCGCGAACGTAAAACCCCAATGAGCCGAAGACTCTGGTGAGCGGGCATGAACCGAAACGCGATGCTCGTCGACTGAGAGCGTTTCCAATTGTGCCTTGAGCGCCGCCGTCGTTGGCCATCGCAATTCAGGATTGCGGTCCAGCGCTCTCAACACGATCTCGTCTAACCGCACATCGACTTGAATCTTGCGAGACGGCATTTCAAAGTTTCCGCGAGGCAATTCTCCTGTAAGCATTTCGTACAACACGACGCCCAGCGAATAGACATCCGCGCGCTGATCGACAGCCTCTGGATGCTGGGTCTGCTCTGGTGCCATGTAGTTGGGCGTTCCCAAAATGACATTGCCAGTAAGCTGCACGTCGGAACGCGGTTGTCCATCGCCAGCGTCAAAACTTGGAGCCGATTCATCATCTGGTAGCCGAACGATCCGCGCGATCCCGAAATCGGCGATCTTCACATGGCCTTCACGGTCCAACAGCAGATTCTCGGGTTTGATATCGCGATGCACGATGCCCCGGTTGTGGGCAAACGTTAATGCTTCGCAGACTGGTGGCACGATCGACAACGCCTGTGCCGGTGACATTCTTCCTGCATCCATCGCCTGTCGAAGATTCACTCCATCGACGTACTCCATCAGCAGAAAGAAAAATCCACCGGCCTGTCCAAAATCATGAATCGTGACGATGTTCGGGTGATTCAACTCTGCCAACGCCCGTGCTTCGCGAGTGAAGCGAGCTTCAAAATCGTTCTGACCTACCGATTGCCGCGTCAGCAGTTTGATGGCGACAGACCGATCAAGCGACTTCTGCCGTGCCTTGTAAACAGCCCCCATCCCGCCTTGACCGATTAGTTCGATGACTTCCAGTTGTGGAAACGCAGCTTGAACCGCTTCGATGTCCGGAGCCACTGGACGTGACAATGACTCTTCGCCATCCCCAGTGTCCATGGCCGCCTGAAAAAGCAAGCAACGTGGACAGAGGCCCCCGAGTGTCTCAACAGGGATCACCGACCCACATTGTGGACATCGCGGAGCGTTGACTGGAGAAGTATTTTTCGTCTCATTCATCATCAATGACTCAGTCTCGTATTGCCGAAGAGTATCGTTCGTTAGGGAATACTTGAGGAATCTAGGTGCCGACATAACGCGATCTTCGGCGAAAAACATGGAAAAAGGTGGTGGGCGCCGAAACATTTCCCTGACTCGCGCACTATTGAATGTGCCGACGATTTGAAACTCAGCCATGCAACTATGACCGAACAAGACGAATCTCCGCTTACAGCCAACGACGAACTGGTCGTTGCTGCGCGAACGGATCGCGATGCGTTTGGTGAAATATACGAAGCCTACTATGACAGAATCCTTGGGTTCTGCCTGAAGCGACTGTTCGACAGGAGCATCGCGGAGGACGTTTGCGGAGAAGTGTTTCTGTACGTTGCGAAACACATGCACGCGTTTCGGGGGACGACCGAGCAAGATTTCCGCCGCTGGGTGTACCGCATCGCGACGACGGAAACCAACGCCATCATCCGACGCAACAAACGACGACAAGAACTTTGGGACGACGCATTGTTGACAAACCGAATATCGACACAGGGGTCGCACAACGATGAAACGTCAACTGAACAGCCCGACTGGACGACCGTGTACCAAGCGATCCGGCAGCTCAACCAACGGCAAAAGATGGTTGTCACCCTGCGGTTGTTTGACGAGTTGCCTTACGAGGATATCGCTGAAATTTTGAAGATACGACAAGCGACCGCGCGTGTTGCCTACAGCAGAGCGATCGAGAGGTTGCGTCAGCTGCTTGTGTCCGATTCACCTGAACTCGACGAAACAAAGGTTCGATGAAC
The DNA here is from genome assembly GCF_007860135.1 of Novipirellula artificiosorum. NCBI lineage: Bacteria > Pseudomonadati > Planctomycetota > Planctomycetia > Pirellulales > Pirellulaceae > Novipirellula > Novipirellula artificiosorum. The sequence goes on from NZ_SJPV01000004.1 coordinate 561,886, forward strand.
AAAGGCCATGGAAAAGTGGAAAGAAGAAACTGAGCGTCTCGTGAAGAGATCCTACCGTGACCAGTCGCTCGACTCCGGTCACCGCGAGAAGCTGCGCAAGCAGACGCTCGCTGTTTACGACAGGTCGCGGTCAGTGCTGCGACCATCTACTTCGGTTTTCCTGTACTTAGAATCCCTTTGGAGGTGGGTCATGACTCGTCCGATTCCCAGACTAGGTGTTCCCGTTGGTGTTGCTGTTCTCTTTCTACTCGGTGTGATGTCGTTCTTTCCGGCCAAGTCAAGTTGGGCGGTTGAAGACTTTTTGAAACCACTCATGAATGCGAAAACAATGCGTTGCAAGATGGTCGTCAACACGAAGGACAAGCCAGCGTTCACAATTAAGGCAATGTTTCGTGGCAACGTGGGGCGTCAAGAAAGCGTCGAAATGGGTTCGATCAATATTCACGACGATGCCACGGGCAACATCCTTACGCTGATCCCACAACAGAAGAAGGCCATCCTACTAGAGGCCGTCAACCGCGATCCAAACCTAGCCGGCAGCGGAGGCTTCCTGCAATCCGTACGCGAGCAGATTCTAAACCTTAAACAGAACGAGCGAGGCACACGCGTATCGTTAGGAGAGCGAGAACTAGCGGAACAGCGTCTGATCGGCTTTCGCATTACGTCAACTGCGATGCGAATGGATATTTGGGGCGATTCCAAAACGGGCCTGCCACATTCTATCGTTACCAACATGACCTCGCTTCCGAATGCTGAAGTAACCATGACCGAGTTTGAATTCGACGTCGAATTGGACGATTCATTGTTCAGCCTGGTTCCGCCCGCCGAATACACCGTTACCAAAAATATCGTGGATCAATCTAAGCCTAAGGAGGAAGACTTGATCGCTGCACTCCGACAATTCACCGATCTGAACGACGGATCGTTTCCGGATTCTATCAACATGGAAGTTGCACTGACGGTGCTTGGTAAGCTCCAGGCGAATTCCAATTCAGGCGATGATATATCCAAAGAGATAAGCCGCGTCGTCAGTCTGCTCACGCGAGGATTTATGTTCCCGCTGACGCTACCGGTCGAATCGAACGCAGCGTATGCGGGCAAAGGTGCAACTCGGCAAGATGCCACGAAGCCCGTCTTTTGGTATCAAGTGCTCGAAGGCAAGCGAGAAATTCGCGTCATTCGTGCTGATCTCTCGGTGGTTGAGACTGACCAGGTACCGCAGGCTGACGGCGTTCAACGATTTGCGCCAGTTCTATAAGCCGCGATGCAAGAGACGGAATGTTGATTGCAATAGACGTCCGCCGAACTTGTCGAGTCGGTGATTGGCGATTGCGACTGTCACCCCGCATGGGCGTTGGCTCGGCCGACGAATGGTGAGCCGAAGAAATTCTTAAAACTTTTTCTATAAGATTCGGGGATCGTGCGTGTGAAACCTTGTAGAGCAAGTTGTTGGTTGTAGCTTGGACGACAATGAACACACGAGTCTGTTTGGTTTTTACATGTGGTGCGAGTGTCGATGAGCCAGTGGCCGGAAACGAGCGAAAGTCTGATTCTGCGAATTCGTAATTCGCAGGATGCGGTCGCATGGTCGCAGTTCATGGCGATCTACGAACCGGTCGTCTATCGCTTGGCCAGACGGCGAGGATTGCAGCACGCGGATGCACTGGATCTGTGCCAGAAAGTGTTCCTCGCGGTCGCTAAGGCGGTCGAGAACTGGGAACCGCAAGAGGAGGGTCCGCAGTTTCGCAACTGGCTCAATCGAGTGGCACGCAACGCAATCCTGAATGCGATCACTCGCGGGAAGCCGGATCGAGCGACGGGAGGCTCCAGCGCTGAGGACCTGCTGCTGGAAATACCGGACGGTGAAGGCGTCACTACGGCAATTCTGAATGAGAGTCGCATGGAGGCTTTTCGCTGGGCGGCCAAGCAGGTTCAAACGGAGTTCAGTGAATCGACTTGGACAATGTTTCACGAAACGACCATCTGTGGTCGCAGTGTTGCTGAGGTCGCCGAGTCAATGGGCCGTAGCGCTGGCGCGGTCTATGCCGCTCGCTTCCGAGTCATGCAACGTATCAAAGACAAAGTTAACGAAGTATCCGATTTCTGGAGTCTGGAATCATGAAATCCGTAACACAATGCTTGCAGGCACCCGATATCGAGGCGTTTCTTTCCGGAACGGTCACGACCTCGCAAAGCGAACTTTGGGAGGAGCATTTTTCTTCCTGCGAAAGCTGTCGCGTTGCCGTGGCAAGTCAAATTGGTGACCAAGACTGGTGGAACGACGCTGAGCAGTCGCTGCAGAATGCCGACCTAGCGGAAGGGCGCGAGCCCTCCGGTGACACACCGAACAGTTCGCGCCGTGCCACTAACGATTCGACTGGCGAACACGAAACCACCGACGAGTTGTTGAAACTGCTGGGGCCGACTGATGATCCGCGGATGATGGGACGGCTGGGCCCGTACGAAGTGCTGGGCGTCCTCGGCCGAGGCGGCATGGGAATCGTCTTCAAGGCGTTCGATGCCCCGCTCAATCGTTATGTCGCCATCAAGATGCTATTGCCTCACCTAGCCGCCTCGGGTGCGGCGCGAAAGCGATTTGAACGTGAGGGCCAAGCAGCAGCAGCGGTGATCGATGATCATGTGCTACCGATCTACGCTGTCTCGAAGTGGCAGAACATCCCGTATCTGGTGATGCAGTACTCGTCTGGAAATAACCTCCAACGGCGGATCGATGTCGATGGACCGCTGGATGTGAAAGAGATTCTACGCATCGGCATGCAAACAGCGCGCGGCCTGGCTGCTGCTCACGCACAAGGCTTGGTGCATCGCGACGTAAAACCCTCCAACATGTTGCTTGATGGCACCGTGGAACGAGTCATGTTGACCGATTTCGGTTTGGCTCGCGCCGTCGACGACGCCAGCATCACGCGAACGGGAACGATTGCCGGCACACCGCAATACATGTCACCGGAACAAGCACGTGGTAAATCCGTCGATGCACGCTCCGACTTGTTTGGCTTGGGGTGCGTACTCTACGCGATGTGTACAGGCCACCCGCCATTCCGGGCTGAGAGCAGCTACGCGATTCTGCGGCTAATCACCGACGAGGAACCCCGTCCCATCCGCGAAATCAATGCCGACGTCCCTGATTGGCTGTGCTCGATCATTGGCAAGTTAATGTCGAAGAAGGCGGACGAGCGATACGAAAATGCGGAAGAAGTCGCCGAGTTGCTCGAACAATGCCTGGCCCATGTGCAGCAACCGACCACGACTCCGCTGCCCGAGTCTCTAGCCGCCATAGCGCCTCAACGAAACCGCCGTCCACCGTTCATAAAATTCATCGCCGCCGCAGCCTTCGCTTTCTCGCTATTCTTCGCTGGCGTGTTGATCGTATTGGAATTGAACAAAGGCACGCTGACGATCGAGTCCGAAGTAGCTGACGTTCCGATTAGGATCACACAAGGTGATAATATCGTTGAGAGGCTTACGGTCTCGAAGAACGGAGAATCTGTTCGCATCGCAGCCGGCCGATACGTGGTGGACGTGGACAACGGATTCGACGGAGTCGTTGTTGAAGGCGGAGCGGTAACGCTCAAACGCGGCACATCGGAGATCGTAAGATTCGTGAAAACAGGTCAACAGTCGACGGAAACGGCGCAAATCAATCCCGGCGACATTATCGAAGTATCGGTTCGATGGAGAGTCGAAGCCGAACCCATACCTGATAAGAACGTGGTTTTGCTAGCCAGAGTGGGCGCCGACGGCAAAGTTCGATTGGCTGAGTTTGGGCAGGTTGAAGCCTCAACCACGGCGGAAGTTGAACGTACCATTTTCGCGGCGCTACAGAACGAATACTTCGAGGCTCCACTCATCGTGCAGGCGCGCGTCGTGCAAAGCAGCAACGAAGCAGTTAACCGCAAGAAGCTTCAGCCAGGGGATCTCGTCGGAATTTCAATTCGCAGAAGTATTCGTCCCGAAGCAACTATGCATACGCCAGCGAAAGTCGCGGAAAACGGAAAAGTGCTCTTGCCCATGATCGGCGAAGTCGATGTCGCTGGCATGACGTTGGCTGATTTGGAAAGCAAGATTCTCGACGACTCAATTGCCCATCATGCTACCGGCCCGCTACCAATCGTCTTGGTCCAATATTTAGATCCGGACGAAGTCACGGTAGTGATTGAGACCGTAACAGAGAACGTACCCGTTCGTGTCGCTCAAGGGACCGTTACGCAGCAGATGACAGTAACGAAGGAAGGCAAGTCCACTCATACGGCTTCTTCCTCGGGAAAATACCGGATGCGCATCCCAGCAAACGGGACGCCAACGATCAAACGCGTTGACGTCGATACAAACGACGGCAAGCACAATAGTGACGATGATACTAGCCCTACGACGAGAACGATTGACTACGGCGGCATCTGTATTCGTGCAGAGGACGAAACTCCTATCGCGGGCGCAGTCGCACGGTTCTTCATTCTTAATATGCACGGGAAGCAATCATCTCTGAGTCTGCTGGAGATGACGACTACGGACAAAGATGGGCACTTTCGGTTTGACAGCGAAATCCCGGATGATGCCGAGGTCGACTTGACACGCAGTTGGATCGCAATCACGTCGACTGGCAGAGCGTCAAGGATATTCTTCTGGCAAGGAGGGTTGGATCCGAGACAAATCGAAATGCGGCCATCCGCCTCACTCAAGGGACGAGTCACCGATTCCGTGTCTCGTCCCGTTGCTGGCGCAAAAGTTCGCCTGGGACCGAATCAGATGCCCGGCGTCAACGATGCCGTCACCGATAAGGATGGACGATTTGAAATCGCGGACCTGGAGAAAGTCGATAAGTTTTCGTACGAAACCGGCATATCCAACATGTTGTACGTCGAGCATCCCGATGGCAGTAAGACCTCGGCCATCGTTCAATCCATTCCATCAACCGTAGACGTTATGCTGGAATCGGCGACCGGCGAAGCGGACAAAGGAGAGGGAGCTGGCAAGTCGAAACCTTCAGTTCAGAGCAACTCCACAGGACTGGCCAACGAGGACGACATCGTGTGGACAAGAGCGGTTCAGGGACTGCAATTGGGAATTCGCTTTGAAGACTCAGAACATGGCCAGGCTCAGCGGTTCACGCCTGGAGATGTTGGTCGACTTCAGATTTATCTGCAGAACGCAAGTGACAAGGCGATACGTACTGGGTTTGAACCGACGGATGCCTGCAAGGCAGTGTTCCAATTTTCGTCGCATAACGGCAGCGTCATCACTCACGATGGCAGTGAGGACTCGGAGCAATACGTGGTTCCGGTCCCGCTTTCCGCCAACTTTCGCGAACTGAATCCAGGAGAAATTCGGCTGCTCAATAATGACTTGGCGGGTACTGCTACGCCGTCGCCCGCACGCAAATTGCGGCTGGATGAGATCGCCTCGTTTGCAATCGTCGATAACGACCAATCGAAAGAATCATTTCCTCGTCGGTATCGACTGACTCCAGGAAAATACGTTGTTTCCGTGACGCTTGAAGTCTACAGCGGGCAAGACCGATTTCCATTGACTTCCCGTGGCCTGCCGTTTGAGGTGGTCAAAGCCGAAGTACGCGACCAATTGAACTCGCAAGCGACTCCCCAGAATGATGATCCTTTTTCGATCGATGGTGGAAAGGTATTCAGAGGCAAACAAGTCTCGGGAGTTCTCTCGGCCCATGACGCCATCAGCCGGTACATGAAAGCGGTTGAAGGAATTCGTTCCTCTAATGTCTTGGTTCACGAAGAAAAAACATTCCTCTACAAACAAGTCCCAATCGACGAACCGGAGATTCGGGGAAGAAGGACCCGACTGGTAGACTACGCCAAGGGTGAGTCGCCGAGAATCGACCACCGATACAGCCGTCAAATCTGGGAGGCCGACGGCCGACAACGAGTCGAATTGCTCCACGGCGATCCGGCTAGTGATTCGGGGATCAAGCATGTCAGCGCATACGATGGCGATCGTGTGCGACTACTGGAAGTGGGCAGCGGCCACGAGTCCTCTCGCGATCTTGCCCCTGACCAGAAGCCGCTGATCTCCTATGAGGGACGTTATCACTCGCTATTCTCAGAACTCTACGTGGGCGGGACTTTGCTTGAGCTTCTACAGCAGCGCAACGACGTCACCCTTTCCGACGCTGATGGACTGATTCGGCTGACCGTCAGCCCGCAGTCAGGCACCATGTATCCCAAATATCAATTCGTTTATGAGTTCGATCCAGCTCACGACTATTTGCCACATTCCATTTCGGCTTCCATCCTAAACCGGAAACTCTCTCGGATTCAGGTGACCGACTTCCAACGCCTTGCGAATGGCAAATTCGTCCCGCTTGCAGCAATCCACGAGACATTCGGTTTTAAGGACGGTGTGGCCGGAGCCGTTGTCATCGAGCATACCGAATTGACCGTCGACCCCAGTCGTTCGACGTGGAATGAACCAGTTGTTCCCAACACTTAATGAAGGAAGTCCCATTGATGACTCGAATTCAAAACTCGCAACGCCTACCCGTTGGCTTGGCGTTTGCTATGTCGCTGGCCTACTGCCAGCTTGCCATTGCGCAGGTGGCGCTGACACAAAGCGAACAGGACAAAGCGATTGAAGTGGCAAAGCGACATGAGCAGCAAGCCCGACAGGTAGCCAGTCTGCCACGATTTTACCTTGAGGCCACGTACACCTCCGCTTGGCTTGATGGAATGAGCGAAGAGGCAGACAGGTCTGATGCCAATTTTGAAAAGGCAATGACTCAACGTTTGAAGCTCGATACAACATCATCCACAAAGACCACGGCGTGGGACGGAGAGCGATTTCTATTCGGATACGACAAACCGGGTCTGGACGGTGCTGACGGAAAAACGCGAATCGTCAACCAATACTTCAACCATGACGAATCAATTTGGAAACGACAACAAACCAACAACGATGACCCTCAGCTCGCAAATCTAGATCTGCCAACCGTTTGGAAGAAAGTGGATGCGCGCGCCTTTTTCCATTTACGCTCGGCTAGTCTGGAACTCCCTTGGGGCAAAAGCGAAGGGAACATCAAGTTCGCGCGCGTTCCCATTGAGTTTGCCGAGTATCAGGTCGTCGGAGAGGAGGCGATCGATGGCACCGAGTGTTGGGTCGTCCTGTCCAAACCGCGACGTTGCAAGCTGTGGTTTGGCAGGGATTCGGGACGGTTGGTACAAATGCTGAATTATGTCTTGGAAGGCATCGAGCCCGCGCCGTTCCACGAGACAGCAGAAGTTGAAAAGTTATGCGGCCGGAAGTTTGAGTCCCTTGAAGCATTTCGCGAGTTTGCGAAGGACACCGATCAAGCAACTCGACAGCGATTGTCTGGCATCTTCGGATTGCTTTACTTCGACGATATGGCCCATGGCGTCGAATTAACTCGCTTCAGTGATTATCGAGAAATCGCACCCAACGTCTGGTTTCCATATCAAGCGATCGACGTTTTCGCGGTCCAATCGCCTACAGACCGCAACAGGTTTCGATACTCGCGTGGAGAACTGCGAGTCACCACGCTGGAAACCGGTCGTTCACTTGAAGAAAAAATTGCCGCGCTGGTGGCAGACAAACAGTAAAGATTTCGGTCGCTTCACTGCCAATGGAAATAGAATGGTCACTAACTCGCTTTCCGCTCACTCACTTGAATTGCGAGACTTGAAATGCTTGCTCCCTTACGCTCATCGTTACCGCTTTCTCGAATCGTTCGACTGGCAGTCGTCGCGGGACTCATGTTCATCCCGATTTCTCCGAGTCGAGCACAGCACAAAAGTGATTTCGGACGTCGTGACGCCGCTGTAGATAGTCGCAGCGAATTCTTGCGGCCACCCAGCGTTGCTCAGGCTTTGCAGATCCCCGAAGCCGCCTGGGGGCCGGAAGTCAACGGACTGCGCGCGGCTCTGGTCCAGTCCGATGTCATTGTCTGTGATGAACATTCAGTGTTGGTTACGGGCGCAGTAGTCGTAAGGAACGTGACGCGTCATGACCACATTCGGTTTGAAGAGTGGAACTCGCATGTCCAGCCATTTCTCGTTGAGAATGACCAGAAAGTCATTCGGGTGGAAGACCAATCTTGGTCCGAGTGGTACTACCATGTACCGAAGCTACTGCGCCGGACAGTTCTTGCACCGGGTGAACAGTGTGTCCTAGCCAATCCCTTTTCGGTCGGACTCTTCGACGTCGACGCTGAGGAGAATGTCAAGACATCAGTCAAGGCATATCCATTCGCCCAGCGCATCAAGTCTGGTCGCTTTCAAGCATTCGCTCAGTTTACTTTGCAAGAACTGGCTCACGAGCAGCGCTCAAGGCATCGACCATCTTGGGAGGAGATTCCGCCCGGCGGGGAGAACTCAGCCAAATACAGAAGGAGGACATCTAGTTGGTCGGAATACGTTTCTCTGCAAACAGGCCGGGTCGCTGTGGATGCGCGATTTCCAGTTCAAATTGCGGAATCACGCAAAACTGCCTGGCAGGAGGACAACGCCCTTAAGCTCGACGGTGATGCAACTTTTGATCGGGCGTTCTGCCAACAGGATGGCGTGCTTCGACTCTATTTCCCCAAAGCGTCGTATGCCTTGGCCGCATTTCAAGTCGACGGCAATGGGCAATTGATCGTTGAAGGTTTCGATAAATCCCCTGCGTTGTGTATACGGACATTGATCGACACATCTGGTAGTGAATTCAAAGTGACGGACCTTTGCACCGGCAACACAGTCAGATTGAAACCCAACGCACAGGGCGAATGGGCGCTCGCGGATGATGAAGACAAGTTTCCGGATATGTAGAACAACAGATACGGAAAACGCTTCCACGAAAGTTCAAGTTTGGCGTCAGAAGTCCCAAAAATCGAGGAACAGAACGTTATGCAAGTGCTACTCGAACGCAATCAGGCCCGCTTTTCTTGTAACAATAGCTCCTTGGGTGTGATTTGTAGGTAGGAGAGATGTGTTGCACGATCCGGAAACACGAGCGTCGCTGCTGGTCAGCTTGAGCGATCCGGCTTCTCAGGAAGCCTGGACGGAGTTCGCTACGATCTATCGGCCGATCATCGTGCGAGTGGCCCAAGCCCGAGGACTGCAACATGCCGATGCCGATGATCTGGCTCAAGACGTGCTTTCCGCCGTCGGGCGGCGAGTTGGTTCGTTCCAGTCCACTGGCACGGGCTCGTTTCGCCGTTGGCTGTGTCAGATTACTCGCAACTTGGTCGTCAATCACTTGACCCGATCCAAAGGGCCGATCGGTAGCGGCGACAGTGATGTGCAGCAAATGTTGTTGCAGCAACCTTCGCCCGAGGGCGAGACGGCGACGCTGTTTCAGTTGGAAGTTCGCCGATTTGAGTTTCAGCAAGCGGCTGAGAAGCTGCAAGCGGAGTTCAGTGAGTCGACGTGGATGGCGTTTTGGCTGACGTCGGTCGAGCAGCTTTCGATTGACGAAGCGGCTAATCGTCTGAGTAAGTCAGCCGGCAGCATCCGCGTTGCCCGCTGCCGCGTGCTGGCAAGGTTCCGACAACATATTCACGATTCAAAACAGGACAATGACACATGATCGCAAGATTTCATTACGACGAACAAACGCTCGGAAGTTTGCTCAGTAATCGGCTCGGCGACAGCCAGGACGAAATTGTCGCCCATGTGGAGTCCTGCGCTGAGTGCCAGGATCGCCTCGAAGACATGATGGAAGGGGGCCTATCCTGGGATGAGGTTGGGGAAGTGTTGCGAAAGAGTAGCTTAGGACTCCAGCCTGAGAACGGCACGAATCACAAGCTGGAAGCTCATGCCACGACAAGTTTCCTCGAACCCTCCGACCATCCAGGTTCGCTCGGTCGGTTTGCTCGCTATGAAATCATGGAACTGCTCGGGCGCGGCGGCATGGGGATCGTGATGCGAGGCTATGACACGTCGCTGAATCGCCACTCAGCGGTGAAAGTTCTCTCTCCGGAACTCGCCAGCAGTGCCGCAGCCCGCAAACGTTTTTCACGCGAGGCAAAGAGTGCCGCCGCCGTTGTCCATCCGCATGTCGTGCCAATTCAAACGGTGGATGAACACAACGGGTTACCTTATCTGGTGATGCCAGTCGTCGAGGGGCAGAATCTACAGAAACGAGTCGAGCAAAGCGGACCACTGGAAATCATCGAAGTCATTCGGATCGCTTCGCAGGTCGCCGAAGGCTTGGCCGCCGCGCATGCCCAGGGACTCGTTCATCGCGACATCAAGCCAGCGAACGTGCTGCTCGAAAACGGTGTCGAGCGAGTTCAAATCACTGACTTCGGATTGGCCCGTGCGATTGACGACGCCAGCATGACGCGCAGCGGTGTAATCGCAGGCACGCCGCAATACATGTCGCCTGAACAAGCGCATGGCGATTCGATCGACCACCGTAGTGACTTGTTCAGCCTCGGCAGCTTGATCTACTACATGTTGACCGGTCGCAGCCCTTTCCGCGCCGAAACAACGATGGGAGTGCTGCACCGCATCGTCAATGATGAGCCACGTCCTATCCGAGAAATCAACGCTGAAGTGCCCGAGTGGCTCGAATCGATCGCTATGCAATTGCTGTCCAAGTCGGCCAACGATCGATATCAAACCGCAGAAGAAGTGATCGAAGCTCTTCGCCCCGAAAACCATCGCAGGCTGACTTGTGAGCGTTCGACTCCACGCCCACCGATGGGAAAATACATCGCCGCCGCTGCCTTCGCCTTTTCGCTGATCTTCGCCGGTGTGTTGATCGTGCTGGAATTAAACAAAGGCACGCTGACGATTGAGTGCGACGCGGATGATGTCCCAATCCGCATCATGCAAGGCGATAAGATCGTGCAGAAGCTGACCGTATCGCGATCAGGTAAGTCGACTCGAATCGCTGCAGGAAAGTACGTTGTCGAAGTTGATGGCGAGTTAAAGTTGTTAGCGGTTGAGAATGGCGTTGTTGTACTGAAACGAAGTGAAACAGAAACTGTTCGAGTTTTCAGGCAACAAGATGGCACAGGTTCGAGTCGTTCTGCTTCGGATGTGGACATCGAAATAACAGAAGCCAGGAGAGTCGCGGTTCAATTTGTTGCGGCGGCGCTATCAAAACCAAATGACGAAGCAAAAAAGTACCTCGCTGACAAGCATCAGCCGAATTGCGACGAATTTCTATCGAACAAGGCGTCTCAGAAGCTATTCTCCACACTACCTGAGTTCACTGACACATATTTCAATCTCAACGCTGTTGACGAAATGATTCTCGTAGCTCGTTCGATGAGTATTCCGCTTGCTCGCGATCCGGTGAAAGTGATAGCCGGACTCAGCCGAGAACGCGGTACTTGGCGCATTAAACATTTCGGAATCTATTGGCCGGACCAGGCGGAACAGTTCCTAGAATCCTACGTCAAACGCAATGGTGCCCGGGGAAGCAACGCGGAATCGACCTCCGTTGATGGGGCCAAGCTCGATGGTCGGTTCGCAAAAACCCCGGTGCACAGCGCTGATGTTGTCATCAACGCTAGGGAAGTTCGTGAGGAAACAATCCTCTGGAATGTTGCCGGTGCAGTGTTCGTGCCTGTACACAAGGAGGAACTGCCTGCTTCGCAATGGAACGGCGGACTTCGTGTAACTCATTTGCGTGAAAATGGACCGGCAGAGGATGCGATGCTGCGGGTTGGCGACATCCTTGTTGAAATTGACTCAATGCCGGTCGAGTCCATCGAATCAATCGGTCTAGCATGGCAACGCACGGACTTTGGTGCACCGGTGTCCGTTCGGTTGCTTCGAGACGGCCAACAAGTTGTCGCGAGATTGAAGTGGAACATTCGCGCGATGCAAAAGGACGCACTCGCCAAAGGAAAGGTCCTAAGCCGTAACAAACATACCGTTGTGGTGTCGCTGGGTACTGACGACGGTGTGTATCCGGGCGACCGCCTGGAATCGGGGACGCCGTATGAACTTGGAAGGTTGGAAGTCGTGACCGCTTCTGCCGATCAATCCGTCACCCGAATCGTCAGCGAACATGATGGGCTGCCGGTCAAAGTAGGTGATTCCGTCATCTATGTGCGAACGAGGTTGTTGGCTCCGCCCAGCACCGGAACGCCCTATAGCGAAGCTGGACAAGAACACATGCCAGAAGCAGACGAAGCGGAGTCAGCAGAATTTGATCTCGACGAAGCGATAGCCCAGGCCAACCGAAATCTGATTCGGCTTGGGAAGCTCGTCGCGGAAGGCGAAGTATCCCCTCTGGCATTGGCAAAATATGAGGCGGCTCTGCAAAATCTTATTCAACAACGTTCGCAGTTGGGCAATAGTCGCAATTTTGAACACAAGGGAAGCGAGAAGACACGACCCGTAGTTGACACGAATCATTCAATGCAAAAGGAATCAAATTCGCAAACGACTCCTAATCGTGAAGATCCTTTCTCTGCAGAGAATTCCACAGGATCAAAAACCGAGCAAGTTTCAGGAGTCCTCGCGGCAAGTGACGCCGAAGCTGTTGATCGTTTTTCACTCTGCGAAATTCCATTTCCTCATTTGCCGCGTCCTAGTACTTGGTCCGAGGAACATTACGAGGCGTGGCTACTGACCAATGAGGAATTCCAGTCCGCCGCGCAGATTAAACCATTCAACGGTTGGATCGCGGGGCTCTATTTCGATGCGGAAGCCGAGGCGGAAACACGCATCGCTAAGCCACCGTCTTGGGATCAACTCCTGGGTCAAATGCAGGAGCAAATGACTCAAGAACAAATCGAGAGAGCAGTCCAACTCAGGCTACAACAGATGGGGCCGAATGTGCTGCTCTGCAAGGATCCAGCCATCACACAAACGTTGAAACTCACCGACGGTCAGCAGACGCAAATCGAAAGGACCATCGCGATACGTGAGCAGATACTTGCACAGTTAGCACAGCACTTCGCCGGTCAGGCTGCGTCGCCGCTACGAACGACACTCGATGCTGATCCGCTGGAGGACCCGGCTCGAAAATCGTGTTGGATTCGATATTGGATTGATCGGCAATTCGATGCGGAATTATCCAAGATTCTAACACCACTGCAAGCGAGACGTTTGGCGAAGCGTCTGGGCGAACGAACTGCCCCAGCCGACCCATGGAAGCTGTCCGCCAACAAACATACGATCCGGAACGCGATCGAATCTATGACGATTTCAATCGATCAGCCGCTCGTCCACCTCAACACGTCAACGAAGAGTGAAGTATTTTCGGCATGGGCGGAGCAACAGCGGCAGCGAGGGCACAATGTTAGGCAAGTGCTTGATGATGTCCGCGTGGTCACAAACAAACTCGTCGACTTCACGTCGCAGGCGCGACACGTAGAGCCGTTCGGCAAGGGACGCCTGCACATCGTCATCTACAAAGCCGCGTTATACGAAACAGACGCCGCAACACCACTCGGAAGTATTTACGTTGATGTGTCACGGTTCTATCCAGTTGTAACGGTTCCAAGAAAGTCTACGACAGCTCCCGATACAGGCACTGCATCTGTTGGCGGCGCGGACCCTCCTATTCCCAAAACGTTTCGTTAGCCGCAACCACTCAACCCTTTCCGTAGAGGTGTGTCATGAAGAAGTTCGTAAGTCCCGCTACCGTTACCGCTGTAATTGTGCTGACGCTCGCCGCCTATTCGGAAGCGAAAGCTGATACGAAGCATTTGGAAATTCGCTCGTCAAAGCAGTGCCCCGATGGGTTGGTCATCCAGACGCAAACGGCGGACGGAATGATCGAAGTCGACGTGTTCGCAAATGCCAGTGCAATTACAAATGCCGGTCAACTTTACAAAGACGGGGCTGCCATCAGCGCGAACCTGACAATCGCCACGGCGAAGGAGAAGATCGCTTCTGTCAATCTGTACGGGAGACCCGACGGCGATGGCGTGCGTTACTCTTTTCAAATTGCTGAGTCAGCTGCCCAAACGTCAAGTCTTCACCTCCACGCCGGACTTTACGAGAAGAATGGATTTCAAACTCTCGGCGGGACAGTCAAGATGCAGGTGATTCTTGGTGAATTTGCAACAGAAAAAACCGACAACCCCGAAGAAAAGTAATTCTGCAAACTACTAAACGTAACCTTCAACCGAATGTGCTGCCGCTGCCGGTTATTGAAAACAAGTACAATTATCACAGGAAATACCATGACATCGTTCCTTCGATTGATTGCAACGATAACGCTGGCTCTTGAGCTTCATTTAGCGGTTCTTGTCGCGTCAGAACCAACTGTTAACTCCATTGACTACTCCAATCCGGATGCTTACACGGCGATCTCCGATACGCTGGGCAGCGCTCACGCCATCGCGGAGCAAGCATCTGCGCTCAAGGGCAACGATTCGCGGGCGACGATCAAAAACGTCTTGGAGTGGATGGACGCAAACTTGAGCTATGACGGGACGAAGGCCTACGAGTGGCGGAACTACGACACCGTCGTCGAGCAAGGTTGCTATGGTGGGTGTGCTGACCAAGCGATCGTGTGTGGCGTCCTTTTGCAAGCTGCGGGCGTACCCACCGTCTGGGTCAAGACGATGGACGTTCCATGGATTTGGGATCTAAAGAAGGGACGGTCATTCAAGTCATGGTCGGGACATGTATTCCTGGAAGTCTATCTGGACAATCAGTGGGTATTGCTCGATCCAGGAGCAAAGCAGATCTACATGCATTACTCACCCGAGTCGCGCATTCTTCCTGGAGATCGTTTTGCCTACCACAAAGGCAACGATCCGCAGCAGATGGTCATGTCGCTGCAATGGGAGCAATGGAAGGAACAGACGAACTCGTACTTTTCGCAACTCGATGACTCAATGTTACCGGTTGATATCAAGGACGTGGCTTTTGTCGGCGTCGATGCCTACGTCATCGGTAACAATCCGCACTACAAGACGCTATCCGAGTCTGCGCGTCAGCGTGGTTGGACCGTCCGCAGGTCGTTCAACTCCGACTACGACAATCTGCTCCCACTAGCACAAGGACAGGTGCTGCTGATCGAGACTCAGGGCGGCGCTCCGATCGTTCCACTGGACGTGCTTGAACGCGTTTATCCTGGCGCATCAAAGGGGTTGAAGGCAAGTGACGGCGTGGTTCGCGTTGGTTCAACAACGATTGCGTTTGTGGACTGTTCAACGTCCGACAGCGGGAAGCCCCCGCAACTGCCAATGTTCGATCAGCAAAGATAGCGTGTGGTTTGGGCCGACAGTGCTGCTGATCGATCACCGGCGGTAGATCCTTTACGCAACGAAGGTCGAAACAAGAGGCTTACCAGACCGGGAGACGTTCATCCAGAAAGGAATCGTCTATCAACATCGTCTCACGATGTCGCGGGCCAAGAACTTTCCGCAAGCCGACTCTGGGTCGAAGAAATCCACGCCTTTTGTTCTCCCCGATGCCATTCCGTTCAATTTGATCGACTAAGACGGGAACCCGGTCGCCAATGCTAAATTCGTCTTGAATCTCAGAATTCGCGGTGGAGGTAGGTGCGGCTTAATGTGCCGCGCGGGACTCGTAAACTCATCCACTACAATACAATAATTGAAGGACTTAATCATGCAGTTAAATCGGGATTCGGCTTGTTGTAATACGCAGCAACTCGAAGACTATTTGAACGCCTCGTCTGACCGATTCTAAGAGAATAGTCGTCCAATGAACAACATGATTCGTGAATCGACGTACCTGCGAACTGTTCGACACCATTTGATTCTGACGATGCTTTTACTTTGCATTAGTTGGACCGTCGTTGCCAACGCTCAACAAGTTGCGACAGGCTCCATGAGCGGGCGAATTGTGCTGACAGCTCCCATTCCTAAAGTGCCTCCGCTTCGGATGCTGCCGAACGGGCAGCCCAACTTTGGGCATTTTCCGACCATTGAGCAACGTGCTCGCATTGAAGCAGCGAGAGTGCAAGTCCAAGATCAATCGTTGTTAGTCAGTCAGGATGGTGGACTAGCCAATGCGCTCGTTTACATCCGCAAGCCGCCCGAAGGTTACGTTGCGCCGCAACCGCCAGGCGAACCTGCCATCATTGAAGTGAAGAACTTTTTTACGATGCATCCTCGCGTGCAAATTGTTCGAGTCGGCCAGCTGATTTCGTTCCGTAATGCTCACGATCACTTGAGTGATTTTCGCTTCTCGCCAACGTACTCCGAATCTCTGAACTTCCTGCTTCAACCTGGGCAACGCCGCCAGGAAGCCTATGTTTTCGGGAAGAACGAACCTGTCCCTGTCAGAATTCATTCCGACCTGTTGAATATTGATTCATACATTCTAGCCGTCGATCATTCGTTCACCGCAATCACAGACACCGATGGAAGGTACGAAATCAAAGACCTGTCCGCAGGCGAATATACGTTGTTTGTATGGCACGAACGTGTCGGCGTTCATTCTCGTATTTCTGTGAATGTCGAGGCGGGGAAACAAGCCGAGCATACGCTCAGTGTTCCAGGCACTGAATTTGAAGATTACACGGACAATTTGAACGCCATGTTAAAGACGATTCAAAGCGGTGACCTGAACGCCGTCAAGTCGCTGATGAATTCAGTCGTTGCAGCGGATCGAAACAGCCTGAAGCTTCACATCCTACAGAGCCCGAATGTCGCAGTGATTGAACTGCTTTACACACAATGGAATCTTGACCTCAATCCCGCCCAGTTTGCGGTCGTGCGTGGCAACCTTGCAGCGGTTAAGCAAGAGACGGCGGCGATGCCAGCTGATCAGATCGATGCGTTGCATTTGCTGCACTTGGCTTCGGTTCATGGTCGAGTGGATGTGATTGTCGAGTTAATGAAACGCAAACCCAGTATTGAACAAGGGTATCACTACGGGGCCACTCCGCTGGCCTATGCAGCAGAGCAAGGACATATTGAAGCCGTTGCAAAGCTGATTGAACTTGGGGCTGATGTCAATTTCAAGGCCGACTACACGGCCCTGCAACGAGCCTGCATCGGGAAGCAACCGGCGACCGTTCGGTTGTTGCTCGAGAAGGGTGCTGATCCGAATATCGCTCGCCATGATGGACAAACCGCTTTGCATCTTGCCACGAAATTTGGTTGCGACGAGTGTGTCAAGTTGCTGCTCGAACACGGTGCCGATCCCAAGGCGATTGCCGATGTAGACGCCACACCAATGGGGCGATAGGCCGTGACAGGCTTGCCCTAAAGACTTCAAACTTTGAACCAGGAAAAACAGAATAATGCGAAAAGACTTATTCACAATCTGGATCTTCTTGCTGATGCCGATTGGGTGTGGTCAGCGGGCTCAGGAGAACACCGTTGAATCGGAGCTCACCTCTCAGAATTTGCAGCATCGAGTCGTTGAAGAGTACAGCCCAATGAAGGATACAGTTGACATCTCAGAGCTGGGGCGCAAGACAATTGGGTTGTGTGTGCCTGTTCCCTACCAAACCGAATTCGAGCATTACGTGGCGACTCCGGTGATGGCTTGTGTAAAAACAGAGATTGTGCAGCTATCCATTCGTGATGCCCTGACGGACGATGAGGTCTCAGAGCCAGTTAAGGTGGCGGCCAGGTTGCTTGACAGTATCCGAATGGGAGACAGTTTGAACACCAGCGAGCTGATGTACTCACCGGATCCTGCGAAGAAGAAGAAGCTTGCGGACCGTGCTGCAACCATGTTGAAGCCGATCAAGTTCTTCGAGGACGTCGTACTTGGAACCTGTATGTTCATCGGCGAGTACGCTTATGTGTCAGGTGAGAATGTTGTAGGTGCAATCTCTAACCTGGTGATTCCCGTGCATATCGAGTCTCTGCAGGTCAACTTTAGTTTTGGAGAACTGGATCAGGTTGCAAGTGAATTCGTCACTGTCTGGGCATTTGCCAAATATCACTTTCCAGACAGGTTTCCCTACGCAACGACGTCGGTCCTGGATCACGCAATGCCGCTCGGAAAGGTCTGTACACAAGTTGAAGGGAACGAGGTGGCTGTCTATCTCATGAATGGCGAGGCTGTGCGGGATAACTCCCCGCACCAACCTAAGCTCAAGACCGCAGTTGATCGATTCCAGGACCTGTTCTTGGATTTTGCTACCGAACGGTACGATGAGTTTTCAACAGGTTTGAGCGAGCCTGCCGCAGGATTCTTCAAGCGTTTGCGGATGAAGCCGAGTTTTGATGAGCAGGCAAAGCGTTCTAGCGAATGGAAGAAAGATGTCAAGTCTGCAGGATTCCGCGGCAATGTCTTTACGTTGCTTGTGGAGAATACAGTACCGGCCGACGGTGTCGGAGAGACTTATGGTGAGGTCTTGGTGATGGTTGACGCTGACGAAAGTGGACTCTTGCTGGCGACATATGGAAACATGCCCAGCGCAGTGACTGCGATTGTACAAGCTGCCCAGACGCAATCTAACGCACAGAACGGTGATTCTGAAAAGAAGCCATCGAAGGAAGAGCAATGACAACGGCAAAACAATCCAAATCAACCGTTTTAAGGCCCGTTACGAACAAGCCGATTTTCACTCGTCAGTTGCAGGGGACACAATCGTGAATAACGCTCGAGAACTAGTTCATGGATGTCGTTTAGATGCAACTTCAGCTCAGAGGACCACGACCGAGACAAACTCACACTTGCGCAGTCAAGTTATTGCCGTCGCCGTGTGTGTTCTCCTAGTACCGGTCGATGTCCGTGCTGAAGGGTTGGTCCCGACCACGGCGACGAGTGCAGACAGGTTCATGCCCGTTTGGACTTTCACGGAGATCCTGGGCCAGAACCATGCTGCGGTGATTGCCAGGAGGTCAGATTCGTCCGTCTCGGATTTAACCAGTCAGAAAAACACGAAGTACGCGTCGTTTGAAATCAGTGACGTGCTGAAAGGCGAACCGTCACTTGCAGGATCAACAGTGGTCGCTCGGCCGTCTGGCGGCGATCCGAAAGGGGAAATGTTTCTGTTGGTAGGCAAACGAAGCAAGTCAAGCAAAGAAATAAGTTGGCGTGTGGCTAGGTCAGTGACGCAAGCGTATCGAGAGCATGTGCTAACCGTAAATGGGCTGGAGCAGTCTGGTGCCCAACGATTGACGTTTTTCCAGACGCTGCTGGAGCACGCAGACCAATCTGTGTCAGCGAATGCTCATCTGGAGTTCGTTGTTGCAGCGGACGACGCGTTTGAGAGAGCGTGTGACCAGTTGGATCGAACAAAGATACGTCAGTGGTTGAGTGAGCCTGACATTGCCGCAGATCGTCGTCGGCTGTATTTGGCGATGTTGGCTCGATGCGGAAACGCTGCCGACGCTGAGTGGATTCAACAAGAATTGACAGCCAGGGACATTCCCGCATCTCTTGATATTTGGCTCGGATGCTACCTGGCCTTGAAGGGCGAAGCTGGATTGCCAATGGTGCACAGCCGGTACTTGGTCGATTCACAAGCAACCTTTGCAGAAACTTACGCCGCGATTCAAGCACTGCGATTTGTTCGTGACTTGCCCAGCTCGCCACTTTCCAGAAAGTCGCTCATCTTGTCGTTTCGGCTGCTTCTGGAAAATAGTGCACTTGCCGATCTTGTCATCCCCGATCTCGCGCGACTGAAAGACTGGGAATCGATGGATCGTCTTGTGGCGTTGTTTAAGGAACCGGACGCTGAGCGGTGCCGTGTCCCCGTCGTCAACTTCATTCGCGCTTGCCCCACAGCTATCGCAAAAGAGCGTCTGAAGGAAATGGATATGCTGGACCCTGAGGCAGTTCGACATGCGAAGTCTTTCTTTGGGGTGGCTGACTTAAGTAAAACTCGAGTCACGCTTCGTAGATTATATGGAGTCAATGGAATCTCTGGCTGTTGACCCGCATGACATTCGATTCGCAAGCGCCGCGCGGAGATGGCACCAATGCCGAAGGAAATCTATCTACAGTTTGCAAGCGAGGCGGGTGACTGGCAATGAGTATTGAATTCGTACGGATTTCTTGCCCGTTTTCGATTTTCCTTGAGTGATCAGTCGTTTGTCGGTCACTTCCCCTGTGAGAATGGTCTCACTCGAAACACCGACCAGGAGAAACAATCACTTTGGACCTTCAAGAGAGTATCGACCGATTCGGCTCTCCCTTGACGGGATTGCTCGTGTCCTGGGGTGTACCCGCCTTTGATGCCGCTGAATTGGCCCAGGACAGTCTTGCCGATGCGCATCTGAGCCTTGCGTCCTGCCGCGGTGATGTGAACGAACCGCTTGTGTTTGGTCGTTGGTTGCGGGGGATCGCCAAGAACAAGTTTCGAGCGTGGTCGAGAAGCCGTTCGCGACGTCAACGCTTGGCCGCCGCCGCAGAGCCAGAATTGCTCGACCGGATCACTTCCGAGACCATCGTCATCGACGAGCGCTTGCTGCGATTGCGAAACGAGATCCAGCGACTTCCCAATAAGCACCGCGAAGTGATCTTGATGCACTACCTGGACGAAACACCGGTTGTAGAAGTGGCGGCACTTTTATCGATCTCGGTGAAAGCAGTCGAAGGTCGCTTGTATCAAGCTCGAAAGAAACTTCGAACGCAGATGGATGAACCCACGAATTGGACCCAGGTGGCAAAGGCGGTGTTACTATGAATCAATCTACCGGCGAGCGTTTGATCGACGAACATGAAATCCGCGCCGCTCTGCGACCGTGGCGGCCCGATCGCCAGTCATTCGCGGATGGTGTCCGTAATCGCGTCGAATTGGTGGTTAAGCGACGTAGCGATGCGCACTTGAACGATTCCGCCAGCGCGAGCGATCCACGACCAAGCGAATGGCTTCGCATTGCCGCTTCTTTCGTTCCGATTCATTTGCTCGGACGAAGTTTTGATACGAGCGTTGCGCCAATCTCGTTTGCCGCCATTTCGCTGGGAAAGAAGATGGTCGTCGTGTTGGCGTTTCCGTTCCTTTGTTTTTTGATGATCGGATTGACGGTGATCGGAATGATGAGAATACGCGCTCTTCAGCACGAGCAAGGTTCGGCTAGCATCGACATCGAACAAGCTCGGCAAGCGACCGCCCAGTGGTGGAAACGTTACGGATGGATCGCAGCAATCGTGTTCACTGCTGCATTGGTTGCACCGTTCTTAGGTTGGTCCATGCCGCTCATGGTCGCGCTTGTTTGTTCCGGTTTCGCCACAGTATCCTTGGTTCGAACTCTTGCGAAAGAAAACTTGATCGATCGCGCGGTGGTCGGCGGAAGCTGTGTCGCCGGCTTGGGGATACTGGGACAATTGTCGGCGACGTTTGCAAGTATGAGCTCGTCGCAGCTCCTTGATCCCTACTTGGTGACCGGCGTGTTATTCAGCGGTTCATTCATGATCGGCGCATTGGTTCGACCGTCGTCATGGACAGGTCAAGGCGTGGAGCATCGTTTGAGCAAGCAAACGAAAATGGTCCTATTGGTGACATTCGCCATCAGCAACATCGCACTGGCCTGTCTGGCATATCGACTGGCTTCGTATTGGCTGTTGATCTTGATCGCGATGGGAGTGACTGTGGCCGCGAGCCTGTTGGCGACTCCTCGAGTTCGCAAGTCAATGAGCAGTCTTTGGGTGATTGGAGGTGTGCTGCTAGGCTGCCTGATTATGACCGTGTGTTCGAAGTCGTATTGGGGAGGAGTGACCTCAGCGGACCTTCGGCTTTACGTTGAATCGTATGACGGACAACGAATGGGCCTTTGGGATGATTGGGCAGATGTTGCACAAATGCTCGACGAAACGGATGTTGGGTTTGACAAAGAACTCGTGTTGAAGCGATTCCAGCAAGACTTGAAGCTTCATCCTCAGATGCGTGACCGGATGCTCACGGCTGCGGCGAGGTCTGGGTTGATCTCCGATTCGGAACTGCTTGCGTACCTGGATGTCCAGGCCGATCGAAGACAGTTGACTGACTCGACGAATTCCGATCAACCGATTTTGAATGTGAATACCGTTTACTTTCGCATTGTTGCCCTCGCATTCAGTAACGACTTCACGGAAACCGAACGTGATGTATTGACCGGGCGATTGATGGCTGATTGGAATCGGCTCGCTTCCAAAGATTTTGAGTATCGAAAGCTAGCGGATGTGTTGTTGATTTCTGAACTCATCGAAAGGCTGGATCGGACCACAGAGCGTGAGCGTCGTATCGCTGACGTCCACCGCTGGCTTGTCGAGTATCAAGTGACGGAGCCACACGCGTTTCGGAGCATTGGCGGGTTTCGCGCATTCATGCAAACGAACGAAAGTGATCGGCAAGCGACCGTGGCGGCAATCAGCTTGATGGAAATCTTTGGGACTCCGCGAGAATTGGATCTTACACGGTTGCGATCGTATCTGAGGCCGAACGCCTTACATGACCTACAAGCCTACAATTACGTCCCGAAAGTAGTTGCGAGAGAAAAACTAGTTCGACTCGCCGGCGTACCGCCACTGACGGTTTCCGACTACCTGCGGAGTGAATTACCGCTGTGGCTTTCGATCATGCTGGTTTTGCTCTTGGCCTACGCGACGTTTAGTTCGCCAAATCGTGCGTTGCATGCCCCCAAGCGTCTACGGCGTACGAGCGCGGCAGGTGCCAACCAATGAGTATGGAATCCGTGATTCTAGATGGCGAGAACCGTTCCTTGCGAATTGTGATTGGTTTCGGTACGAACATACGATTGCCTGTGATTACGCCTTCTTGGTTTTGGATTTCTTGTTCTTGTCGAGATACTCGCCAAGTGCGTCGAGCTTCTCGTCCCAGAACTGCTCGAACTGAGAGACCCAATCATGCACATCGCGGAGTGGGCTGCCAGCGCCATCTGCCGAGCGAGGTAAAAGATTCTGGCAGTTTTCGAGAGTCTTCACGAAGAGTGTTGCTTCCGCTGTACTCTTTGCAATCTGCGAACTAAGGCTGCCACGCCGGTTCGCTTAGAGTACCTGATGTCGCGGCGTTGCTTTTGCCGCGAAAAACGCCTGGTTTTTGCAGGGTTTCGGCAGCAGGGAGAGTCTCCTGGCGATCTTGATGGGTTGCCGATGGGGCTGCGTGACAGCCAAAAATTGGCAAATCAGGCCGAGGCTATCGCGCTCTCGCAATCTTGGCACCCTCTAAGTTCATTCGCCGATTGCTTCGGCTCCTGCGGACCGGACGCGAAAAACGCCGCTCTGGGTTAACAGCTTCTGCCGTTCGGTTGAACGGCGTCGATTCGCTCGACAACGTCCGGTGGAATCGAAAGCATCAACGATCGGCCGTTGTCCCAATCGACATCGACTTGCGTCCAGCCATTTTGCAGGTGCAGGCCCGTGACAGTTCCGGTGGTGCCAGTCGGAATTGGATCGGGATCGTCGGTCATCGAAGTCAGACGGATGCGATCGCCTGGTTTGAGCTGTGTCATTATGGTTGAGTTTTCCGTTACGAGCTTGATCAGTTCAGAGAAAGCCGTGGCCCGTTGCCGGGCAGCGTGACGCGTTTGGTTGGATGTGGCAAGGTTCCCGCCGCACTGACGACAAAACGCCCGGAAGCTACCAACGTTGGGCGTGCTGTGGCCGGCAATTGCTATGGGCTAGGCGGGTTTAAACCACCGCGCCAAGAATGCTCTTTTTGAGTTGGTCGAGCATCTCGCAAAAGATGTAGTGCTCTTCCAAGAGCGGGCCAGCCGGACCGCCGTGGTCGACGTCGGCCTTTTCAAGGGCATCGACCAAGGGGCGAAGGTTGTCGGCGATTCGGTAGTACGATTCGCGAATGTCTTGGTAGGTCGCCGGGTCGAGCTTTTTCATCGCTGTGCGAAGGGCTGCGGCTCTGGTCTTTTGGGTCTCGGTCATGGCCATGGTTGGGTCTCCGGTGGAAAGGGTATTGTTTGCGTTCGCCGCGTTGCGATGAACACATCAGGCCATGAATTCGCCGGCGCATCAACCAAGTCCTGGAATCACCTCCTGAAATTCTTGTTTTTTTACATCTCCAACTTGGCCGACAGACGCCGCGTGTTGCGGCGCCGCAACGGTATTCAGAAATTGCAGGGCAATCATCTGCTAGCAGCCGCGGGCGGTCTCCCAAGCCCGTTTGCTGCCGTAGCAAATCTGCCCACCTTCGACGATGTAGACCATCGCGTCTTCGGCCACGTCTTGGTCGTCGAAGTACTCGCTGGGATCGTCGTTGGAAGCTTCGTTCATCTCCGCGCCACTGGTCACGCCAGCAATCCGGTTTTCAAAAGGCCAGTTTTGCTGCGTCATCAAACGTTTGTCGATCTTCGTTTGCTGAAGCACGGCTTGGTGCTCGGGAGAGAACTCGGCACCAAATAAGTTTCGAACGTCATTCATGGGGATTTCTGGTGGGGGAGAAGTGTTCTGTCGTGATTGCTCATTGGACATGAGCCAATCAAAGAATAGAATTCCCTCGATCACGTTCCTCAAGATGCCATCACGCTTTTGGTCGATCGGCATCCTGGAAACCTCATCCACGATCGCAGCGGAATCAAACCACCATGGCTGGCAAGAAGACGGCAAGTTCCAGCCAATCAACGCTCGAAAAACTAGCCGTCGCGATTGGTGCGTGCGGAAAATCGGCGGCCTGTTGTTCGGGAAGGATCGAGGCAGACGACTTCGAGATCACGATCGCTGGTGCTGCCGTCGAAATTCAAACGAGGCTCACTGCTTGTTTGGGAAAAGGACCGACCGCGACGGTTCGATTTTGGCCAAGCGCGGCTGGAGCAAGCCGCCGAGTACGTCGCGTTCTACGCCGATTGCGAGCA
>NZ_SJPV01000004.1:586625-602796 GCF_007860135.1 Novipirellula artificiosorum
CCCAACCAAAAAGAACACTGACTATGCGAACAACCACGACGAACAGACGACAAGCCAGGCCACCGGTCCGCCACGTTTTTCCGCCGCGATACGATCAGAATCTCAATGAACGGTCGCTTGATTGAGGACTAGGCGAATTGTTTGATGGCGAAGAAGAACTCACGCCCGCTGACGTTGTCATCGAAGCCTTGATGCACCACCGCCAATACGTCGAGCGTCTGCATCGGAAAGAGACACTTGGCAAGCGGCGAACGTTTTCCCATTTCTTTGCGACATCGGCGGAACCACCCGAGTTTCCAGAAAATCCGGAACAACAGATTCAGTGTCTGCTGGAGGGCATCAGTGATCGGCGGAGTAAGTCATGCCGGACTCACTGTGCCGCGAGTCAGAGATGTGGCGATTTGGGATTCAATGCCAACCGATCTGATGGAACCGTCCAAGGGCCGAGTCCGAAGTCCCGCCGCATTCTATCGCTTTCGTGGCAATGACTCCAAACAACTGTTGGATTATTCCGGCAACTCCTATCATCTATCCATGGTCAGCTAAGCAATGCTTCCTTCGACGAACGTAGCCATTCGTTTCTTGACACGCAACGATCTCGGACTGCTTGAAGCACCCGACGATTGGCCGACAGCGGTACTGATCGTCAATGGCGTAGCCACAGCAACGAACGTTGTTGTCAACATCGAATCCACCGGCAAATACAAGGCGTCGTGGAGCAACGGGGCTTGGTCGCATGGCGACGTGCTGCAATTGGAAGTCACGGTAGCCTACGACAGCCAAACGTATGTGACGATTGTCTGGGACGGCGAGATCAATACGGCCAATAGTGGGGCCGAGTTCGCCAAGATCGCAGCGATCAATACGCAGTCTTAGAATCAGGGGGAACTCATGGCAACCATTCGTTTCGTCTGTTGGCCTGGAACCACCACGGCTTATCTCACGTCGCTCGGCGACACGACTGGCGATTCGAATCCCAGCGGCTACCCCGTCACACAGCTCGCCGGAACGATCCATCAAATTGAAGTAGCCGGTCTGACTGGCCCTTGGTACCTCGGTGCCGGCGACATCGAGGGACTCTCAGGCGGCTATGTCGAGCGAGTGGACTTGGTTGACGCCGACGTATTGATCGACACCACCAAGCCGGATTTCACATCCAGCAGCACTTGTGACCACACCGAAGTCCTCTCCGCCATTGAAAGCATCGATGCCAAGCTAGTTGGCCGAGTCGTCACTACACAACCGGTGGTCGCCGAAGGCCAAATCACCTCACCTGTGATCATCGGCGACGACTACCTGGCTCGCCACAACCGAGCCTTCATCTGGTCAATCACACCTGTGGCCAACGTCCCGATCACCAGTGCAACGTGCCGCTTCGGAGCCAAGCATCAGTCACTCTCTGACTCCTTCCTGGTCACCGGCACCGTGGTCGCCAACAATGATCGCTGGGACCTCGTCTTTGAACTCACCCACAGCGACACCGAATCACTCCGGGCCGGCACTTATGCCTGGTCCGTCGAAGTGACTGATGATTCTGACGCCGAAATCACGACGATCTGCGGCACGATGGAGCTAGCTGCAAAGCAGACGTGATCGTCAGCGATGCGGCTTACCTTATGTCGTTAATCCGTTACGATCGCCGACGAACCGGCTGGGAAAAGCAGCGAAAGCGGTTTGCTAAAATGATCAGCGAAAACGATTGCTGCAAGTAGGGTCAAGTTAATGTTTGGCAATGCTTCTATATTAAGCCATTGAGCTGGTTAAACGATACTAACCGTTTTGGACTTCAAACCGTTTGGACCGACCGAACGCGACACTTTTTCCGCAAAGCAGATAAGAGACTTACAGCATTTCACGAAACAGAGACATTGCCGCAATTGAGTTGTGTACGGGGAGGCATGTTGCACCCCCGGAGTCCTTGATGTAGCCAGTCTCCACAGTAGAATCAGGAGAAATCAAATTTCCTAGCAGCCATCGTCACGCGCCAAGTCACGAGCGAATAGACCAACCGAACCCGAGTTCGACCATAAAGCACACACTTCAACTGATTCACGCATTCTTTCTGGCCACTTTGCTGGCAGCCCCCGGCGCCACTGCGGCTGCGAAGCCACTTAGAGTCTTCATTCTCGCGGGCCAGTCCAACATGGAAGGGCCGGCGAGTATCAAGACCTTTGACTACATTGGCGACGATCCGGCGACCGCGCCGCTGCTGAAGTTGATGCGGGGTGCCGACGGGAAGCCGACGGTGTGCGATCACACGTGGATTTCGTATCTCTCGGGCGACGGCGAGACGAACTTCGAAATCACCGGTAAACTGACAGCAGGCTACGGGTCCATGTGGGGCCTGGACTCCAAGAAGCCCGGCGACAAGATCGGCCCCGAATTCACCTTCGGTATCACGATGGACGCTGCGCTCGCGGAGCCGGTGCTCATCATCAAGGCGGCGTGGGGCGGCAAGAGCCTGCACACGGATTTCCGCTCGCCGAGTGCGGGGCCTTATGAATTAAGTTCGTTTCAGCGGGAGAACTATCCCAAGCAGACAGGGCACGGCATCCCAGAGGACTTCGAACAGTGGAAAGCCGATAAAGCGCAGGCGACCGGTCACTACTACCGCCTGATGATCGAGCATGTGAAAAAAGTGCTCGCCGATCCGAAGCGGGTCTATCCGGATTATGATGCCGCGCAGGGCTATGAACTCGCGGGCTTTGTCTGGCTTCAGGGATTCAACGACATGGTCGATGGCCACGTCTATCCGAACCATAACAATCCGAACCGCTTCGATCTCTACTCGGAATTGCTCGCACACTTCATCCGTGACGTGCGCAAGGATCTGGCCGCTCCCAACCTGCCATTCGTGATCGGCGTGATGGGGGTCGGCGGGCTCAAGGACGAGTCCGTGGATATGGTGGCTTTCCGGGGGGCGATGGCAGTGCCCGCGGCCATGCCCGAGTTCAAGGGCCATGTCGTCGCAGTGCAAACCGCACCGTTCTGGTCGGAGGAACTCGCAGCCATTGACAAGAAGCACGAGAAGGTTCGCCAGATGCGCCACTTTCTCGATTCAAAGCACAAAGACCATGCCAACGCGGATGGCAAGATGACGGAGGAGCAGAAGCGGGAGTTTGTGAAGAAGTTCGAGGCTGACCTCATCACGCCCGCCGAAGCCGCGATCTGGAAACGCGGCGCCTCCAACGCCGGCTACCACTACCTCGGCTGCGCGAAGACCTTCGCGCTGATGGGCAAAGCCTTCGCCGAGGCCAACCTCAAGATGCTGGAGTCACAGCGCCCATGACAGCTCATCACAATCGTGCATTCATGAAAACAATTTTCCAATTTCTATTGGCTTCACTGCTGGTCGTTCCCGCCGTCGTTTGCGCCGCGGAAATTAAGAAAGGCGAGATGGCCGGCTACCTCTTTGGCCCGGCGGAAAAGGTGCCGGAAGAGTTCAACGGCGGCTTCTCGCTTTATGCGGCGGCGTGGCCTCTTGTCGAGACCTACCCCGGACACAGATTCCAGACCGGACTGTGCGGTACCTGGATGCATCCGCAGTATGAATCGGACAAGAAGCCCGCGGGCGAATGCTACACGGACGTCGAAGGCGGCCTCGGTTGGTGGCGCGACACGCACTTTCCGACCACCACGCCGAAGTTCATCATGGGCGGCGTGGGTCCGAATTTCAAATGGATCGCCAACGGTCCGGGCTACGGCGCGGGCACCTGGGAAGAACCACGCGGTCAGTATGGCGTCGCGCAGCTTAGCCCGTGGCTGTTGTTTCCACTCGACGGACTGAACTTGAAACAAGGCACGAGCGGCGATCTCTTCGGCTACGGCTATCTCCCGTTGCCGCTCACCAATCCGAAAGCCACTACGGCGGGCAAGAATATACCGACTGGCAACCAGTGCTGGACGCTGTTCCTCAACACCGCCAACTTCAAAGGCCCGGTGGCCTTCTTCACGCCCTTCTTCTGGTCGCAGGCGACCCTCGAGAATCCGGAATGGGCCGGGCTGATGCTGGATTCCCGGCCCGTCGGACCGAACAAGCCCATTCAGATGGAAACGCAGCACGTCCCAGCCATTCTGAGCACGAGCGCGGACGGCAAGGTATACGCCCGCGTCGCCCCGACCTCGTTTCCCGTCGGTCCCGAGGGCCACTCGACCGTGCTGCACCGGATCACCGCCTATAAGAAAGCGGCGCTGTGGGACGACGTGCAGCGCTGGTTTGACGGCGGCGCTCCAGCCACGGGCCTGATCAAGGCAGAGGCGTCCGCCGTGCATACCTTCGGGAAGGGCGGCGGGTCAAGCTGGAGAGTCTCTCCACCCAATACTCCGCGCGAAGAGAAGGCGACCCTTCCCTGGAGATCCTTCGCCTCTTCGTTCACGCCGAATCCCATCACCTTCGGCTATCGCTGGGACGAGCAACTGACGCGGAAAACCGGTTCGCTCGTCACGTTGCCCGAATACTATCGGCTCGATGTGGACGGCAAGAAGCCTCAATGGTCCGTCGTCTCGCCCAAGGATGTGCCGCCGGAACTCGGCCTCACGCAATACCGCTTTGAAACCCCGAAGGAAGAACCGCAGGAACCCCGCATTACACCCGACGATCCAGCGAGTTGCTGGAAGAAGCCCGGCCCTGCTGCCGGCCCGTTCAAGGCGCGCCTCGGCGATGGCAGCGTAGCGACCTATTATTGGTATCGCTTCGCAGATCAGCCCGCGATGCTCAATGCGGACCTGACCCCGGAGGAGCGTGAGCAGGTGCAGAAGCGTGTCGAGAAACTGCACCGTGCCTGGAGCAAGGACCGCAACTACCTCGCCCCACCCGATGTTGGCAAGCTCGCCGAGCTGGATCCGGCTTTGATTCTGACGCCGCCGCGCGGCATGGAAGCGGGCTACGTGCCCATCGCGACCCGTCAGGAATTGGGAGGCGCAGCTAGTCATCCGAACGATCAAGAAAAGGCACGACAATGAAACGCAAAACAAACATGAGGCTCTACTGGCTGCTCGCCGCAACAGCAATCGGAGTTGCGACTGCAAACGCGGCGGACAGGGCCGGCATCATCACCTCGCACTCCCAAGGCCTGCACGGCTACATCGGCTTCGGCCATGAGAAGCTGCCGCCCCAGGGTGGCTACACTGCGGGGATGGGCTTCTATGCAGCAGTCTGGCCGCTGGTGGATCGGCCTTTGGCCGATTTTCAAATTGGCCTGCCCAGTTCGTGGATTCAGCCGGACAACTCCGACAACAAAGACAAGCCGCTCGCGCCGGAGGGCACGCTGGCGCGCCAGTGGAAGGAGCGCGGACCCACCTGGGACAGCGTCTTTCAAACCGTCGAGGGGGGATTGGGCTACTGGGCCGGGAATCACTTCCGCTACGGTCCGCCCAAGTTCAGCATGAACGCCACGCCGCAATGCTACGACTACGAAGTCGGCTCGCCCGGCTGGTCTTTCTTCTACAGCAACGAAGCACTGCCGGACAATCGCCTCGGGATTGCGCAGTTGAGCAACCGCCTGCTGATTCCTCCCGATGCGCTGCCGTTCCAGGGCAATCCAAACGGCGAATTCCTCGGCTACTCGTGGATGGCGCTGCCCTTCACCGATCCCACCACCGGCGATCCGCCGACGGGCGACCAGAGCTGGACCTGCTTTCTCAGCGCCGCCAACTTCAAAGGCCCCATCGCCTACTACATCCCCGAGACGTGGAGCAAAATCGGCAAGCTCTTCAACTACCCATTCATTTACGGCCGCGGCCTTGATGCACGCCCCGGCATCATGGGCGGCGGCGCGATGGAGATTAACACTGTGCCCCGCTTCGACGCGAAGGACGCGCAGGGGACGACCTACTCGAAGCTGCCGAAGCTCCAGTGGCCCGTGGACGCCGAAGGCCGCGCGTATCTGGTGCAAGATGTGACCTATTACTCAAGAGTCGCGCTCTACGACGCCTTCAAGGCCTGGCGCGATGGCGGCCCTGCCTGCTCCGGGCGCATGGATGGAAAGGGCGCGTGGAAGCCCAAGCTCAATACGCACACGACGCGATACGACCAGGCGGGCAAAAAGATCACCGGCGTGGAGAGCGCCTTCGACACCCGCATCTTCGACGGCAACGTGTGGGGTTTGCAATGGTCCACCAACGACATCGTCGCGAAAGGCCTGTTCCCGCAATACTACAAGCATGTCGGCGAGGAGCGCGTGGCCGTGCCGGCCGCGGCCGTGCCCGCGGAAACCAAACTGCTCACCCAGGAATTCAAGCGTGCCCCGATGGGAGTGCCCTACACCTCGCCCGGTGGCGGCGCCTGGGTAAAGCCCGGCCCGAAACTGGGACCGTTCACTGCCCGGCTCGTTGATGGTTCGGTGGTGACCTACTCCTGGTATCGTTTCGTGGATCAACCGTCCTTCCAGCAATACCAATGGAGCGCGGAGAAGAAGGCGAAACTGCAAGCCTTGGTGGAGAAACTGCACACCCACTGGCCGTTGGACCGCGACTACATGGCTCCGCCCACGCGAGGAAAACTGGTTGCGCTCGATCCTGCCTTGCTCGTGACGCCCCCCGCCGGATTGGAGGTTGGCTACGTTCCCATCGTCACCCGGCAAGCACTGGCCGAATAGGTTGGTATCCGCCGCATCCGTCCAAGAGCATCCAAAAAAAGAGTTCTCTAACATTCCATTCGATCTGATCACATGAAAACTCCTAAGCCACGATTGATTCACGCAGCACTGTTCTGTCTGTTTCTCCTGTCCCCGTTCTTAGCAGTGGGTCAAGAGACCATCATGCAATGGGATTTTGAAAACATCACGAACCGGACTTGTGTTGAGCCTTCCACCGGGGTCGCCGACACGATTGAGGGGAATTTCGAAGCCGCGCCCGGCGTGGTCGGGAAAGGATTGCGCCTGGATGGGTTTACGACGAGGATCGTCCGTGAGGGCAAGAACCTGGTCAAGCCCGGCGCTGAATTCACGATCGAGGCATGGGTCGCGCTGGGCGAATACCCGTTGAGCTGGTGCCCGGTGATCACCACCGAATCGGAGGAGGTCAAAGGATACCGTCTGTTGATCGGGCCCTACGGGCAGGTGTCCTTCGAAGTCGCCATTGGTGAGCAATGGGTTGCCTGTTCCAGCGCGCCTCAGACAGTGCCGTTGAGGAAGTGGGTTCATTTGGCCGGGGTTTGCGCTGCCGGTAAACAAATGACCCTCTATGTCAATGGCAAAGCCCTGAACTCCGTTGATACCTATGGACCGCTGACCTTTCCCGCGAAGACCCAATGCATCATTGGAATGGCAGCGGCGCAGGGCAGACCCAGTGACACGATCAGGACCTGGGGCACCGTTCCGGCCTACTTTGGGCTGGATGGCATTCTCGATGACATCCTGGTTTTCGACAAGGCGCTGACTGCCGAAAAAGTCCATGAACATTTTTCGAACTACCCAGCAACCGTGCCGGAGATACCGCCTCGACCACTGCCTAAACTCGACCAGAATCCGGGCCGGTTCGGGGCTTTCTACACGAAACTGAAGTACTATCCGGGGTGGGATAATCTGTGGCCGGTGGAGCAGGATCCCGACGTCGTGGTCTGCTTTGGAGACAGTCCGGTCAAGTTCATCTTCTGGCGCGGCATCAGATTCGGCCCGTGCTGGGTCTCGGAAAACGAGAATTGGATGGCGGATCAAAGCCTCGAGACGTGGGATGATGATACCGAGGGCTGCTTCGAGCATATGCAGGACCGGCACTGTCGTTTCTCCCATGTGCGGATCATTGAAAACACTGACGCCCGGGCGGTTGTCCATTGGCGCTATGCCCCCGTCAGCTCCCACAACAACACCTGGAAGCCCGATCCCAAGACGGGGTGGGAATGCTGGGTGGATGAGTACTACTATGTTTATCCGGATGCTTCTGCGATCAGAAAAGTGTGCTGGAACAAGGACTCCACCGGAACACCGTTTCAGCTCCAGGAATCCATCCCCTTGACGCAACCGGGCCAGCGCAATGAGGAACTCCTGGAAAACAACTATGTGCATGTTGCCGACTACGACTATAATTCGAGGCCAGTTTCGGTCGATCTTCGCCAGCAACCGGCGGACTGGAATCCCAACTACACCATCCAGCAATTCAACTTCCGGTCCCAAAACAAGCCCTATATCTGCTTTGAACCTGGCAACTCCATGATGGTTCGATGGATTGGCGACGGTTACAACCATTTCCCCATCAACCAGGCGCGTTGCGACGGGCGCTGGACCAAGGTGCTGGACCGGCCGACGTCCATTTCCAGTTCGCCTTGCTCGGATCCCGTGATTCACACCAATGGCCACCGGCTCTACTGGGCCGGCTTGTATGGCATGAACAGGATGGACCTGAACGAGTTGGTCACGTTCGGACGTTCGTGGGCCTATGCACCCGACCTGCGTCTCTCGGGGGAGGATTTTAGATTCGTGGGATACGATCGAAGCCAGAGGTGCTATCAGATCGAAAAGCGTGTGGTGAACGCAGTGGACTGTGAGCTGAAGCTCTCGGGGAGCAAGGAATCACCCATTGTCAATCCAGCGTTCCATATCCAGAACTGGAATGCCAAGGGAGCCACGGTCCGCGTGGATGGGAAGGAATTTAACAACAGCCGTGTCGGCATCAATCACAAGCTGGGCGGAGATGATCTGACGGTGTTTCTTTTCCTAAAGGCAACCTCGGCGGTCAATATTAGCATTGACCGAGTGGATTAAACCCGGACACACCGGTACTCATCCATCTGAAATAGGCCAAGGGGCCAAGCAACAGTCGGAACGCCCCGGCACCGCGAACCAAATCGGCAAACCACATCATGAAACTAGCACTCCTCCTTGCCACACTCACCGCCTGCGTTTTTCCGACGCAAGCGAAGCCACTTAGAATCTTCATTCTCGCGGGCCATTCCAACATGGAAGGGCCGGCGAGTATCAAGACCTTCGACTACATCGGCGACGATCTGGCGACCGCACCGATGCTGAGTTACAGATGAAATAGCATTGGCCACATCCTCGGCAAGATCGAGAAGCTCGGCAAGCTGTTGCAGATGGAAGTGGTGAAACTGTGTTGAGAGAGAGTTATTGTCAATAGTTGTGTTCTGAGAAAATGAATTAGGCGGCGATATCATCCTGCATAATTCCGTCTTTGAAGGACCGTCCTTCGATGACGAGTGTGATTTTTTCGTGGCAGTTCAGTCGCCTCCATTTCTTCGAAGCAGACTGTGCCAGCTTAAACATCATCGCCAAACTTGCACGTCGAGTACCGCTGCCTTTTGTGCGTCGATGGCGAAGCCGGATCGTTGCGAACGTTGATTCGATTGGATTGGTTGTTCGTAAATGACTCCAATGTTCCGCAGGGAAATCATAGAACGTTAACAGCACGTCGCGGTCTTTGTTCAAGCAGTCACAGGCGGCTGCGTATTTCGCTCCGTACTTTTCATTGAAAGCTTTGAATGCTATTTCAGCATCCTCCTTCGTTTCTGCCTGCCAGATTTCATGGATGTCACCTTTGGCTTTGGGCTGCACGCTCTTCGGCATCTTGTTGAGAATATTCGCAGTCTTATGGACCCAGCAGCGCTGTTCTCGCGTTTCTGAATGCACTTTACGAAGGGCTGCCCAGAATCCTAACGCACCATCACCAACAGCCACC
Organism: Novipirellula artificiosorum; assembly: GCF_007860135.1. NCBI lineage: Bacteria > Pseudomonadati > Planctomycetota > Planctomycetia > Pirellulales > Pirellulaceae > Novipirellula > Novipirellula artificiosorum. The sequence goes on from NZ_SJPV01000004.1 coordinate 596,256, forward strand.
TTTGGGCCAATCGTGAGCCCTCGTTGTTTTAGGTTCAGAAGTAATTCGCTCCAGCTCTGTTCGCTCTCGCGATAGCCATCGAGTACGGCGATCAATTCCTTCTGGCCGTCAGTGGTCGCGCCCATTAGTACCAATAAACACTGCTTTTTGTTGGCATCATCTTCAAGGCGAACCTTCGCATAAATGCCATCAGCCCAAACGTAAACGTATTGCTTGCCCGTCAAATCACGCTTACTCCAGTGTTCGTATTCAACGCACCATTGCTCTTTGAGCCGAACGACGACGTTTGCACTAAGCCCCTTAGCTCGCTCGCCAACAAGCGACTGAAGGGCCTCCGCAAAGTCGCCTGTCGAAATTCCTTTAAGGTAAAGCCATGGAATCAATTCTTCGATCGCCTGAGTTTTGCGAAGGTAAGCTGGCAAGACGCTCGGACTGAAAGTGACTCGCTTGTCTGGATCAGCAGTATTGTCACGAACACGACCTTGAGTGACGGGGATCGCTCCAGCGCCCGTCAGGATCTCACGTTCGGGGAGACTGCCATTTTTCACGACAAGCCGCCGGCCACGTTCGTCACGGCGGTTGCCGTGTTGTGCGAGAAAATCTTCCACTTCGGCGTCAATCGCGGCCTGAAGCATTTTGCGGGCACCTTCACGGACTAGTTCGTCCAGTGGACTTCTCTCGTCGAACTGAGCTCGGAAAGAGATCACTTCCGGATCGAGCGGCTCGTCCACTGGTAAAGCGGTTCGTTCTGTTTTAACTTGGTTCATGGCGTATTCCTTTGCCCACTTCGGGCCGTTGGAGGGTTCAAGTTCCAACAGGATGCGCCACCTTTTTTATTCTTTCAAGAACACAACTTTTGATAATATCTCGTTGAGAGAATTATGAAGAACCAAAGTAGATTTGTCCCAAAGGCAACCGCAGTGTTGTTTGGAATGCTGCTGGCGCTGGTTGCGTTCGCGGACACCGCGGTCGCTGGCGACCTGAGCATCGACGCGCTGAAACAGCGGTTCGCGTCGCCACCGGCGAACGCGGGCACCACGACGCTCTGGTGGCTGAACGGCAAGTTGACGAAGAAGGAAATCCGCGAGCAAATGCTCAACCTCCGCGACCGCGACGGCTTCGGCGGGGTCGCACCGCTGACGCTGTTCCGCATGAAACCGGCGACCGAGCCGGCGTATTTGACGGACGAGTATTTCGAGATGTATGGCTGCATCCTCGACACCGCGAAGGAACTCGGCATGACGGTCGTGTTCTACGACGACTGTGACTTCCCGTCCGGGACGGCTGGCAAACGGATGGCGGAACAGTATCCCGACGATCTGATGAAATATCTCGCCCGCGCAACGGCAACTGTCGAAGGCCCGCGCGAGGTGGAGTTGCCGGTGGCCTCCGGAAAACTCATGAGCGTGGTCGCAAGGAACCTCGACACGGGCGAACGGCGAGTGGTGACCGCGGCAGCGAAGTCGGGCGGAGCAGCGTCCCCGTGCATTGGCGGCAGCGCGGGTTTCCGTCAGCCGCCGGAAGAAGAAGGACGCTACGAGTTCTTCCGCGTGCTGGACGAGAGCGGCCGGTTGTTGTTCGAGGATCGGTTCGACGGCAAGCTGAACAGCGCATGGGAAACGCCGGGAGCGTCGCGAGTCGAAAAGGACGGCCTGCACGCGACGGATTGCCAGCCGATGTGGGCGCGAGACCTGAAGCTGCCCGCGAAGTTCACCATCGAGACCCGGCTGACCATCGTCCGCTCGGCGGCGGCCCTCGCGTTCGGCATCAAGAGTGCCGAAGACTTGATGTTCTGGCAGTTCAACGCCCGCCTGAAAGCGATCCGGCCGCACATCAAGCAGGGCAGCCACCGGACGCTTGAGAGCGTGCCGTTCCCGTTCGAGTCGAACCGTGCCTACGACGTGCGGTTGGTCGTGGACGGTGAAACTGTCGCGACGTGGATTGATGGGAAGCTCGTGGCGACGCACAAGGTGACCACAACCGGCTCGGCCGTGCGCTGGGCGGTGCCGGCGGGCCGCTGGGAAGTGCAGGCATTCGTCTGCGCCACCGCGCCAGCCAAGCGATTCGTGGACTGCCTTGATCCGCAGGCGATGGCGAAGTTCATCGGGCTGACCTACGACCGCTTTGCGCAGAGATTTCCCGCGCACTTCGGCTCCACCATCCGCATGACGTTCTACGACGACCTCTCGACCTATCACGTCCCCGACTGCCTGATGTGGTCTCCCGAGTTCAACGAAGAGTTTCAGGCGCGCTTCGGCCGCTCGCCGGAGCCGCTTTATCCCGCGCTGTGGGAAGACATCGGCCCCGACACCGCCGCCGCGCGCGCCAGCCTCTACGCTTTGCGCAACGAACTTTTCGCCGCCGGCTATCCGCGCGCCGTGCAGGAATGGTGCGACCGGCGCGGCATGAAATGCTCCGGCCACCCGGCCGCCTCCTATCGCGCCAACCCGCTTCAGTCGCCCGGCGACGCGATCCTCTTCTACAAATACCAGGGCGCGCCGCTGACCGATTACATCCACTATTTCGACCATGGCGTGGACGGCTTCAAGATTCCCGCGTCGGCCGCCTATAACTTCGACCGGCCCGAAGTCGTTTGCGAAATCTACGGCAATTTCCACCAGAAAATGCCGAACGATTCGAACATGCTCTACCGCGCCGGCATGGAGGTCTATGCGCGGGGGATCAACTACCTGCTGCCCCACGGCACTTGGTGGGACCCCGCCAAGATGCGGATCGTGCCGGAGATTTCGTGGCGTAACCCAGAGATCGGCCCCGAACTGCGGCATTACAACCAGTGGGCGGCCCGCTGCGAGTCCCTGCTGCGCGCTGGCCGGCACGCCGCGGATATCGGCGTGCTGTATCCGATTGATGACCTCGCCGCGCGCTACCACGTGGGCCTCCTCCCGTTTACGCACGGCAAGGACCCGATACCGGGCACCGACTACTATGAGCTTTCGCGGCTGCTGACCGGTGAGATTCGCAGGGACTTCACTTTCCTGCACCCGGAAGTTGTGGACGCACGCTGCCGGGTCGAGGGCCGCGAGTTCGTTCTGGACAACCCGAACAATTGGGAACGTTACCGCGTTCTGATCCTACCCGCGTGCCGCACCATCCGCGCCAGCAACCTGAAAAAGGCATACGACTTTCTGGCTGCGGGAGGAAAAGTCATTGCGACAACCTGCCTGCCGGAGCAGTCCGCGGAATTCGGGCACGACGAGGAGGTGCGGCACATGGCGAAGGAAATGTTCGGCCCCGGCGGCAAGGGCGTCTTTGTCCCGACGCCAAACGAAACCACGCTCCAGCAGGCGCTGGACGGTCTTGGTTTCGCGTGGGACGTGCGAATTACCCAGGCGACCGACATCCCGCGCACCTATCGCAAGGCTCACGACTACGGCGGCAATCTCCAGAATGACCCCGACGCCTACGAAGGCGGCAACCGCCTGTTCGCCTACCTTCATCGTTCCGTGCCGGGCGCGGAGGTTTACTTCTTCCCCAACGCGAGCGGCTTGACCGTGTCGGCAGACGTGGAGTTGCGCGGCCAACTCAAGCTCGAAACGTGGAACCCGCACTCCGGGGTGATTCAGCCGCTTGATTCTGCCTTGACGCAAACGCACGGCCAGCCCGTGACGAAATTCAAACTCTCCCTGCCGACGCTTCGTAGCGTCTTCGTCGTTGGCAAACCTCAGAGCAAATGATCATTCTCGATGAAGAAACACAGCCACACTGCCGGCAAACTCGAGAAACTCAGCAAGCTGTTGCAGATGGAAGTGGCGAAAGTGTGTTGAGGAAAGTGTATGAAAAGAAGAATGCTGCAAACCAAGCTGACTGCAGCGTTGTTCGCCCTGCTGCTCGCGCTGCTGGCCGCGCTGCCCGTCGCCGCCGGTCACACCGCGCCACGACCCAACATTGTACTCATCCTGGCCGATGATTTGGGTTGTGGCGATATGAGCCTTTACGATGGCTGGATCAAGACGCCTCGCATCGACCAGATGGCCCGGGAGGGTGTCAGGTTTACCGACTTTCACTCCAACAGCTCCGTGTGCAGCCCTTCCTGTCAAAAAAGTCAGCCAACCGCTTCCTGTCAAAAAAGTCAGCCGAACGTTTGAGCAGAGGAATTCCAGGGTTCGAAGCCAAAACGCCAGCCGATTTTTGCCTGAGACAGTCCCGGCAGGCAAGCCAGTGACGGCCAGTTCGGCTACAATTTGGTGGTGCGGCGCAGCAGCGAACGACCGCCGTTCATTGACACGTTGGTAGACACATTGATGCCCGGCGGCAGACGACGTGCCGCTGGCCTGAGTTCACGCCGCGCGGCGATAGGAGCAGAGCAAGCCACCGAGGCGCTCGGTAGTTTCGATTTCAGCATCCATGGTGTAGTCGAAATCCGTTTCTCTAAACAGATCGACTGGTTTTAGAGATGTCCGCCGCGTGTGAAATCGATTCAGCACGCACGGTTTCACATTGCCAGCAAGCCTTGGCCAGTTAAAAGTACTCTCTTTGGTGTTAACCACGCTGTCAGTTTTTTTGGCGTTCGAACTTTTGACAATCTGGTTAACAGAAAGAGAGATTTCAAAAGTACTCTCGTTCGAGGAGAGTTGCATCAGGGGTTCCGAATGCAACCCCTTCTCGATGAAAGAAACACCGTAAATTACGGGGGTTTTTGAAAAGTACGCGCGCGAGTTTTTAAAAAAAGTTCGAGGAGAGTTCCGTCCGGGGAGCTATTTTGAAAATCGCGAAAACACTCGCGAACCGGTTAACGCCCGCTGCCTGTTATGGGCAGGCGGGCGTTTTTCGTTTTCGCCCCGTTTTTCGCGGTGTTTGGGTGAGATAGCCGACCTGGCCAAGAGTCTACGTTTCGTGGAGAGAGTTCGGGGTGCCGAAGCTAACCCTACCTGTTAGGTCCGGACCCCGAACACAACCCTAGAAACTCTCTTGTTCTCTGTTTGACTCGGCAACACCGGTTAACACACTGCGGTGGCGGTTTTCAATCAGTCTTGAGAGAAGCTAAAATCAGTTCTCGATGAGAGCGACTATGAATTGGCAAGATCGCATCGCCGTCGATCCCTTGGTTTGCCACGGCCAAGCTTGTGTGCTGGGGACTCGTGTTTCCGTCTCGGTGGTCCTGGACAACTTGGCCGCCGGAGTCTCCAGAGACGAAATCTTGAGCAGCTACCCAAGCCTGAAGAGCGAGGACATCGATGGCTGCATTGCTTACGCCGCCGAACTCGCCCGAGAACGCTTCGTGCCACTTTCGCCAGGATCATAGGCGTGCGTTTCAAAGTCGATAAGAGGGTCACCTTTCTCTCGCTGCGTTGCTGATCTGGCATTCAAAGATCTGACAACGGTTTACGCGCAAGTTCGTCCGACTTTCAACGTCAAATCAACTGTATTGAACGCCTCAGCTCGCTGACAGTTTGGGTCAGTCCCTGGTCACCGAGGCAGCTGAGATATTCCTCTGGCGATCTCGGCGGGTTCTTCAGCCTCGCACGGGTTTGTTTCACGGCGGTCAGCACCACGCTGGGTGCCAAATCCAACTGGCTAACATAGATGAGTCTGGGTGGATCGCTTCGATCTCAAGCACGCGCGAAGCCAGTCCGTTTCTGAAGGATTCAATAATGTCGTCGCTTCGGAAGCGTGAGACCTGAGGCTTGAGTCATTTCAGGCCGGACCTGCAGTGGAGAAGGCGAGCAATCCGTCACGGCGGTCTCCTCGCACTTTCTGCAAGGACTTTCCTTCCGGTGTCGATCAGATAGATTCGGCACTGTTCTTCCAATCAAAGGACTGACCGACAAAAATGATGTTATGGACGACGAGATCCCTTCCAAACTTCAAAAGCTATTTGAGCAATCATCGCGGCAGATCCTTGCGACGTTAGCGCGGTCACTTCGTGACTTGGATCTCGCTGAAGAAGCGATGCAAGAGGCGTTTGCGATTGCGACGGATCGTTGGCCGGTTGAAGGAATTCCCGAGAATCCGGTCTCGTGGCTCATCTCGGCGGGACGCTTTAAGGCCATCGATCACATCCGACGACGTAATCACTTTCGGCAAGCCGCGTCCGACGTGGTGGCGAGACTCGACGCGATCGAACAAGCCAACGCGCGGCGCGAAGGCCAGCCAATCGAAGACGATCAATTGCGGATGATCTTCACCTGCTGTCATCCTGCGATCGACGAAACCGTCCAAGTGCCGCTGACCTTGCGTGAGGTTTGCGGCATGTCGACAGAAAGGATCGCTGCCGCGTTCTTGACGTCAACTCAAACGATGGCACAGCGTATCGTTCGAGGCAAAACGAAAATTCGCGATGCCGGGGTGCCGTTTGTTGTGCCTGAATCGCACGAACTTCCCGAGCGACTCGAATCGGTTCTCTCTGTGATTTATCTGATCTTTAACGAAGGCTACCGGTCCGCTTCGGGCAGCAGCGAAGACCTGAATGAATTGGCCGTTGAGGCGATTCGACTTTGTCGGTTGCTTCTTGATTTACTACCAGATTCCGAAGTCACGGGGCTGCTCGCGTTGATGTTACTGCATGAATCACGTCGCGGAG
>NZ_SJPV01000005.1:0-109784 GCF_007860135.1 Novipirellula artificiosorum
GCAGAGGTGCAACTTGACAAGGGATATCCCGGTCGACGGTGCGCCAAGGGTGCTACCGGTTCCCGGCGGACGACCGACCGTCGGGGACTCTTTTCTAAGAGATCATTGGACACCGGAGCCATACCTCATGCGCGGTACAACGAGCCCAGCGGGAGAGGTAAATCCTGTATGTCTTTTTCAATCAACAACTTAAAAACCGGACGACCTCTTACGGCGACGGTACAGTTTGCCTGACCCGCATGAGGCAATTGTTTCGCTTCCCTTGCAAGTCCGATACGTGTCATGACCGATTCCATCTGAAAAATCGGTTTCTGTGATTTGATCTGTGAAGAAAGGGGCAAGCTCGCTGATCATCACGTCGTCTTGCTGCTACGGGTGGAAGGTGCACCATGCTTTACGGTATCGGTCGCGCGATTGCCGCGTCCTGTCTTTTTGCCTCGCTTTTCCTTGCGATGGGCTGCACGCCCCGAGTGATTGTCCGCGCTCATCCGGCACCGAATGACAACGGCATTCGTTATTACCGGCCAAAACCCTACCTAAAAGTGGAGCCGGCCGAAGTTGCGGTCGACAAGAACCAAACCACGTTGGTGCCGGGAATGGTCCGGATTTCACTGGCCTATTTGCCCGATTTCAGCGAAGAGTATGCGATCGATGTTCGGCCTGGTTTGGGGACTGCCAGTGTTGGCATCCAACTTGAAGACGGCTGGAACCTGACGGAAATCAGCCAAGATCTCGATAGTCAAACCGATGAAAATCTAAGGGCGATCGGCAGCGTCCTGACGGGAATCGGGGATGTCATTCCCACTGCGTCGAAGCCATCGACCTCCCAAGAGGTCAACTTCACCGTGCCGGCTCAGAATGTCCCAATCGGGTTCTACGAATCGATTGTTGGCCGAGACCCACGCGGTTGCAAACGTTTGTATGGATTTCGTTACGTTGGCTTTTTGCCTTTCTCGGGATGCCCCGTCGACATGGGCGGTTCCGAGCATTTTTGTTGTGGCGATGGCTATCACTCGCTATACGGACTGACCTTCCAAAACGGGCAAATGGTCTTTCAACTGCTTGAGGTGATGGCGACCACCCCGATCACAGCGGCGGCAGTCACGCCCAATCAGCCTACGAAAGCCGATGATCGATCGTTGGGGACATCGCGTTTGACGAATCCCGAACACATCGACCTTGCGCGGCTGTCCATTGAACTGCGAACCTACCTGAAGCAGCTCGACGCCGAGGTTGTTTCGGTCGACGCAGAGGAGCAGAGTGGCGAGGTTGTGGTTCGGATCGTCGTTCCCGCTGGATCGCTGGCGTTTTCGGTCCAGCGAGCTGCTGAGGACTGGTTGTCACAGAGCTTGCAAGTTGGCGATCGTTATGACGTGATCGTGGAAGCCGAATCGCCATGAAGCTAACGCTCGACCGACTGCGACGCATCCAAGCAACACTCGACCGCCGAGTGATCGGGCGGGATCCCTTGAATATCCGTTCGGTCGGGTTCTAACCATTGGATGACGACAAGTTGCGGGGATCCGAGCGTCCCGCGTTGCCAGTCGTGGCTCAGTTTGATGTTTGCCGAAAGAGGACTGACGCAACGCCGCCGCAACGGATTGAAAAGGTCGAGCCGGTCCGACTGCGTGATCGATGCCGTGACACCTACGACTCGTTAAGGCTGCCAACCAATGTGGTTGAAGTCGGTTCGGTTGTGCCAACCGCGGTGCGAATCAGCACCGAAGCCGCCTACGCCAGCACCGCGGTGGTGGTCCGCTGGACGCGAGTTCGTCCGCTGCCACCGCCACCGAGCGATGCAGTGGAAGATCCACGTTGGCGATGGGGTGTGTTGACCGTCTCGCATCTCTTTACCGGCAATTCCGCAGATGGGAAGCGGCGTGCCGCCAAGGTTCGTAGGCTGGCTGCGTGCGGGGATGGGCCTGACGCGATTCGCGGTCGTGTGATTGCTCGGGGACGAATCCCAGGGGGGCCCGATGTTGGCCTGGTCGAAACCGGGCTGGACCGACTTTGGCTCAGCGGGTTCTTGCCCCGCGTTGCGGCTCCTGCGATTGACCTGGTTAGCGAGAGCGAACTGCTTCGCTGGATTCGCAAAGGGACCGATGGGAATTTCTTTGCGATCGGAAAATCGGTTGGTTGGAATTGGCGAACCTTCTATCCCCAGCTTTCGATCCAAGGGCTGGGACGACTGAGGCACATCTTCCGCTATGAAGCCAAACCCAGTGGCGTCACCCAACCCACCTCATCCGATCGGCATCCGTTTGTCGTTGGAACCAGTGGTGGCATTCTGGTATCCGGTGGGATTCCTGTGGGGATTCAAGTCGCCGCGATGGCTCCGGAATTTCGCATCGGTTACGCACAATCGTTTACCGCGTCGATCCCCTGGCTTGGCCAACAGCTCAAGGCGTCGTCGCTGGCCGTGGTCAATGTGTTAACGTAGCAACGTTCCAGCGCACGTTGGCCACAAGTGCTCTGCTAACACCGATCGGCTGAATGGGTCATGGCGGCGAGCCGTTCCGCGAGCTCGTTTGTGATTGCCCCGGATTGAAGCCGCCAACCCCAACTCCCCTTGGCTTTGCCGGGCTGATTCATCCGTGCCTCACTTCCCAGCCCAAGCAAGTCTTGCACGGGAATCACTGCCGTATCGGATCGGGAGTTGAGCACTGCGGCAACAAGTTGAAAATGGATCTCTTGATCGGAAGTAATGATTTCAGCCAACAGCTCGCGTTTGTCTGGATCGCGCAGATGGTCTTTGTACCAGCCCATCACCGTGTCATTGTCGTGGGTTCCCGTATAGGCAACGGAACCTTCTGGATAATGACTGGGACGATGATAGGCGTCGTCCTTCTGTTCGAATCCAAACTGCAACACTCGCATGCCTGGGAATCCAAGCCGATCCCGAAGTCGGTGAACAGCTTCGGTGATCATTCCAAGGTCCTCGGCGATCAGCGGCAATTCACCAAGTTTCTTTCTCGCCGCCATAAACGGTTTTTCTTTTGGGCCTTGTTGCCACTTGCCAGCGACGGCAGTTCGCGACCCGGCGGGCACTTCCCAATAGGATTCGAAACCGCGAAAATGATCGATTCGCAACAAGTCAAACTGATGCAGCGCTTGGCCGAATCTGGCGGTCCACCATGCATAATCCGTGGCCTCGATCACGTCCCAGCGATATTGTGGATTGCCCCAAAGTTGTCCCGTTTTGCTGAAGTAGTCTGGCGGGACTCCAGCGATAAGCGTTGGTTTCCCCGACCCATCGAGGCAAAACAGATCTTGGTTTGCCCAGACATCGGCGCTTTCATGCGCAACAAAAATCGGCATGTCACCATAGGTCCGAATGCCTCGTTGATTGGCGTAGTCCTTGACTCGCATCCATTGCACGTCAAACACAAACTGCTGGAACTTCGAGAACTCGATCTGATTCGCTAATTTGTCATCCCATTCGCGAATCGCTTCCTCCGATCGCTGCGCCAACTCCCTCGGCCAACGCGTCCAATCGCAAAGATTGAAATGCCGCATCAAGGACTCATAACGAGCAAAATCGTCCAACCACCAAGCACTGTTGGTTACAAACGATCGAAAACTCGACTTCAACTCGCTGTGACCGTCACGGAGAAAGTTCGTAAAGGCCTTGTTCAGCAGCGGTTGTCGGTAAGCGGCGACCGAATCGAAGTCAACGCGACTCGGATTGGTTGGAGTGGGCGGCGTCTCCGCGATATCCGACTCGTTCAGCAGCCCCGTTTCGACGAGCGAACGAGGGCTAATCAACAGCGGGTTGCCCGCAAACGCCGAGTAGGCGCTGTAAGGCGAATTACCATGAGCCGGAGGGCTGAGTGGCAAAATTTGCCAAATGCCCTGTCCCGCTTGATGCAGGAAATCGACAAAACGAAACGACGAATCGCCCAGGTCACCAATGCCAAACTCATTTGGCAAACAGGTGATATGGCAAAGCACTCCGGACGAGCGGGGAAAACGCATTAGGAATCCTGCAGCGGCTTGGCGCCCCAAATTTCGTCCGCGTACTGTTGGATGGTGCGATCGCTCGAGAACCACCCACTATTGGCGGCGTTGAGAATGCTCATGCGGTTCCATTTCTCGCTGTCCAAATAGGTCTTCGATGCCTCGACTTGCGCGTTGATATAGCTGCGCAGGTCCGCGATGGTCAGCCACTGATCGTGAGGGTTCCGCAATCCCGTCGTTAGCAAGTCAAAGATCCCAGGCTCCTGCTCGTTGAACATACCACCTTCGAGCATCTCCATGACCCGCTGGATATCCGTATCCGCAGCGATGATCGCGTTTGGATCGTACTTTTGCTTTGCCACTTCAACACCCTTGGCATCGAGTCCAAACAAGAAGAAGTTTTCGGCACCTGCCTGATCGCGGATCTCGATGTTCGCTCCATCAAGGGTTCCGATCGTGATCGCACCATTCATCATGAATTTCATATTGCCGGTTCCTGATGCTTCCTTGCCAGCCGTCGAAATCTGTTCGGAAAGCTCGGTCCCCGGACAGATAATTTCCATCGAAGAGACTCGGTAATTTGGGAAGAATACCAACCGTAGCAAGTCTTTGGTCTTTGGATCCGCGTTGATCACCGAGGCAACGTTATTGATCAGCTTGACGATCAATTTTGCAACATGATACCCCGGAGCAGCCTTGCCGCCGATCAAAACACATCGCGAAACCATGTCTTTCGTTTCGCCACGGCAAATTCGGTCATACAGATGAATCACATGCAACACGTTCAGCAATTGACGCTTGTACTCGTGAATCCGCTTCACCTGGACGTCAAACATCGCCGCTTCATTGAACTCAACACCCGTGTTTTCCAGAACATAGTCGGCGAGACGACGCTTGTTTTCCTGTTTCACTTCCGCCCAACGTTTGCGGAAAGCGGGGTCTTCCGCCAAGGGGATCAGTTTCTTCATCTGCTCCATTTCCGAGTCCCACTCGGTGCCGATCGTCTCATTGAGAAGGTCTCGCAGACCCGGGTTGCAGTGAGAAAGCCAGCGGCGCTGTGTGACACCGTTGGTCTTGTTGTTGAACTTCTCAGGCCAAATGTGATAAAAGTCCGAGAACAAACCACTCTTCAGTAATTCGGTGTGCAGATGAGCGACACCATTGACCGAAAAACTGCCGACGATGCACAGGTAAGCCATTCGGATGTGCGGTTGATCGCCTTCTTCGACCAGCGACACACGGCGACGAAGCTCGGTATCGCCCGGATGCTTCTTCGCTACTTGAGACAAAAATCGCTCGTTGATTTCAAAAATGATCTCCAGCAGCCGAGGTAATAGTCGGCTGAACAACGCAACCGACCATCGTTCAAGTGCTTCGGGCAGCAAGGTATGGTTTGTGTAAGCCATGCATCGCGTGGTGATTTGCCAAGCAGTATCCCAATCAACTTTGTGCTCGTCCATCAACAAGCGCATCAGTTCGGGAACGGCACACGCGGGGTGGGTATCGTTCAATTGGAAGCAATTCAAGCGACCAAAATCGCTGAAATCATCACCATACTGCTCAACCCATTTAGCAAGCACATCTTGGAGACTTGCCGAGACAAGAAAGTACTGCTGCTTCAGACGCAGTTCCTTGCCGTTTTCGCTCGCATCGTTGGGGTACAACACCATCGAAATCTGATCTGCATTGTTCTTTTGGACGACCGCGTCGGGGTAATTACCCGAGTTGAATTCTTCCAGGTCGAACACGTCCGTCGCTTCGGCTTTCCACAACCGAAGTGTGTTGACCGTATCGTTTTTGTAGCCGGGAATCGGCATGTCATAGGGCACGGCCAACAAGTCGTGAGTTCCAACCCAACGGCTGTATGGCGTGCCGTTCTCATCCATGCAACGCTCGGTGTGCCCATACATTTTGATGGTCCGCGTGTGCTCAGGACGTTCGATTTCCCAGAAATTCCCATCGCGCAGCCAGTGATCAGGGGCTTCGACTTGCCGTCCAGCTTCGATCGATTGATGGAACATGCCGAATTCGTAACGGATGCCGTATCCAGCGACAGGCAACTGCAAATTTGCGCAGCTGTCCAGGAAGCAAGCTGCCAGACGGCCAAGGCCACCGTTGCCAAGCCCGGCATCGGGTTCCTCCTCAGCAACTTCTTCGAGGGTTACGCCGTAGCGGTGCAGTGCTTCACGTGAAGCTTCGTCCAAGTCCAAGTTCTGAACGGCGTTGTTGAGCGAGCGACCGAGCAAGAATTCGAGCGAAAAATAATGGACGCGCCGTTGGTCACTTTCGCGAAATCGCTCGCGGGTTTCACGCCAATAGGGGACCAATCGGTCACGAACGGCCGTCGCTAAGGCACGATAGTAATAGGTTGGATCCGATTCTTTGTCATGGATGCCAAGTGTGTAATAGAGGTGGCGACGAAGTTCATCAGGCAAAGACGCGAGCAGGTTATTGGAGTCCTCAAGCGAGATGTCAGCGGGGGCCATGGAGGTCTGGTCAAGCATCGTTTTCAGCGTCCTTCGTGATAAGTCGTTGCCGGAAATTTGGTTTGGCGATTTGGCATTGTCGCGAAATTCGCCCTTTTTGTCGATGTGATTCTAGGGTTTCTTCGCTACCACAACCGTCGATGTCAAACCCCCATCGTGGCACCAATGTCCGACGGCGGATCGATCGCCCAAAACAGGGGATTAAGGCGATTCGCTAGCTTTTGCTCTACGAATGGCTTTCGTCAATAAACGGTCAAATGTCGCCGCAAAGGCTTTCTTGTCGGTTTCGCCATAGGGCGGGCTGCCGCCGGTCACCATGCCGCTGCCGCGGAGATCATCGAGGAAATTCCGCATCGATAAACGGGTGGCAACCGTGTTGGGCGAATACTCATCGCCTCGAGGGTCGATCACAAACAGTCCCTTATCGACTAATTGCCCCGCCAAAGGCAAGTCCGCTGTGATCGCCAAATCGCCCGCCTCGCCATGAGTGACAATGTAGCGGTCTGCCTGATCGGCACCATCCGCGACTTGAATCGATCGAACCGTCGTCAACGCAACCGGTGTTTCAAGAAACCGGTTGGCCACCAACAGGGTTTCCACGCGGAGGCGTTTCGAAGCGCGAAACACAATCTGTTTCACATCAAAAGGGGCGGCGTCGGCATCGATCCAGATTTTCAATGAAATGGCCCTCTCGAACTCGTCAACCGATCGCTTCATCGATCAGGAGAGACGCATCGGTCAAAAATGGGAATGACCGAGCGGTCCCGCAACCCTGATTAGCCGCGTTGTTCGATCGGAACGAAACTGCGTTCGGTCTGACCGGTGTAGATCTGACGAGGGCGATTGATTCGAGTCGCCGGATTATTATGCATTTCAATCCAGTGAGCGATCCAGCCGGGAAGTCGGCCGATCGCAAACAAGACGGTATACATCTGAATCGGGATTCCAAGGGCTCGATAGATCACACCCGAATAAAAGTCAACGTTCGGATAGAGCTTTTTCTCGATGAAGTACTCGTCCCTTAGAGCAACTTCTTCAAGCTGCTGGGCAACTTCAAACAACGGGTCGTCAAGATTCAATTTCTTGAGCAATTTATCACAACTGGCTTTGATGATCGTGGCTCGCGGATCGAAGCTCTTGTAGACGCGATGGCCAAAACCCATTAATCGGTAGCTGTCATCTTTATCCTTCGCCCGGTCAACATACTTTTGAACATTGCCACCGTCTTTGGCGATTTCATCCAGCATGTTCACGCATGCCTCATTCGCTCCACCGTGAAGCGGTCCCCACAATGCACTGATGCCAGCCGAAATGGACGCAAACAAGTTGGTGTTGCTGCTACCGACCATCCGTACCGTCGAGGTGCTGCAGTTCTGTTCGTGATCAGCGTGAACGATCAGTAGCAACCGCAATGCTTCGATAAAATCGGGATCCACCACGTAGTCTCGTGCCGGAGTGGCAAACATCATATGCAAGAAGTTCTCACAGTATCCCAAATCATTGTTGGGATACATGAAGGGTTGGCCAACCGATTTCTTATAACTGTACGAAGCAATCGTGGGCAATTTCGCCAGCAGTCGATACAGCGAGATCTCGACCTGCTTGGGGTCGTTCGGGTTGAGCGAGTCCTGATAAAACATTGCCAACGCCCCGACAACACTGCTCAGAATCGACATCGGGTGAGCGTCGCGCGGGAAGCCGTTGTAGAACGACTTCATGTCCTCGTGGATCATGGTATGGTCGCGGATCCCCGCACGAAATTCGGCCGCTTGAGCTGCGGTGGGTAAGTCGCCATAGATCAGCAAGAAGGTGGTCTCGATGAAGTCGCAATTTGCGGCAAGTTGTTCAATCGGGTAACCCCGGTAACGGAGGATACCTTTTTCGCCATCCAGAAAGGTGATCGCGCTACGCGTGCTGCCGGTATTCACAAACCCTTCGTCGAGCGTGATCATTCCCGTCTGTCCACGCAATTGACTGATGTCAACGCCACGCTCCCCTTCACTGCCTTCCACAACCGGCAACGAGGTTTCCGTCCCATCGTAAACCAGCTTTGCTTCACCTTTTTGTTTCACGTCTAGACTAGCAGCGTTGCTCATTTAGGATTCCAGGTTGGTTGGGACAATCAAACGGATCGCGACGAGAGGAGAAAACGGGTCGCTTTACACTCTTTCAAGTTTTGCCCTAGTGTAGCCAGCCGACAACAACTCGACAATCACGTTGACAGGACACTGCAAAACGCTCGGTTTCGCGGCCGGGCTAGCCAGCTTTTTGATCCTTCACGCTTTGGCGATGAATCCGCATGGAATCGATTTTTCGATTACTGGCTTTTAAGATTTCGATTTCCGATTCGCCCAGTGTGAGTCGATGGCCTGCTTCGGGAATTGCTCCGGTGTGGAACAAAACGTAACCGGCAATCGTTTCGTAATCGTCGCTTTCGGGTAAATCCCACCCAAGCAATTCGTTTAAGTCGTCGATCATCAATCGGCCATCGACTTCGACGGTGTTGTCGTCGATCATTTGCAACCCGATCTCTTCCTCCTCGTCGGACTCGTCAACGATCTCGCCGACGATCTCCTCCAAGGCATCCTCAATGGTCACGACGCCTGTGGTTTGTTGAAATTCGTCGAGTACGATCGCCATGTGGCTGCGGCTATGCAAGAACTCACGCAACAAAAACTCAACCGACCGATCAACCGGCACCACCCAGCTGCGGCGCATGATTTCGGTGATCGGCTGATCCGGTTTGCCGTCTCGCTGCAAGTACTCCAGCAGATCCTTGACATACAAGATGCCGATCACGTTGTCGAGCGTTCCGTCGTAGACGGGGAATCGAGTTCTGCCCGCATCCACGATCGTTTTGAGGATCTCGTCCCAGCTCCACGAGACATCGATCGCATCGACGTCACCCCTCGGTGTCATGATGTGCCCGACGGTGTCTTCATGCAAGGTCATGACGCCTTGGATCATCTCGCGCACCCCGGGTCCGAAGTAACCTTCGCGCTGGCCCGCCGTTACGATGGTGCGAATCTCATCTTCCAGTTGCTCTTCGTCTTCATCTTCATGCTCCTGCTTGCCAGCCAAGCGTCGTGTGATCACTTCGACCAATTCCCCCGGTGCGGACAACGGATGCATCAGAGTCGACAAGGTGCGCCAAAAGGGCCATGTGTGGTAAAGCACCTGAGTCGAGGCGAACCGTGTGACCGCCGTCGGAATCCAGACGTGGATCAACATCATCGACAAGCCCGCCCCGGTGGCCCACACGGTGAGAATCTTACCGTTGGGCTGAACCTCGGCTGCGAACAACGCGGCCGTCCCTGAAATCAAGAACAGGGTTGTTCCGATCATTCGCAAATACTCGCTGCCTCGGATCGCGGCGTCTTGATGGTCGATGACCGCACCAAATCGCTCGCGATTCTTGTTCAGCCGACAATACGCCTCGAGCGACCGACCGGCAAAGCGGTCCAGCAATTCGCCGCCGAGGCCTCCGACGCTGCTAAGTGTGAAACCGAACGCGGATAGCAACCACCCATAGATTGGCTCGGTCATTGCGATCCCCCCGGTGCATGGATTTCTGACGATCGAGGCTCAGCGGGAGCATACTTTTCAGCGTCCTCGATGCCGAGTTGTCGGAGGACGTCCCGCTCGGCGATTCGCATCTCCGCTCGCGAACAAGGATCTTGGTCCTCCATGCCGGTGATATGCAGCGTGCCGTGAACGACGTACAGCAGCAGCTCGTTTGCGAGGGGCCAGCCTGCCTCGGCCGCCGAACGCCGGGCCGTTTCGATGCTGACGACCAGTTCGCCTGCGATTTGAGGTGGATCAGCGAGGTAGCCGAAACTGATCACATCGGTTTCGTAATCATGATCGAGGTGGCGACGATTGATTTCGCGGATCACCGAATCCTCGGTAATTCGAACGCCGATCTCGCCGCAACGATACTTTCGATGCGCAAGCGCATGTTCAATCGCGGTGCGAAGTTTGACATCCCATTCCGCTTCCGACCATGGAGCAGGTAAAGGGTCATCCGCAAGGATTTCGATCAAAAGAGATTCCGCCGGTTGGCGATCCCCTTCGTTAGGCAGATTGTTGACCAGGGTATTTGACACGTGCGTGGTAGATCGCGGTTAAGGATTTGACAAGGCTGGCGCGGACGCGGTCGAGTTGGCGGAACGTCAGCCCGCATTCGTCGAATTGGCCATCCGCCATTTTCTTTTGGGCAATCGAATCAACAAGCCCTTGAATCCGCGAGGGTGTCGGGTCCACCAACGTCCGCGAGGCACTTTCGACGGTGTCCGCCAACATCATCACGGCGGCTTCGAGCGTTTGGGGTTTCGGCCCTGGATAACGAAAATCCTTGTCGCTAACCGATTCGCCGTTTGGGTTTTCTTCGCTTCGGCGCGCGGCTTCGCGATAGAAATACTCGACCAACGTGGTGCCGTGATGCTGCAAAATGAAATCGACAATCGACTCCGGCAGATGGTGACTACGAGCCAAGTCGGCACCATCTTTGACATGCGCGATGATCACCAAGGTACTCATCGCGGGCTGCAGCGAATCGTGTTGGTTGATTCCGGCACTTTGGTTTTCGATAAAGTACTCGGGCTTAAACATTTTTCCGATGTCATGAAAATAGGCTCCGACGCGGACCAGCAGCCCATTGGCACCAATGGCATCGGCAGCGGCTTCCGCGATCGACGCCACGTTGATCGAGTGGTTGTAGGTCCCCGGTGCTCGCTGTGCCAACCGTCGCAGCAGCGGATGGGAGGCGTCGCCCAGTTCCAGCAAACTCAAGTCGGTTTGCACACCAAATGCTTTTTCGACGAGCGGCAGCAATCCAGTCATCGCGGCGGCCGACACCAAAATACAAACGCCCGCCCAAAGCGATTCTCGCCCCAGCCCAAACACAACCGTTTCAAATTCAGGACCGCTGTACATCCCTTCCAGGTCGCCGCTGAAATCACTTGCCGAAAGCGTCTGCGCCGTAACCACGCCCACACCCACCACCGTCATCGTCGTGATCGCCGCCGAGACCGCGCCGACATACAACAAGTGGGTGCGGCTGCGAATACGGCCGAGCAACAAGATACAGCTCGTACTGGCCGCCAACAACATCACCATTTCCGAGATTCGGGCGCCAAGAAAAAGCGTCACGGTCAGACACAGTGCTGCCATCAACAGCAACGCCAATTCCCGACCGTAGACGACAGCCATCACCGTGGACGCCAAAACCAGCGGAATCAACTCAATTCGCCATTCGTCTCTGGCGGCATAAAAACAAAGTGCGACCGTCGCGACAATCAAAAGCAGCATTTTTGCGAGCTTGACACGATCGAGCAGCAGTTCGCGATCCTCAACGAAGAAAACGTAGGATCCGCACAGCAAGTACAGCGCCGTAATCATGCCTGCGTAAGCGGCAAAACGTGCCAACTTGTCCCGCCAGCCCATCCGATTGGCGAACTCGCTCTCCTCCATACGCAGCAGCGCAAGCTCTTTACCCGTGAGCGGTTTGCCGGCATCCGCCAATTTGGAATCGCCCGAATAGTAGGTTGTCATCACCGGTTCAACCCGAGCGGCTGCGGCCACACGCGCTCGTTCGCTCATTTCATCGTCGTAGACTAAGGTCTCGTATTTCGGTAGTTCGTTTATGATCCATTCGCTGATCATCCGTGCCACGACTTGATCCGGATCGTTGTCAAACCGTAAGCGAAAGTACTCGTGCAACAGGCTCTGCAAGTCGGTGCTTGCTTGAGCGATACGCACCTTGCTCGCTTCCACCGGCACGGCATCATCGGGTTGACCCGCGGGATAAACCAAGATGATCCGTTGATTGCCTTGGTCAGGCGTGTGTTGCATTGACCGCAGCAAGCCATTTGCGTAAATCGGTTTCATCGCCATCGCGACCGCTTCGTCCACCTTGGTCAACTCGGGATCTGTCGACAAAATCGATTTCAGCAGGGCGAACCGATCCGTAGCCGTGTCACCTGGACCAGCGGTTTCATCGCCCTCATAGAATTGCGCGAAAGCGTTGTGTTCATCCTCGGTCATCTGGTCAAACGACTGGGCCCCAAGTGCCAGGAACAGCTGGTCCTTCAAGATCGCTCGCAATTGATCGAGCGGTTTGGTCCGGTTCCGGTAAAGCACCGGTTCCTCACGTCGTTTTTGTCGGCGAACGGCATCGGTTTCCAGCTCATCCGGAACTTGAAACGTGACACGCGTGATCAAATCGCGGGGCAAGACGGAACCCTTGCGATAGGCAAACGGTGGTCGCCAGGATTGGCAGAGCACCAACATCAACGCGGCCGCAAGGACCGCCATGCCCACTCGCAGCAAAAAGTCCGCCTTGTCGCCACGCTGCCACCACTGGATGAACCGAGGCTTGGGGATACCAAGCGACTCGATGCGTTCTTGACGGGTTCGTTGTTTGGTTGTGCTACTCATCGCTATGAGCATCGTACGCTTTGACGATCCGTTGGACCAACCGGTGCCGGACAATATCCGAGTCGCGGAGTGTAAGGGAGCCAATTCCGTCAATACTGCCAAGCCGTTGCATCGCATCGCGCAGCCCGCTGGTGATACCGCGAGGCAAGTCCTGTTGCGAAATATCGCCGCTGACCACCATTTTGCTGTTTTCGCCCATTCGAGTGAGGAACATCTTCATCTGAGCCACCGTGGTATTCTGGGCCTCGTCCAGAATAATGAATGCGTCATTGAGCGTCCGGCCTCGCATGTAGGCAAGCGGAATCACCTCGATTACATCTTGCTCCATCAGCTCTCGAGATTGATCGTAGTCGATCATTTCCCCCAAAGCGTCCATCAACGGACGCAGGTACGGATTCAGTTTGGCACGTAAATCTCCCGGCAGGAACCCCAAACTTTCCCCGGCTTCGACCGCTGGGCGCACCAACACGATCTTGCGGACCAATCCGGCTCGGAGCGCTTCGACCGCCATCGCGACGGCCAAGTAGGTCTTACCACAACCGGCTGGGCCCGCCGCAAAGGTCAAATCGTGGCTGCGAATGGTATCGACATAGTGTGCCTGGCCTGGTGTTCGCGGCTTGATCCGACGACCAGCATGTTGGATGTCGATCTCGTCGCCTGAGATCCGAGGCAGCACACCTTCGATCACCGCTCCTTGCTCGGTCGCGGCGCCGTCGACGTCGTCGATGCTGAGCGTTCCCTTTTTTCGCGAGATTTGACGCATCTTTTCCAAGGTTCGGGTCGCTTGCTGAACGCGATCCCCATCACCGGCAATCCGGATTTGTCCATCACGCTGGGTAATGCTGACATCAAACAACCGCCGCAGCTTGCGAATGTGCTGGTCGCGCGGCCCGAAAAGAGTGAGAACCTCTTCCGAGTTGGTGATCGCTAAAGTCGCTTCGGTCATTCAAATGCCTGAAAAATAATCTTCCGGGTCGGGCCGAGACGCATCGCGGGTGCAAAACGAATCAACTCACCTTGTACTACGTATTACATTCCAAACCGGAAGAAATACAAAATGATTTTGTTAAACAATAGGTCCAGCGACCCCTGCGGAAAAGCACAGAAACGCTGGCATGATCGCTGCGATCAGCGAATCGGTCACATCCCACACGCCACCAAGACCAGGCAACAATTGTCCACTGTCTTTCGCGTCCGCATCGCGTTTCACTAAGGATTCCGCTAAATCGCCAAGCATACCGGACACTGCCAAAACAGGCCCCAATACGATGGCCCCCCCAAGGTGGTGCAAAAACGACAAATCGGCACCGACAAATCCGAACGCAGGAAAAAGCCAACGCAAACATACGAACGCAACGATCGTGCTGGTCGCAATTCCTCCGATCGCACCCTCAATCGTCTTTCCTGGACTGAGCCGCGGAATCAATTTGTGGCGTCCGAGGGCTCGGCCCACAAAATAGGCGCCTGCATCGGATGACTTGGTCACCGCCAAGGTGGTCAAAATCGCTGCCAATCCCCAGTTTCCGCTTCCCATCATTCGCAGCGAAACCAGCAGCGCCATGGGCACGGCGACGTAACTGGACACAAACACCGAGGAGCAGGTGCGGCCAATTGCATGACTTTTGGTCGATTTTTGATCGTCCCCGCCGTACACCCACATTTCATGGCCCATCGCCAGCATCACAGCAGCCACCACGCCGAAAACAATCCATCCCAACTGCCCGATCTCGCAATCGACCGGATAGACCTGCCCAAAGATCGGCCAAAGCATCGGAACACAGGCGGAAAGGGTTACCGTTGCCGTGCCGGCGATCGCCACGAACGGCGAAATTGGCCGTCCGCTTTGCTGGATCAGCCCCGCCAAATCCCAGGCGGTGCCAAGTGAGAAGAACACCAAAACCGGCAGCAGCCACAGTCCTTCGGCACCCGTCATCCCATGGGTCGCGTCCATGTAGACCAGCGTGCAGATCACAACGATCAAGAGGGCAGATGTTTTCAGTCGATCAATCAGCACGCAGTGGTTCTCCGAAGTCGGGCTCGCGGGTGGCCGTCGGCTTGTCGCCGGACCTACTCATTCACACTCAAACCGCCAAACCGACGTTGACGTGTTGAGAAATCGCCGATCGCACTGAGAAAGTGCTCTCGCGTGAACTCGGGCCAACACGTTTCGGTCACCCAAAGTTCGGCGTAACTGAGTTGCCACAATAAGAAATTACTCACTCGCATGTCACCGCCCGTGCGGATCATCAAATCGACTTCGGGCAACCCAACGGTATAGAGCCTGCTGGCCACCAATTCTTCGTCGATGTCCTCTTCGTGGAGGGAACCTTCTGCGACCTCGCGGGCCAATTCGCGAACCGCATGGGTGATTTCGTCACGGCCGCCATAATCGATCGCTAAGACCAGCTCCGTTCCTGGGTTGCTGTCGGACATCGCCAGCGTCTTGTTCATTTCTACGATCACGTTTTCCGGCAAGCGGTCACGGCGGCCAATCACCTTCAATCGCAATCCTTGGTCCATGATCGTGCGCCTCTCCTCGACCAAATACTGCTCGAGCAAGTGCATCAAGAAATCAAGTTCCGCACGAGGACGTTTCCAGTTCTCGCTCGACAAACAGTACAGCGTCACCGCTGCAATGTTCAGTTTTGTTGCGGTTTCGCTAACCATTCGCACGGTGCCGACGCCGCGTCGATGCCCTTCGATTCGCGGTAGACCACGGGATTCGGCCCAACGACCGTTGCCGTCCATGATGATCGCGATATGTCGAGGCTGGTTCGCAACCGGTTGGGTGACGCCCTGTCGCTCAGCAGCGTGAACAGATTCTGTCATCGAAGCTTTCTAAACGGATTGCAATTCCAGTACAGATGCTGCATCGGTGAAGATCGTTTGTGCACGATCGGGACCAACCGACAAAACGCCAACAGGGACACCGACAAGTTCTTCAATGCGGCGAACATAGGCGAGTGCACCAGCGGGGAACTGGTCCATGCTGCGAACATGGTCGACGGGTTCTTTCCAACCAGGAATCGTTTCGTAAATAGGCTTGCAACGGCGCAGCTCATCCGCGTGACCCGGGAACCGCTCGATCCGTTTACCATCAAGCTCGTAAGCAACACAGACCTTCAATTCATCCAAGTGCGCCAGCACGTCCATCATCATCAGCGCCAATCGGGTCACCCCGCTAAGCCGCGACGTGTAACGAACCGCAACGGCATCAAACCAACCGCATCGACGTGGCCGCCCCGTGGTGGTGCCATATTCATTGCCAAGTTCACGAATGCGATCCCCCGTTGCATCGCTGAGCTCGGTCACAAAAGGTCCCCCGCCGACTCGCGTGCTGTACGCTTTGCAAACACCAAGCACCGTGTTGATCCATTTTGGAGGAACACCCGCACCAGCACAAACGCCCACACCGCTGCTGTTGCTGCTGGTGACGAACGGGTAGGTGCCGTGGTCGATATCCAAGAGTGCACCTTGAGCCCCTTCAAACAACAGCCGTTTGTTCGCCTCCGCTGCATCGAGAAGTAAATCCGTTGTGTCGCCGATCATCCCTTGCAAACGCTCGGCCCACGAGGCGGCCAAGGGGACGACCACATCCGGTGCGATCTTTTGCAGTTCGTCGTCGGATGCGCCAAGATTCTTCAGCAAGTTGATTTTCTGCTCGGCAACCGTACGAATCCGATCGTCGCGATGCGATTGGACCAAGTCGGTCATGCGAATCGCATGCGTCCGCCCCACTTTGTCGCGATAGCACGGCCCGATGCCACGGTTGGTGGTTCCGATCGATTCGCCCCGCACCTCGGTCGCGTTGATTTGCCGATCTTCGGCCATGTGCCATGGCATCACCAAGTGAGCCCGCTCGCTGATCAGCAGGTTTTTCGAACAATCGATCCCACGAGGCGCTAGGGCATCCATTTCATCAAGCATTGTGGACGGATTGATGACGACGCCAGGGGTGATCAGATTCTGCACTTGTGGGTGCAGAATACCACTAGGGATGTGGTGCAATTTATAGGTCTGGTCGCCTGCGACGACCGTATGACCGGCATTCGCGCCCCCCTGATAACGAACGACGATGTCAAACTGGGGCGCCAGCAAGTCGACTAACTTGCCTTTCGCTTCGTCGCCCCACTGCAGACCAATGACACAAGTACCCGACACCAAACGAACTCCCGACAATTATGGGGGGCTGAAAATGCTGCGGGAGAAGCCCCACGGCGCAAACCGAAAAGCGTAAGCCGCAGTACGGATGCTGGCAAGAGGCGGGAGGAATCGGCCGGGGAGGCAATCATGGCTGAGGGCGTTGAAAAGCCAGTCCTCGCCCACGCGACGGCTCTACTCAAAATCTTGTGCCAATTATAGGAACGGAGTCGGTTTGGAAGCGGGCTGAATGGCCAGCGGGCCGGAAAACACCGAAGGCTGACCGCTGACCGCTGACGGCTGACCGCGACTTCCAAATGTCTGCTTGCGCGTCTCCGGCCGACCCGAAAATCCTCGCAACCGTTTCAACCGCTCAATGCCGCACCGAAAAGGTTTCCATTTCTTCAAAGTTGACTGCAGAAACGTTGACCTTTCCGCTCCTGAAACGTCCACTTGCACGTGAAGACCTGCGCGCAATGACGTGATTGCGCGACTCGGCACATTGTACTTGTACGGGATTGATGGATGTCGACACGACGCCACCTATTTGCTGCGATCGCGCTTGCTGCGACCCAGTTCATCGCCACCGACGCTTCGGCATGCTGTTTAACCGATTGGCTGTTCGGACGCACTCCGGTCTATGTCGCTGGTTACACCCCCGCGCCCGCTACGGTTTGCTCCGCGGATGGTTGCACGACGATGCCTTACGCGGCCGGCTATGCCCCCGTGGTCTCGGCACCCTATGTTGCCGGTTACCCTTCGGCGGTGCCGCTCGCTCCGCCCGTGACATCGCAGTATCAAGTCAGCGGCGTCTACCAGGCCCAGCGGCCTGCTTATTACCAAAATCCATCGGTCTATACGGGGCTTCCGGTCGCGACATCGCCAAGCGTTCAAACGTCTTATCGTCTGCCGATCACCAATTCGGCGACACCCTTTTCGGGCGTTTTCCCAACGACGGCGAATACGGTTCCTCTTACTCAAACCTATCGTGGCGCCGCGCCAACGGCATCGTTTTACAACGGCGGAAACGCCTATCCCACTCAATCGTACGACAACAGCTACTCGGCGGGCTATGCCGGGACAGCCGTGCCCATTGGAACACCGATGACAGCGGTCCCTGCAACCGCGGGCCCTCCGCTGTATCCCGTGAACTCACAACCGGCTTCCGGCGGCTTGTCGCGGTTCTTCGGTTCCCTGTTCGGAACGAACTACCAGACCTCTTATTACAGTGCACCCGTCACCTATTATCGCCCCGTGACCTCTGTGGATCCGATTACAGGTGCGACCGTGACGACTCAGCAAGGCTGCTCGTCCTACGAACAGCAACTCCAACGGACTCCGTACGCATCGCTTGGTAACACGCCGCCGACAACCGTATTGCCACCTTCGTTAGGGTACGGTGGAACCAGCTACGGGGCCGTGGGACAAGCAGGTGCATTGGGATCGCCATACGATCGATCGGTGGTTCCGATTCCAGCGACGGGCAGCACCCCGTCGGCCTATGGTCCAAGTACGGGCTACACGCCGCAGAATAACACGCCGCAGAATAACACGCCGCTGATGGGGACGCCTTCAACCACCCCCAGCGACGCGGCACCGATGAGTCAGCCGCAACTCAATTCCGCGACGACGCCCTACGGATCGGCTTATCCCTATTCGGCCTCACCCAGCGCTGCCCCACGGAGCACAAGCCCACCGAGTGTAGCTCCGCCGAGCATGACCCCGCCCAGCATGACACCACCGCCCTCGGCGTGGCAGCTTCAAAACCCAGCCGATTCGAATGCCTTTGGGTCATCATCCGCTGCGTCAGACCAGATGATTTCCTCAACGACCTCCAGCAGTGATCCGTCGCAACCTCAATCGAACGTTCGGCCGATTGAAGCACCTCCGAGCTACCAGTCACCGTTCAGCCGCCCGACGTTGCAGTTCGAACCGAGCACCGACTACAAGGGCTCTTCACCGGTTGCGCCAGCACTGCCACCCAGCAGCGATTACGAAATCAATGCATCGAGCCGCGATTCCTACACCAACGGTATCCCCGTTCGTGAAGCCGGACTGATCCGTCAGCAGTCGTACCGGCAACCGCTTGGCCAGCCAAAACGAAACGCGGCCCGCGAAACAGGTTGGTATTCGCTGAATCCTTAAGGATCAAGCGGAAAATCAGTGGCACGGGCTTCCAGCCTGTGATGGGCAAAACACAGGCTGGCAGCCTGTGCCACATTGCAAATCCGAACTTGTTTTCGCTCGATCCTAAGACGGCATGCCTGGTGGCGGACCCGCTACCGATGCCGGTTCCATTGCACCGCCACCGGCAGCACGATGATTCTGGAAATCGGTAGCACGAGCATCATGTAAGCCAAGCTCATCGCGAACGTCACTCGCGCATCGGGAATCAGAGCATACAGCACGGTTGCCAGCAACACGCAGGTGGCGAGCCAGACGGCCAGCGCTCGGTTGATCGACGAGCCACACACCGCCCCACTTCGGTAGCTCATCCTCAGCGAGCCGATCAACGCAATCGCCTTGATGGCCAATAACGTCACGACGATGTTGGGAATGTAGGTTAGACCAAGCTGAAAGGATGCCATGGTTTCTTCCCATTCTCGCTGTTGGAAAAACCAATGGCCGGCGGCAACCGTGATCGCACTGCAGCACAGGACCAACACGCCGACCACCGAAATGGCAACCCACGTTCGGCCCGTCATCGTCACCCACTGGTAAGCGATGGTCCGTCCAACAGCCATGGCGATCAAGGCGACGGTGATCGCGGCCGTTGCCCAAGCCCCAGCCGCAATCGGCGTTCGGTCGACCGTCGGGTATTCCGAGATCGCCGTGGCCCACCGCATCCACGCTTCCCGGTTGGTTTCGAAACCGAACCAACAGACCAAGAATACAAAGCAGACCGTCAAGAACAGAAGTGAGTTGATGACGTTGGATCGAAGCCGGCTCCAGGCAATCGTTTCCGACGCCAACGGGCTGGCGGCCAAGTAAGGTGGCAAGGTCGTCGTCACGCTGTGGGCCGTTGGCTCGACAATGCAATGCGCGCCGCTGTTTCCGCAAACAAAGATCATGATCGAACCCATCACCAAAATTGCGACGGGGTCCCACTCCATCATCAGCAGGAACAGAAAGGTTGGCAGCACAATGAATAACAGCATCCGCGCTCGGTAAGGCCGCGACCGCCGCTGGTCATGCCATGACAGTGCCGACGACTCTGTGTTGTGGTGATGGACGCTGCATGTACCGTCGTGATCTCGATCGAGCCATTGCCAGAAACGCTTGCCGACCGGAGAGGCTTTGGCTGGCATCGTTCCGGCAACGTTGCTGCGGGCGACCGGTAGGGTGTGAAACGCAAACGCGACCGCAGCCACAAAAAACACGGCTTCGCCAACATAAATCCAACCGATGATCGCCGCCGACAGCCGCGGGGATGCCGCCTCAACACCAAGGCCCGCAAATGAGGTCACGGCGATCGGGGCCAACACAGCAAGTGCCGCAAAGCGGTGCCAGCCAACTCGGAACGGACGCCACGCAATGGCGGAGACCCAAAACCCCGTTGCCGCCATGCTGAGAATCGGAATGACGATTGGAACGGACTCACCAAAGTGCCAACAGGTGATCGCAATGCAGCACCATAGGAGCGTGACCCATGCGGTCTTCATCAACAGCGGGACGATTGCCAGCTTCCAAGTAGAAATGGGCATCCTTAGCAACCAGCGACTGTAACCTGTTTCCGGTGACTCCAAGTTGTTCCAGTAGACAAAATCGAAAGCGAAAATGCCCCACATCAACGCAGGAAAAAAGCCAAAGAAGAACACGTTGGCGGCGAAGGTGCTACTTTCGGGCGATGTGGTCGGAGGTCGCGTCCATAAGAACGCCTCGGACATCGCCAACAAGCTGACGAAGGAAAGCAGCATGAATCGATGCCGCGACCACAGAAAGCGAAGCAGTGCAACGTTATCCGACATCCGACACCTCCGTTTCCTTTTGGCTTGGCGATTTTGAGGGACGTTCCCGGCCCGCCCTGGCCGCAAACCAGCTCTCCAGTCTGATCTCGCGCCTCGAAACAACGGTCACATCCTCGGGCAGGTCAAGTGGCCTCGGATCACAGAGGTTCGCGTCCATCACGCCGGACCATTCGTTTCCTTTTCGTTGCCAGCCAATCACACCCGCGACATTCGGCGGAGCAACCGAGTCCGCTCGATACGTGACTTCCTCGTATCGCCTTTCCATTTCTTCCACGGTTGTCGTCTCGATGATTTGGCCCGCTCGCATCAACGCCACGGTGTCGCAAACCCGCTCCACTTCGTCGAGCAAGTGGCTCGAGAACAAGACGGTTCGTCCCTCGTCGTTGACCGCTCGAATGATCGCTTCGAGAATATCACGTCGCGCCAACGGATCGAGTCCGCTGCTGGGTTCATCGAGGATCAACAGCTCGGGACGATGTGCAATCGCCACCAACAACCCCGCTCGTGCGCGGAGACCTTTCGATAGGGATCGCAGTCGATCGCTGCGTGACAATCCAAACATGTCGATCAGTTCCGCGGCATACGCCTCGTCCCACGTCGAATAGATTCCTCGAGCAAAGTCGACAAGTTCCCCCACACGCATCCATGTCGGCAGCGAATCTTCTTCGGTCAAGTAACCAACGCGCGATAAAACCTTTACAGGATCCGCTACCGGATCAAGGCCCATCACTCGTACCGTTCCGCTTTGGGCCTTGAACGATCCAATCAGATGCCGAATCAGCGTCGTCTTGCCGGCACCGTTGAGCCCCACGAGTCCGAAGACCGAACCGACGGGGATTTGTAGACTGACCTGATCCAAAGCGACGTTGCCGCGGAAAGACCGGCTCAGCTTGTGAACGTCAACCGCAAGCGATTGGGGGTTTGTTTCGAAACTCATTGCGATTCCTCTTTGCGGTTCGGCTGAGCAGAAAACTGTTCATCATGTTTGTGCAGCAAAGTGACCAGATCCTCGGTTGGGATCCCAAGTTGACGAGAGAGTGTCAGCAGTTTGTCGATATGGGGGCCAATCATACGGCGGCGTTGTGCGGCCGAGTGACGCTCGACGATTTGCGATACAAAGGTCCCAGTCGTCCGTCTCTTTTCGACAAGCCCTTCGTGCTCCAGTTCCCGGTAGGCACGGGCCACCGTGTTTGGATTGACTTGCAGGCTTTCGGCCAAGCCCCGAATCGTCGGCAACTCGTCACCGCTGGCGAGCACACCCGAAACGATTCGAAACCGAATCTGGTCGACGATCTGCTGATAGATCGGTGCGCCATCGCTGGAGATGTGTATTTGCATCTTGAACCTTTGTGTTACTACATTAATACAACACAAGGACTCTCGAGTCAAGTGGGACACGCGAGCATGCGGAGCCGGGAGTGCAGCGGAAGGCACCCAGGAACAAAGCTCTTCGCCCGACGCCGACGCGTTTGAGAACGAAGCCCGATTGGATTTGGGCTGTGCGCTGCCGGGGGCGTGCGCTGGAATTTAGCCTTCAGGCGACTGCGGGATGCGCTGTTGCGGCTAAAGCCTGAACTCCAACCCCCTTCTTGATAAAAAACGACTTAGAAACTGCACGACTCTGGGCCGTGGGGAGCCTGAAGGTATCGTGTCGGAACGAACGTGGAGAACGGTGTCGATTGCCCATTCGAATCCATTCCCATCACCCTTGGAAAGGGCTAACCCGCTTGGGACCAAAAAGTTTCGGACGCGAGAGAAAAATTTTCGATTAATTCCGTTTTTAGTCCACCGCTGCAACGCAAAAACCGTGATTCCATCTGCGAGCCCCCTCATATTTGAGTGAATCCACGCACCACAAAGGGTGGCTTTCTGTTTTGTTCTTTTCCCTTGGAGCCTTTTCATGTTGTATCGATTTCTTTTGCTCGCTGTTCTCGCGGTTCCCTTTTCGGCTGCGCTGGGCTGCGGGTCTTCGAGCGAACCGGTGCCGGTAACCACGAGTGAAGAGGAGATTGCGGCGTATGAAGCAGGTCTGGAGGAGACGGATGGCGGGTCTGCACGGCCTTAGCGGCAAGCCGCTTGCCCGACCGGCCTGAAACCAGGTCACGATTGACAACTATCGGTCACGTGGCATTTCGAGATGCGTCACGTAGAGCCTTATCACCTTTTCGTTGAATCGAGGGCGTTTTGTTCTCGCCCTACTTTTTCCTTTTCTAACGGGGACAGAATCATGTCAAAGAAACGAACCGCGTTTACTCTCGTCGAATTGTTGGTGGTGATTGCCATCATCGGCGTCTTGGTGGGACTCTTGCTTCCTGCGGTCCAAGCGGCTCGTGAGGCCGCACGACGGATGAGTTGCAGCAATAATTTCAAGCAAATTGGTTTGGCCATTCACAACTATCACTCCGCGTTCAGTGCCATGCCGATGCACGGAACGGGGGGTACGAATGAAACGGAGGACAATTGGAACACCGCAGACAACCACGTGTTGGCACCCGCAGCGCCAGTGGGTTATTCGCGGCACATGTTGAGCTACCTGGTCGGCATTTTGCCATTCATGGAACAGCAGGCCCTATGGGAAGTCATCTCGAATCCATCGGTTGATGCGGAGAACGAAGCTTGGCCACCGAGTGGTCCGGCTCCCTACGCAATCCGTTACGCGCCATGGGCCAGCGATGTACCGGCCTATCGATGCCCAAGTGATTCCGGCAGTGGGCTACCACCGATCGGTGGCGCAGCAAACAAGCGAGGTTTCCGCTGGGCCGACTTCCGGCCGCTCTACTCTCAGTTCAATACGATTCTGGCTCCCAATCGTGAGGTGTGCATTGCAGGGGGCCACGGGACCGACGCTGTGGTTACGGCCAGCAGCCGCCACCAAGGTGGTGTCCATGTTTTGATGGGCGATGGGGCGGTGAAGTTCGTGACCGATTCGATTGACGCGGGCGACTCGCATGCGGAAACCGTCTGGTACCGCAACAATTCCCAAGCGAGTTCCAACCCGCCTGGTAGCGGCAGTCCCTACGGGCTTTGGGGTTCGCTAGGCACGCGAGCTTCGAGGGAAACGATCAACGAAGAATTCTAGCCAAATCCTATCTCAGGTCATGGTGGGTGTATCGACCTTCATCTGGCTCGGTCCTTCTGGACGCCGTTTGCAGGCGGTCCGCCAACGGGCGTTTCCGCACGTGGGCTATCGCCAGGCCAACAACTGCGTTTGCGTCGCCTGAGTGTCTCGCTGCCACGCTTCCAGGTGTGGCGGCAAGGCATGTTGCTGGAAACGAGATTCGGCTTCGACCACGAAGCCCGCCTGCTCCAGTGCCTTGTGTATCCGCCCTGACGAGTTGTAGGATTCGCTTGCCTTGGTCTGGTGCACTTCGACATAGACGGCTTCCACGTTGCCCAGGCATTCCGCACTTTCGTTGATGACCTGCTCTTCCGCCCCTTCGATATCCAACTTCAAGAAGCTGACGGTGCGTTTCGAGAGGTAGATCGATAATGGCACACATTGGACCGTCGTGCGCGTCGTTGTCCGATTGATTCCCCATGCGGTGCGATCACCCCAGGCGGGATCGATCGAATTTCCTCGCGCGTCCCCGCTGGCAGAGATGTTTCCGTACCATGGGGTCGTGCCCTCGGAATCCGCAACCGCCAAATTCAGACACCGCACGCCCGGGATGTCATTGGCCTCGACGTTTTTGCACAGGATGGCAAAGGCAAATGGATCGGGCTCAAAACAAAGAATCTCGGCTTGAGGCCAGCGATGCTTCCACTCCAGCATCGACACACCGATGTTGGCACCGCAATCGATGATCAGTGGACGTTCGTCGCTCGGCTCGAAGAACGATGGAAAATCATCGATTTGGCGGATCATCGATTCGGCAGCCTCGCGGTTTTGGTAGAAAAGTTTCTGACCACGAAATCTTAAGTGCTGCATCCGTCGCTTTCGTTCGTCGATTGAATTTCCGCTATGTCACAATAGTCGGGACGATCTGCGGAACTGCGGTGCCGGAACGCTTTGATGATCTGGTCGTGATGAACCAAAAAGACACCAGGCATTTGGAAGCCGTCGCCTTGAAGTTTTCCCACGGCATGACGCTTCAAAACAGCTGCTTTGAAACCGGACCACCAAACCGATGGGCCAAGCAGCTGACGCGCTTGACCGCGAGTCAAACCGTACGCACGGTAAAGTTTGGATTCGGCGTCGCTAATCCGGTGCACATCCCCGAGGGAGTATTTGTCAAATAATTTCTGGCTAGCCGCGTCTTCGGGTGTCATATGGACCAGCACAATCGTTGCATGTTTCTCGACTTGCTCGCGACGCGTGGACAAGTCCGCTAGCGTTTCGCGGCAAAAGGTGCATCCGAGATGCCGCAAAAACACCAACAGCACGGGCTGCTCTCCACTGAGCCGCGACAACGTCATGCCGAACTGAGTGGACGCCGCGTGATTTGCCTCTTCGAGGGAAGCAAAGTCGTCGCTTGCGTCGGGGGCATTCCAATTTCGAAAGGCAGCATAAAGACCACCGAGCATAAACATAGGTTGTGTCCAGTCAAAGGCAATCGGAACAGGCAGCGGGATCGTTTTTCGCATCCCGGTGTCGCTGCTAGCGCGACCACCGGCTCATGGCCAAGATCCCTACCGGGATACCGATCGCGCGTTGAAATCCAACGGAGTCAGCAATTGAATCGCGCCCGGTCGAATTTAGCGGGTCGCCAGCCGATGAAGCAAGGTCTTGTCCTTGGGGCTTGGCCGCATGGGGTCGCAACCGATTGTCCCCAGCAGCTCTGATTCGTAGCTTGGCGATTCGGCTTTCTTTCGCATACCTTTGACGAAGTCCAGCCGATCCTGAAGGCTCAATTCGCTTGCAAGGTCGCTGTCTTGGGAGGTGTCCATGCTCTGTTTCAATCGCAGTTCAAATGCGGTCCAATGGGCCACATCACGGTCACGTTTTTCGCGAAGCCTACGATGGTACCAATCACTTTCCAGAACGGATTCGCGAGTGAACATTTCGCGGACCTCAGGATCATTCGAAGTCTTACCCTCGTAATCACCAAACGCCATGATGCTCAAGATGGCTTGCAGCGGCGGACAAGCCAATTCATAGCCACCATCCTCGAAATAGGCTCGAGCCACACGCTGTTGAGCTTCAGCGATGTAGCGAATTCCATCGATGAACGAATCCCGGTCTTGCAATTCGGGTTGCAGGATTTCATGGGTAAACACTTTGGCGGGGTTGTCGAAAATGCGTGCCAAGTAGGTTCGTACGAATCGACGAGTGATGCGGTACCCCAACCGGCTGGCGGGAATCGTTTCGCCATTGACCTCAAAATCTTCGAGCTTTTCGAGCATCTTCGCGTCGATCAAGGCTTTGGGTTCACGCTCATCGGGCCCCAAGCGGCACCAGACTTCGGGGATCAACAACGACACATCATGACCGACTTCAAATCGCGGCCCCACATGTCCGGCCGCGGTACTGAATCCACCAAGGCCTGTCAAAATCATGGAGACGACCACTGAATTCAGATCAATCGAAGGCATCAACGCATTGAATGGCCCTTTGGTCAGCGCACCTTCGCTGCCGGCCCCCGTCGTGCTTGGGCTCTTGCCCGTTAACGAGCAGACGTAGTCCATCAGCAATTCCGGCAATTCTTGATAGTGCAGTGGCGAATAGACTGCCAACGAGCGGAATCCAGCGGTCGGATCGGGTGGATTATTGCGGCGTCCGGAGAGCACCGCGCCAACCGGTGTATGCACCGGCGCATCAACGGGCAGGCTGCGGTGCAATTGCATCCCACGCATCGCGACATAGGTATCGCGTGACCGGACCATGTCGGGGCGATCTTGCAGGTATCGCGGATTCTTGGTTCGTACTCCATCGACAAGTCGTGGGTCTGCGGTGCTGACGACATAGCCCGTTTGGACCGCCGCAGCCTTTTGCAACAACTCGGCCATGGGGCCGGTGAACTTATCAAACTCGATTGCGTCGGCAACAATCTCTCTTGCCTCGGCGGTTGAAAGCGCTTCAAAGTTGCTGATGAAATTCCCCGTTCGCGAGAGATCCCATTCGGTTTGTTTGTCCAATCCACGGTGCACCGCATCATCGGGGCGTTGAAACAGTCGAAATTCACAGTTCTCAACAAACTTATAGCTGTCGGCCGGCAAGATTGCATTCCCCACGTGTTCGACGGCTTCGCTAGGCACCACCACGCTCGCACTGATATCGTCTTCACGTTGCACCTTGTCCGCGGCGACAAAATCTTGCCGCACTTTGAAGGTTCGCCAGCGGTTCTGGTCCAATCCCACTCGCAAATAGGTACCGACTAAAGACCTCCCGTCCATTTTGAGCTCATGCCCTGGTGACCCATTCACAATGTCGACGCCAAAATAGTCTTGCCAGTTGTTCTCCATCCCCGTTTTGACAAAACGTTTGATGATCAGGGCCATCGCGTAGACATGATCGGGGATACTCGCCAGCCAATTGTTGTATTCGTCATTGAAATCGGGCGTTGGCGTCAGCAACTGAATCACGCTACCGAGGCTGCGATCGGGATCGAGCACACCACGACTGGGCTGGTCCGTGTAGTCGGTGCGACCCGCGTAGTGGGAGGACCATCGGTCGTGATAGCTTCGCGAAAAGATCTCTTCGAGCCTTTGGAAATCGTCTTCACGATCTTTGACGAAGATCGGACCATACAACATGTAGTCGCGGAGACTCTTGCTGATCTCACTCTTGCCGCCACCGCTGACGGTACACGGTTTGTGGCAGAAAACGCCTTCGCCTACCGAACCGACCAAACGCCATGAGGGTGCGGCCGGATGTTTTTCAAGACGAATTTTGTAGCCACTTGGAGCGATATAGATATGCTGAGGTGACAAGGCAATGCGATGTTCCTTGCCATCCCGCTGCCAGAGGATACAGCGCTGGTGCAACGTGGCCTTGGCATCCTCGGGAATGTAGATCACGGTCGGATCAAATTTATCGACCCCGTAGCCTTCGGGTTGGACATCGATAAACGATTCGTAGTCACGTGCAACATCATCAAACCGACGTCCATTGTAGCGGCGGCTGTTGACTTGAAACTCGTCTCCAAGGGAATAGGACGCAAAGGCGAGAGCGCCACCGGCATGTTCTTCTTCACAGCCGCCCATCAAGTTCGTCGCGTAACTGAGTTGTGTTTTGACTTCTTTCTTGCAATATCCAAAATAGTTGTCCGCAATCAGCGTCACGATCACACCCGATGCATCGCGACAAGTCAGCTTGAATGCACCGCCATCGTTGTAGCATTCGGATGGATCTTTCCAACACATGGAATCGCGACGCTGGCGCTCATTGGCATCGTCATAGTGAGGAAGGCCAAGTTCCTTTTTCGTCAGCGATGTCAAATGGGGCGCCAAGATCACGCATCCGGTATGACCGCTCCATGACCGCACATCCAAACCCGCATCGTTGCGAGGGCTGAAGGGATCGCCTGCGTTGCCGAAAATCGATTCGACAAAATCAAGGTTACTGACCAAGGAACCCGGAGCATAGAACCGAGTCTCCATGGTTTTGGCATCACTGTATCCGGGTACCGCAGGACAGACCAACGGGCGCAGCAGCAGGGAAACCCAAGTATGGGATGGCTGCGCCGACTTGGCGGTGTAGGGCAGCAACATCAAGTCCTCAGGCGGCGACATCGCGGCGCGGAACAGGTTGGCGAAGACATGCTTGGGCACGACCCGTTTGTCGTTCGGTATCGGTAGCCCACCCGAAACGACATGAAAGGTGCCTGAGGTGGTGCGGCGATCGGCCCGCGGATTGTGAAGCACCCCGTTGAGGCAGCGATACGATTCGAGTAGCTCGTTGTTGAAGCGATGCCCACCGGCTGGCAAGCTCAACTCACGCCCCATACCATGCCGATCGAGCGTCAAGGTTCGTCCAGGGAGCCGTAGCCGATCGCCGTCGATCACCTCTTGGAAATAGCGATGCAGGAAGGTTTCGATCCGCGAATCGATCGGTGCTCGATATTCCGCCAACAAACGGGTCTTGGCTCGCAGACTCTCCAAAATGCCTGCGGAGAAGGCCGTCATCGACTGGGCCTGGTCGCCGTCGGGCGGCAGCAGTCCGGCGGAGGCGAGTTGCAGCGTAATGTAGTCGTGCAAATGTTGACGCTCGGTCGCGTTGCTGGCCAAATCACGGTCCCAACCCAACGCTCGTTGAAGTTCCGCTTTGTCGTTTTTCATCGCGTCAGGGGTCATCGAAGTGGGCAGCAAAGAAATGGGCTTCTTAGTCATAGGGCGATGGTCTTTCCGTCGTAGGGGGGCGAAGCCGCAAGGAGCGAGTTTTCGCTCGGTAGCGAATCGTCACAGAAAAAGAAAAATTCGTCTGATAGATGATGGAGTTGAGAAGTGATTTCGCTAAGAGTCCAACGAGCGTCCGCCACACGATCGCAAGGAGCGAATGGGTGTTTTTCTAACGGGGTTTGAGCAAACTGCAAGTGGATCTCGCCAGTGTTGGCTACAGCCACGCTGTTCGGGTATACTGTGATTTCCTCGCCCGCAAGCGATACCCATCTCCTCATCCGCATGCGATCCGCACGCCCCTTTTCTCCTCGCAAGGAACCTCTTTCGATGCGCCTCTTTCCGTTATTTGCCTGTCTGTTTTCGTTGCTCTGCATCACGGCTTCGTATCCGGCGCAAGCGGAGGGATTCGGTGCCACACCGGCGCAGCTTTTTAGCACCCTCGACGGCTTCACCGTTGATTTGGTGTACGACGTTCCGGGTGAAACCCAAGGCTCTTGGGTCAGTTTAACCGTCGATCCCAAAGGCCGTTTGCTGGCATGCGACCAATATGGCGGGTTGTTTCGAATTGAGGTGTCCGGCAACGATCCGGTCGTCGAAAAGATGGAAATCGATTTGGTCGGAGCTCAAGGTTTGCTTTGCGCGTTTGGATCGTTGTACGCCAACGTGAACGTCTCACCATCGACCAAAAAGCGGGGGGCCAATCGCGGGGGCATTTCGGGCGAAGCCGTGAACGCCTGCGGCGTTTGGCGGCTGACCGATACCGACGGGGACGACCAATATGACACTCGTGAGCATCTCTTGCCTCTCAACGGAGGCAGCGAACATGGGCCGCACGCCTTGATCTTGTCTGCCGATGGACAGCGAATCCTGCTGTGCGCTGGCAATAACACGACATTGCCGGAAAACATCTCACGTAGCCGAGTCCCGCCGGTCTGGGGCGAAGACCATTTGCTTGGCCGCATGCCAGATGCTCGTGGGCACAATGCGACTCGATTGGCCCCTGGTGGCTTTGTGGCTTCGATCAAGCCGGACGGCAGTGATTTCGAATTGCTCGCGACTGGTTTTCGCAACCCCTATGACATCGCACTCAACCGCGATGGCGAACTCTTCACGTATGACGCGGACATGGAATGGGATATTGGGACGCCTTGGTATCGGCCGACGCGGATCAATCATGTGATCAGTGGTGCCGAGTTCGGATGGCGAAACGGCACCGGAAAATGGCCCGCCTCCTATCCTGATTCCTTTGGCGCCGCCGTGGACATCGGGCCAGGATCACCGACGGGCATCTGTTTCGGCTACGGAGCGAAGTTTCCCCAACGGTATCAGAATGCGCTTTTTGTTGCCGATTGGAGCTACGGCAATCTGTACGCCGTCCATTTGACGCCCGACGGCAGCTCGTACGCGGGGACCTTTGAAACGTTTGCCACAGCCGCTCCTTTGCCCGCGACGGACTTGGTTATCCATCCCGACGGCGCGATGTACTTTACCGTCGGCGGCCGAGGCACCCAAAGCGGTTTGTACCGGATTCGATACACCGGCAACGAGTCCACCGAGCCGGTGAGCCCGGCTATCGCTGAAGCGGAAAAGAAACCGGTGACTCTTCGTGAGCTTCGTCATGCGATTGAAGCGACGCATGCATTGCCAGCCAAGGGGGCAATGGATCAAGCGATTGCGAACCTGAGTCACCCCGATCGGGCGATTCGTTTTGTCTCGCGGATCGCACTCGAGCTACGCGGTATCGATGTTTGGCGTGATCGTGTGTTGGCCTTGGACGATCCGAAAGCCCGAATCCTTGGTGTCGTCGCCGTGGCGCGGCACGGAAGTGATGCCGATCGAGCATCGTGCCTCGCAGCACTCAACGAAATCGACTGGGGTGCATTGTCGCCAGCGCTGCGAACGGATCTGCTGAGGGCCTATTCGCTCGTGGCGATTCGGTTGGGCGGCATAACGCCGGCCGAGGCAGCACCGATCATCGCGACGTTGAATGGCGAATTCCCAAGCGGCAATCACCAAGTCGATCGCGAATTGGCTCAGTGGCTGGTCTACTTGGATGCACCAGAAATTGTCGGCCGCGTCGTTCATGAAATGGAAGCGTCACCGAGCCAAGAGAACCAAATCCAATATGCGATGACGCTGCGATCGGTCGAAGAAGGTTGGACTGCGGATCTGTACCGACGTTACTTTGCTTGGTTCGGCGACATTCAATCCGCTCGGGGCGGTGCCTCGTTTGGTGGATTCATTGACAACATCAAGAACGCGGCGCTCGAGCATGTCAGCGAAGAAACCAAGAAGCAGCTTGCCGAGGTGCTCACCGCGAGGGATGCATCGGCGTCGGAAGCGACGGCCGAGCCAAGGCCACTGGTGAAACAATGGACTGCGGATGATTTGGCGTCGCTTGTGACGGGTTCCGCAACGAAGCCTGATTTCGAGCGTGGCCGGAAGGTGTTTGGTGAGGCAAGTTGCTTCAAATGCCATCGAATGGGATACCAAGGCGGGATTCTGGGGCCTGACTTGACCGGTGCCGGCGGTCGGTTTACGCCACGCGATCTGTTGACCGCGATTGTCGAACCCAGCAAACAGATTAGCGATCAGTATGGCGCCACGCAGTTCTTGACCGACGATGGCCGAATTGTCGTGGGACGTGTCGTCAATCTTTCGGGCAATAAGTTGCAGGTCATGACGAACATGCTCGACCCCGCTCGGCAAACCGGTATCGACCGTGATACGATCGAGGAGGCGATACCGGCGACCTCAAGCATGATGCCGGCCGGTTTGCTTGACACGTTTACCTCGCGAGAAATCGCCGACCTTGTTGCCTACTTGCGAGCCGGCGGAAACCCCGAAAGCTCGATTTACCAATAAAACCGAAACGGCGTATTGAAGATGAAACGAATCCTGATCCTTTCCGCGGCCATCGTGATGGTCACCCTGGGAATCAAAAACACGAGTGAGGCTCAATTGGGGAGTTTTTTCGCGAAGAAGCCAGCAGTCCCAGAAATCTCCGCTCCGCAACTCCGTAAGATGTTGACCGATCAAGCCGCGACGCAGAAAACGGACGATCAGCAGCAGGCAATCGCAACGGAGCCCTCGTTCGTGCTGGTCGATGTCCGTAGCGAACCGGAATACCGCGTCTCGGTGATTCCTGGTGCGATTCCGGCGAGTGAATTTGAAAAGGACCCAGCGAAATACAAGGGCCGCACGGTGATCACCTACTGCACATCTGGATACCGAAGTGAGAAGTACGCTCGGAAATTGATCGACGAAGGTTGGGATGCCAGGAATTTCAAGGGCAGCATCCTTGGATGGTGCGCTGCAAAGTACCCGCTGGAAACGCTCGATCGCAAACCGACGCAACGGGTCAACACTTATAACTCGCGCAATCGGGTGCCCGAACAGTACGAGGCGGTTTGGTAGGGCAACGACTACCGCTGAGCCGCTTCATCACTGCGCGGTAGCCACTTGGCGAGCTTGGACGATTCTTTCGTGTTGATGCGGCCCTCGCATCGCATTTCGTCCTCATCGCTGCGTAGCCGGATATGAACGACGACCTCGTCACCTGCTGGTTTCGCATCCTGCCATTTGACGGGGATGTGCAATCCGCTTGTTGGCTGAGAGCGAACGAGGTTGGCGACTTCTTCCGCCGAGAATTCCCAACGGCCGATGCGGGCTGCTCCCGCATCACGAGTCGGATCGAGGGCCACAACGGTCAGCTCGCCTTCGATCTCGAATTGATTTAAATCGACCGTGACACCACGCCGGTCGAGCGCACGAACGACGAGGAACAGACCATCGGTTGTACCGGACTCAGCGCTGCCTTGTGCCTCGTCAGAATCATCGAATCGATGACCTCCCGAAAGTCCCATGTGCAGTTCCAACGATTCAGGAAAGATCAGATTGGGCTGCGTTGATTTAACGGCGTCGGGCAATTGGATCTGTCCGGGCGGCGTCGGCAACTCCTCAAAGCCCGGATTGGGGGGCGGCAACAATTCGCCCGGTTCGATGGGCAAAACCTCGGTGTCTGCTTTTCCAGGGGGTTCGGGTTCACCGATCGGTGGTGGAAGCGGCAGCATTTCGCTTTCCGCATCCAGTTCGTCAACTGGCTCTTCATCAATACCCTGGACATCTTCGGTGTCTAGGAAGGGATTGCCTAGTTGGTCCATCGGCACAGCTTCCCCTGGATCAATCAGCGGTGCATCAAAACCGTCTTCCATGTCGATGGAATCGGGCAGAGAAGATGGATCGAGCGAGGGTTGGCGATCAGGGGCGAGATGGGGACGGGGTTCCGGGGCGGGCACCGTACCGCCAACCGAACGCTTGGAAGCCTCCGCTTGGCTTTTGGCTCGCTGCAATTGGTCTCGGAGCACCTGGTTTTGGTAGTCCGCATCGTAGAGCTGATCTTCTAAGACTCGGATCTCGCTGGCCATCCTTTGGCGGTACAGATCGTTATGGGCTCGGCTCTGGCATCCCAACGCCGTCATGATTGCAGGCAGCAACGCGAACGACAGCACGGTGCCGACTCCGGCGAAGCGATTCGGGTGCGGTTTTGTAGGAGGGCCAGCCAAGGTGACGACGGGGGTTCAACGACGAAAGGGTTAAGGAAGGATACGTTTGATTTGCGGATCTTTGCCGCAGGGGCAACGAAGAACCGCTGTCAAAACTTCGCAATACCGCGCCAAGAACGCGGGGGTCAACGCCGTTTTGCCACACCCAAGCTACAATCGAGCTTGTAAATCTTTCCACCTTCGCTGCCTCTTGAGCGTGCCGGGAGCCAACCCGAATGTCGGTAAGTCCTTTTGCAACCCTATCTTAAGGCCTACTTTTTCGATTGCAGTGTGGTTTTGGCACGGGGTGTGCATCACCACAGCTTCGTTAGCGACGACTTAGAAATCCGATGGATAGAGCAATCGTCGCAGTTGTCGCATCATTCGAAGACGTCCCAGTTGGGCAAAGGAGCCTGCCATGTTGGTTTTGACACGAAAACTGAACGAAAAGATTCAAATCGGTGAGAATATCACGATCACGTTGATCCGCGTCGATGGGGGAAAGGTTCGCTTGGGAATCGATGCACCACGAGACGTCCGCGTCTTGCGAGCCGAATTGGAAGCTTTGGCCCCGTCCTCATCCGAGAGCGCGATCCAAAAGGGCGATTCCAAGTTCACCGTAAAAGATCTGCACGAAGCGGAATTGTTGAACGAGGCCATGCAAATCGGCGAGCGTGAAGAAGCGTTCGCTCATCCCGTCGACTTGCCGAACGTAAGCTCCGCTCGGACGGCTCGCCAGAGCATTGCGGCAGCAAAGGTCAATCGACTCGGAAATCTTGCCGAACCTCGCGTCTTTATGTCTCGCCTCCGCACCAACGACACCGTGAACACCAACGACACCGTGAAGCCGAGGGCCGGTGCTCCCTTAGCTGCATTCCTGCGTTAGGACCACTGCGGCGTTGTCGGTGCCTTGGGTGATTTCAGGTCGAGCTGTGGGGGACCAGGCCAACGCTCCGGCGAACGACAAGATTACGTTGGCAACGATCGGTAACGGCAAAATGATGGGGGGATCTCATTTGCCGCACTTCGTCAACATGCCGGAGATCCAAGTGGTCGCGGTTTGTGATGTCGACACCAACCGACGCGATGAAGCAAAGCGGATTGTTGACCAAGCTTATGGCAACGGTGACTGCGAAACCTACGTCGATTACCACGACATCCTCGCCCGTGACGACATCGATGCCGTCGCGATCGGCACGCCGGGTCATTGGCATGTTTAATCTTCATGGATGCGTGTCAAGCCGGCAAAGATATCTATTGTGAAAAGCCGCTCACCAACACCTTGAAGGAACCCATTGGCGAGAATGAGATTCATCTTTACGAAAGCCCTGCCGATAGTCATCACGGGCACCGTCAAGATTGGGTCAATTGTTTAAAGAGCCGTAAACAGCCGAATTGTCCGATCGAAACCGGCGCTCGCAGCGTTGCGGTATGCCACCTCGGGATCCTTGCCTACGCGCTCGGCGAAGAACTCGAGGGCAAGTCGTTGAAATGGGATCCCCAAAAATGGGAATTTATCGACAACGATGCCGCCAACGCACGGAGAGAATATCCCTACCCGCGACGCAAAGGCTACACGTTCCCGTCGTAGTGTGTGAAGGGTCCGCTGAAACGCTATACTGTGTTCACCAGCGTTTGCACTCTCCCCCCACCCACATTTTTTATTGCTAACGGACTCACGATGGAAACACCGTATCAACCGCCCACGGATACCGATTCTCCCGATTCCGGTCAGGATCCGTCGGCTGATTCGCTCAAAGCCGCCGAGGATCACACTCGAGTCGTTCCCAAGCAGTATTTGACGGCGTTCATTTTGGTGACGTCGCTATTTGCGCTTTGGGGATTTGCCAACGACTTTACCAACCCGTTGGTGCGAGCCTTCAAAGAGATCTTTTTGATCAGCAATTTTGAGAGCTCCTTGGTCCAGTTTGCCTTTTACGGCGGATACGCCACGATGGCGATCCCCGCCGCGTTGTTGATCCGAAAATTTTCATACAAA
The DNA here is from genome assembly GCF_007860135.1 of Novipirellula artificiosorum. Taxonomy (NCBI): domain Bacteria; kingdom Pseudomonadati; phylum Planctomycetota; class Planctomycetia; order Pirellulales; family Pirellulaceae; genus Novipirellula; species Novipirellula artificiosorum. The sequence continues at coordinate 35,810 of NZ_SJPV01000005.1, forward strand.
GCCGGCATCATAACGGGCTTAGCGTTGTATTCGATCGGAGCCTTGATCTCGATTCCCGCCAGTTTGCAGATGTCGTTTGGCATGTTCTTGGTTGGCTTCTACATTTTGACGTTCGGCCTCGCCTTTTTGGAGACCACCGCAAACCCGTTTGTCTTGTCGATGGGCAGTCCCGTGACCGCCACACGTCGATTAAATTTGGCTCAAGCGTTCAATCCAATTGGCTCGTTGACGGGGATGATTGTCGCGAGTCAGTTCATTTTGCCTGCGTTGCAAACCGAATCGTTCAAGGCGGCCGAGGCCGCCCAACATCCGGAGTACGCCACGATGCGTCCATCGGAAGTGGACGGTTTGATGATCGAATCGCTCGAATCGTTTCGTGACAACGAACCCGAAAAGCATGCCGAGATGCAGACCCACGATTTATCGGTGGTCCGAATACCTTATGTCGTGATTGCACTGGTGGTGTTGGCCGTGATGGCAACCTTCTTGATTTCAAAGATGCCCGACACTGGCAGTGGCCATGAACAGATCTCTCTCGGGGCCTTGGTCCAGCGATTGACGACGGGCCGCTACCTCGGTGGTGTTGCGGCGCAGTCCTTTTACGTGGGGGCCCAAATCATGTGTTGGACGTTTATCGTTCATTACGGGATGACCCTGCTGGGACTCACCGCTGCCGAGGCACAGCGGTACAACATTGTGGCCATGGTGATTTTCTTAGTCAGTCGGTTTGCTTGTACGGCGATCCTTCAATACTTACGGCCGGGATTGCTGCTGGGCGTTCTAGCGATCGGTGGCATGTTGCTCACGGGCGGTGCGATTTTGTTGCAGGGTTACACCGGACTGTATTGTTTGATCGGCGTGTCGGCATGCATGTCGTTGATGTTCCCAACGATCTACGGATTGGCACTTCATGGATTGAACCCAGAAGACGCAAAATTGGCTTCGGCCGGGTTGATCTTTGCAATCGTTGGCGGGGCATTGATGCCGCCGCTACAAGGTTCGATCATTGACGGATCGGACATCACGCTTGGCGGCACGCTGCTTGAATCTGTTCGCGTCTCATTCGTGTTGCCGCTCATTTGCTTCGTCGTTGTCGCGGTATACGGGTTCGCGATGAGTCGGCAGGCGTCGGCGGCAAGCTAGTCCCTGGTCCACAACCTTAAGAAAAAAAGTGACAGAGAGCGCTCGTGGTCTGTCACACCTTCCTTTTGGGGTTGCCGCGAATTTGTAGAACGGACTTCCAGTCCATTCTTTGTTGACCGAAATGACGGACTGGAAGTCCGTCCTACCGCAATTCTTAGAGCATTTCCATAAAACACGTAGGTCCGGTTCCCACCGGACTGCCTCGATTCGGCCGGTAGGAACCGGCCCTACATCCCATGTCAATTTTTGAAATACTCTAGCTGGAACAAAACACAAGGGTTGGGGCCGAGTGCCGCGCAAACTCCCTCAGCGGGGTACAGATTTCCGCAAACGTCCGGGGAGTGGTGTTTTCCATGGCGGTGCGTGCTCGGTATTTTCGCGTTCTCCTTTTACAGTGACGACCGCGACTGCGCGATCGGTTGCTACTTTTCCTACTCGCATTCCTTTTCGGTGTTTTCGATCCAACAGACGAGGCCATGGCGAAACGAAGTGACCTGTTGCGTCGGCTAAAAATGGCTGACCGTCGTCGCAATCGCCGGCCCACGGCAGCGGCGAAGCCCGCACAAGGCCGAACGGCTGCGCCGACGCCACAGACCGACGTCGCTGGCTTGGTCGTGACGGAGATTTTGCAGTTTGTGGATGAGGGAGGCCGGCGTTCGGACGCCGAAGTCGTCTCCGCTCTTCGTGCGTTTCGCCGCGGCTCGAATCCGTCGAGCCCTGACGCCATGGTGTTGAAACAGCGATTGCAACAGATTGGCGATCGCGCCGACGTCGAAATGCGAACGTTGCGTGATGCCGTGGGTGATTTGATCGACGAGGCGACACACTACAGCGATCGCGGCCAAGCCAACGATCGGTTCGTCAAGTACTTACAACTCGTTGCCGGGTCGTAAACCTGGACAGCGTGCCTAGTGGACCGTCAGCATTCAATTTTAGGGTAGTGGATTTCGCCAGAAATCCGTAACTCAAATGTTCTTAGGGACTTCTGGCGAAGTCCACTACGTCCAAACTCGCCGTTGTAACCTTGACGGTCCACTAGCATCTCGCCCTCAGACGTTAACCTGCACGACTAGGCTTCTCGTTCTGCCAAGTAGCGTTCAGCATCGAGCGCCGCCATGCATCCGGTTCCAGCCGAAGTGATTGCTTGGCGATAGTAGTCGTCCGCGACGTCCCCCGCGGCGAAAACTCCCTTCACGCTTGTGTTAGTGCGGAACGATTTCGACCACTGGATGTAGCCCGCCTCGTTCATCGCAACCGCCCCATCGAGGAACGCCGTGTTCGGTGTGTGTCCGATGGCAACAAACATGCCACCGACCGCCAATTCTCGCTTGGAGCCATCCGCTGTGCTCTTCAATCGCAAGCCGTTCACCATCTTCTCATCCCCGAGGACTTCGTCGACGACGGTATTCCAAAGTACTTCAATCTTCGGATGGTTCAGCGCGCGGTCTTGCATGACTTGAGAGGCACGCATCTGGTCACGACGAATGATCATGTAAATGGTCGCAGCATCTTTTAGATTTGCCAAATACGTCGCCTCTTCCACGGCCGAGTCACCTCCACCGACGACGGCCAAGGGTTTGCCTCGGTAAATCGGCAGTGCTCCGTCGCATACCGCGCAAGCGCTGACGCCTTTGTTCTTGTACTTCTCTTCGCTCTCGAGCCCCATGTAGTTGGCTCTTGCGCCGGTCGCGATGATCACGGTGTGTGCTTTGACGGTCTCACCGCTGAGGGTCGTTAAAACATGGACGTCATCCGAAAAATCGACGCTAACGATGTCATCCCCCACCACTCGTGTGCCGAAGTTCAGTGCTTGTTGTTTCATCAGCTCCATTAATTCGACCCCTTGGACCGCATAGTGCGGGGCGCCATCTTTTTCATGTCCCGCTGGCGCCATGGGCAAGTTCCAGTGACGATCCTTGTCAACCGCGGATTCCACGAAGGCTCGAACATTGCCCGCAGGAAAACCGGCATAGTTTTCGACTTCGGTCGTGAACGCCAATTGCCCGAGCGGGATCATTTCGGGCCGCACGGTGCCTTCGTAAACGACGGGGGTCAGATTCGCGCGGGCAGCGTAGATGGCTGCCGACCAGCCTGCGGGACCACTACCGATGATGACTGTTTTTTCGATTGAATCGCCCACGCTTCGTATTTCCCGTTTCAATTTTTGCTTCGAACCGACGCTGACCGTACAACGCCTCCATCTGTTTCGCGGTATTATAGGGCGGATCTCATCTTCTACTACTATAGGGCGGTTGCCCTGTGGGTTTGTTGCTTCCTCCTTCCCTGATCCGCTGCGTTCCATGAGCACTTTGGTTGTCGCGTTTGCATCGCTCGTCGGTTTTATCGTCGCTTACCATACCTACGGGCGATGGCTTGCACGCCGGTTGTTCGGGCTCCGCAAAGATGCAGTCGTTCCGAGCCATGAATTGCGTGACGACATTGACTTTGTCCCTACGCGTCGGTCGGTCATTTTTGGGCATCATTTCACCAGCATTGCGGGGACGGGGCCGATTGTGGGGCCTGCGTTAGCGGTCTTTTGGGGCTGGTTGCCGGCGCTGCTTTGGGTGGTTTTTGGTTCCATTTTGATTGGCGGCGTGCATGACATGGCAGCATTGGTGATTTCGCTGCGGAATCGTGGTCAAACGATCGGCGAAGTGGCGGGGCGGCTGATCTCCCCGCGAGCGAAGGTACTTTTCTTAAGTGTCTTGGCGCTTGCCTTGTCGGTCGTGCTCGCGATCTTTGGACTCGTCATTGCGATTATCTTTGCGATCTACCCCGAATCGGTCCTTAGCGTCTGGATCGCAATGCCGGTGGCGATCGGTATCGGGATTTGGGTCTACAAGAAAAACGGCCACTTGCTTATCCCCAGCTTGATGGGCTTGCTTATTTTGTACGCAGCCGTCTACTGCGGAGCCTATGTTTGGCCGATTGAACTGCCGGCGAACGAGGGTGGATTTTTCACTCCCGTGGTGGTTTGGACGTTGGTGTTGTTGGTCTACGCTTTCTTGGCTTCGGTGTTGCCAGTGTGGCTGTTGCTACAACCACGTGATTACATCAATAGTCACCAACTCTACGTTGCGCTGGCACTTTTGGTGATCGGTTTGACGCTTGCATCCTTTTCGGGCCAAGCCGACTTGATCGCATCGGCTCCCGCGATTGCAAAACCGGAAAATGTGCCTGCTGATGCGCCGCCGATCTTACCGTTCCTGTTCATCACGATCGCGTGTGGCGCTTGCAGCGGTTTTCATTGCTTGGTCAGCAGCGGTACGACCAGCAAGCAGATTGATTGTGAAACCGACGCGCAAGCGGTGGGCTACGGGGCGATGCTGCTCGAAGGCGCCTTGGCCGTGTTGGTGATTCTTGCGTGTTGCGCTGGCGTTGGGATGGGGCCTGTCGAACGAACGACCGTAGAGGGTGTCGGTCAATACTCCAACGTCGTTGCCGCGGATGGAACCGCGCTGACCGGGTCCGCTGCCTGGCGGACCTACTACCGGACCACCAAGGCGGACGGAACGCCCGGCGGATGGAAGGATCACAAGTTGCCGCAGAAGTTGGCGGCCTTCATCGACGGCGGAGCAAACTTCCTGTCCGTGATCGGTCTGCCGCTGAAGTTCGCCATCGCCATCATGGCGGTTTTGGTCGCCTGTTTCGCTGCGACCACCCTGGACACCGCGACGCGTTTGCAACGCTATGTACTGCAGGAATTGGGCAACAGCCTTCACATCAAGCCGCTGACCAATCGATTCGTCGCGACCGGAGTTGCGGTAGGAGTCGCCGCAGCCATCGCCCTCGGCGTGGGGGACAAGCCGGGCACCGGGGGGATGGTGCTGTGGCCACTGTTCGGAGCGACCAACCAATTGCTTGCTGGCTTGGCCTTGATGGTCGCCGTGTTCTACTTGGTTCGGCGCAGCAAACCCTTCGCGTTTGTCGCCATCCCGATGGCCATCATGCTGGTGATGCCCGCTTGGGCGATGACCTACGACTTGGTCTACAACTGGATCCCCGACCGCAATTGGACACTGATTGTGTTCGGGATAGGAATCTTGGCATTGCAAGCATGGATGGTCGTCGAAGGCGCGCTGATGTGGCGTAACAGCCAAGGGGTGCTTGAGCCCCCGATTCGAGGATTTCCGGCAGAACCGTCCAGCTAGGGGCGCGCTGCGATCGACGGTCCCGTTGGCCCGCAAGTGATCGTCGGCGATTCAATGAACGGTGTTTCCATCGGGCATGGCTTACATCGATTTCACGCGAGACAGACCACCGTCGACAGCAATGACCTGTCCCGTGATCCAGCTGCTCGCTTCGCCAAGCAGAAAGACCGCCATCGAGGCGATATCGTCGATGGTGCCGACGCGGCCGAGCGGGTACAGCTTGGCCATCGAGCTTCGTTTTGCCTCGCTTGAGAGCAACCGTTCGCTGAGCGGCGTGTCGGTCAAAGCAGGAGCGATGCAATTGACTCGAGTTTTGGGAGCAAGTTCTGCAGCCCAGCTACGGGCGACCCCTTCGAGAGCTCCCTTCGCGGCAGCGACCGAGGTGTGCATCGCCAACCCGGTGCCAACCGCCACCGTGCTAAACAAAACGATGCTCGACAGATCCGCCGCTTTGAGGGAAGCCGCCGCTCGTTGCATTACGCGAACCGCGCCGACCACGTTTACTTCAAAATCGCTGCGCAGCAGCTCTGGCTTCGTCATCCGGAGCGGCGACAAGTTGATCGAGCCCGGGCAATACGCCAGTCCATCGAGCCGATCGGGTAGGGGGAACGTATCGATCTGGTCACCCGTCACGTCTGCCGCTACGTGGTGGATGCTCGAAGTGGTGTCTGCATCGAGTTCGTCAAGCCGCCCGCGAGTCCGTGAGACGATGGTCACGGCAGCTCCTTGACTTAGCAGTCGTTGGACGATACCGAAGCCGATGCCATGACTGCCGCCAACGATCAAGTAGTGTTTCTGATACATCCAGGATCCCGCCGTACGCTCTGTCTCGAGGTGCTAACGTTTGATTCACGTGGGGACTGTAGTTCGCCAGCGAGATTTGGCAAGTTCGAGGTGGGTCAGTCGCACCGGCCCATCTGGTTTCGAAGTGCGGGAATGACTTGGGGCGGAACGAATTTGGCCAACTGAGAATCATCATCGCTCATCGAGGCAATCTGCTTCAGCAGCGAACTGCTAACGTGCGTGAACCGTTCATCAGCCATCAAGAACACCGTTTCGATGCCTGGGTCGAGTTGGTGGTTGGCCATCATCATCGTAAACTCACCCGCCGTGTCGGTCAGGGGCCGGATCCCACGAACCATGATCCGAGCGTCCATCTGGCGGACGAAATCGACGGCCAGACCATCGAACACTTCCACGCGAACGTTGTCGAGATGGGTGGTCACCGTTTGCACAAGCGAAACTCGCTCGGACGTTTCAAACAGGGGGCGTTTGCCTTCGTTGATCCCGATGCCGATGATCAACGCGTCGAACAGTTTGGCTGCCCGATTGATGATATGCAGATGACCGAGCGTGATCGGATCGAATGAACCGGTGTAGATGGCAGCGCGAGGTGGCGACATCGGTGGACCTTGAGGAGAGACACGAATTTAGGGGCGTTTGACGATGACGCGTTTCCTGACACCGAGACGAAGTTGCTCGCGAGAACAACCGACAACCACGAAGTGGTCCAAGCGGGTGACGACGCATTGTAAACTATTTTGCCAAATAGATCGTCTCGTCGGGCGCGATCGCGATCATGTATTCGTTCTTCCCGTCGATCAGGGTGATCGGCTTGATTCGACCGATGCCCATCTCCATTCCCGTGGGGCCGAGCGAATGGAGTCCGATGTCATACTCGCCCGCTGGCAATTCGACCCGAAGCACTTGAATTTGCCGTGGGAGCAACCCCCAGCACCGCGTGTCAGCGTGTTCAGTACTGCTCCATGCCGAGGAGGCGGCAAAATGGAACAGTGACCCAGCTGTACCGGAAAGCCCGAGTGAGTTGCCAGCGGTCGCGACAGCGGTTTCTTTTGCCGCGCGTCGGATCACCGCTCGAGCAATCGTCCATGGCATTTCGGCGTCGTTTTGCTGTTGTGCCAGCATGCCAACGTCGGTCAACGTCTCGGTCACTCCCACGGCAACACCATCTGCTCGGACGCCGATTGCGACAATTCCCGAATCGGGCACAAAGACCGCTGGCACCTTCACGGATGCGATGTTTGGTAAGGCGATAACGTCGCCGCTGTCGCCTTCGTCGTTATCACGGTTGTTTTGGGCGTTCAACACCGATGAGGCGATCTGCATGGCCGAAGTCGTTGTCGGCGCTTCAACTTCTCGTAGCACCGGACCGCGGCCGACGCAGCCGATCACGTACAGCACACCGTGCCCCGGTGCACTGTGACTGCCAACGCTGGCCCTTTCCATGTCGCGGGTGGCCGCACGAAAACTGGGTTGGACCGCACTGACCAATTGGTACGCTTTTGCGGCATCGTCGTAATCGTGGTGAGTCGCTTCACGTAAAATACCGCGGATGTACGGAGCGAACGCAACCGCTTGATACGCCTGGGAAACATCCTCCACGCCACGATCTTCGGCTTCCGAGGCAAGTTCCTTCTGCCGCATCACCGCCTGCATCGCGTAGCTTTCCGCGTCTGCACCGTCGGTAGCTAAGGAGCAAACCGCCAACATGGTGCGGATCATGATTTGTTCGTACCCGGTCGGGCGAAAAACGCGAGCGGTATCGTCGGTTACGATCGACGCCACTTCGGATAGGGGGGCAAGCTTCGGTTGGGCGTCGAATTGATCACGCAGTTTGCGAAAGCGTTGTTCTGCCGATCGAGCATCGCCCCTTGCCAGTTCAACCATGGCCAAGTCGAGTGCTGCGGCATCCGCAAAACGGCGTCGTGATTCAGCGAGTTCGGACAGCGTTTCGGCACTGGTGTCCAGATCGCCCGCCGCAAAAGCCCCGCGAGCGTTGTCGATCTTGCGCAGCCCCCCCGCACATCCGCTGATGACCAGCAGAACGACGAGCGGCAGAGCGGAAGACCAAAATCGATACATGCGAGTTTGCTGGCTCAACCATCTGCTTGGCCGAAGGGCCCGTAATTCCACCATTTTCCAGTGCGAGCTTTCGAGTAGCCTTTACGGATCTTGGCCGATTCCTTCAGGAAGTCGCCCGTGTTGAGGTTCACCATCTCAAGCGTCAAAACATAGTCCCGCTGGCTACTGCTGTTCCGGTCTGTGGTGCCACTGGTGATCGTCGCGTAGAGCAAATAGTCGACGGGCGTGCCCGCTCTGCCGAGCGCGGCGGCAAAAATCTGTCGATTCTCAGGCAGAAAAAGCGAATCGGGGCGAAGCCGAGTCTCAAGCAGTGCCGCATCGACCATCCGGCGGCTAATGCAACGGAACGTTTCAGCCGAATTGATCTGCGAATCGACCCGTTCGTACAGTTGGTCCTTGAAATCGATCAGCTCTTCGGCACTCTTGTTTTCAATGCCTATGAAGCATACGGTCGCAGGCCCCGCCGCTAAAGCGGATCCGACTTGTCCCTCGGCCCCGATATGGCCAGCCAACTGGCCGGGAACCTGCCCCGACATGTCAAATCCAACCGCCTGGATCGCAGGAGGGCAACGGCCGAGCAACTTGGCGACCGACTCGTCAACCAAGGGGTTCCAAGTCGCGGCTCCCGCTGCATGGCTGCCGACCATATCGACGTCGTCTTGCCTCAAAATGTGTGAGTATTGTCGTCCTGCGCACCCTGCGGCGAAGGCGAAGGAGCAAATCGCGATAAGGCTGGCAGCGTAGGCGGCAAACTTGGTCATGTCGGATCCGTATCGAGTGGATTGCCTGTTTCTGGTTGCTTCGGCCGAGGAAATGGGGCCGAAGTCATCGGCTCAAACGAGCCAAAATCGGGGAAATCACGAATTCTGGCCAAAATCCTGTCCTGAAATCCCCGCAGTCGGCTTGTCGGTTCGATGTCAGGTATCAAAATGTGGCTCAAGTTAGCCAGATCACTGCATCCACCATCGGCCCGTCCAGCTTCACGGCGTTGACAAAACCGGATCGACCGAGAAACTCATGTGAGTTTCCCTAGCTTGCCCAAATTCATCGGTTGAACGGCTGCAGCAAGACTGAAGCTGCCAGCATTTTCTTCACGAATCTTTCGAGACTTCCCTTTCCTATGTCTATCGCTGCTCCTGTTCAAATCGAAACCGCGCCTCACGAATTCGCAGCACAGCAATTCGCAGCACAGCAAATGGCTCCGAGTGATTCGGCGCCCAGCATGGAGTCCTGTTTGGATTCGACCGAGTGGAATCAGCCGGAATTGAGGGGGGGATCCCTGACAGGAACAGATTTCCCGGCATCCCCGTTGCGGCGTGGGACCGTCTCGTCGCCGCATTCGAGCCTTGACGACGACGACGAGGATGACTTGGACGATGATGACGATGACAACGACGATGATGATGGCTTCGGCACCGGCGACGAGGAAGCTCCTGGAACGGACGAAGGGTTCAATGATGGGCTCGACGAAGACGACGATGTGGACGAGTTCGACGACATCGACGAGGACGACTTCGACGACGATTTTGACGACGACTTCGAAGAAGAACTCGACGATGACTATGAGATCGAGATCGACGATGAAATCAGTGCTGAGTTTGGCCTAAGCAGCGGTGAAGAGGGCGAGGAAGTCGAAAACTTTGAAGATTTCGATGATTTTGACGATGCCGATGACTTGGTCGACTGAGCAAACCGCTTCGTCCTCAGGCCGACACCCTGACCGTGGCTACAAAATCGGCTATCTTTTCCCGCTTTGTCACTCTGAACGTCGACGAGCGTGTTCGTGTCGCTCGGCTTCGTTTGCGACCGTGCCATTTTTCACCCGAAATCAATGCCGATGTCTGATTCTGTCAGCCCCTTTCGCGCCCCCCCGAGCAGCCCGAGCTTTCCCGAACTGGAAGTGGAGATCCTGCAGTTCTGGGACGAGAACGACATCTACAACCAATCGCTAGCTCAACGTCGCGACGCGCCGTCATTCGTTTTCTACGAAGGCCCGCCGACGGCCAATGGGATGCCGCACCCGGGGCACTGTTTGACCCGCGCGATCAAAGACGTCTTTCCGCGTTACAAAACGATGCGAGGCTATCGCTGCGAACGGAAAGCGGGTTGGGATACGCATGGCTTGCCGGTCGAGGTTGAGGTTGGCAAAGAACTCGGCATCCACAGCAAGGAAGAGATCGAGGCCTACGGCATCGAACCGTTTATCCAGAAGTGCCAACAAAGTGTTTGGCGGTACATGCAGCAGTGGCAAACGCTCACGCGCCGATTGGGGTTTTGGGTCGATCTTGACGAAGCTTACGTGACCTACCATCAAAGCTATGTCGAGAGCGTATGGTGGAGTCTGAAGACCCTGTTTGAGCGAGGGTTGTTGTACCAAGGTCACAAGATCGTGTGGTGGTGGGCACAAGGTGGAACGGCACTATCGGCTGGCGAAGTGGGACAAGGTTACCGTGAAGTGGCCGACCCGAGTGTCTACGTTTTGTTTCCCCTGGTCGATTCGCCCGGTCGTTCGCTCGTCGTTTGGACCACCACACCCTGGACCCTGCCGAGCAACATGTTCGCTGCGGTTCACCCTGAACTTGAGTATTCCGTCGTCCGTGACGAAGAGCTTGATGTTGAACTTGTCATCGCTTCGGCGTTAGTCGAAACCATCGCGGCGAAACTGAAGCGAGACTTGCCGGTGGTCGAAACGTTGCTCGGGAAATCGCTGGTTGGCAACCGATACGTCCCGCCGTTCGATAACTACTACAAGACGCTTGGCGACGCGACCGGCACGTTGGTCGGTGGCGAAACCGAGCATCAAATGTGGCGCGTCGTCGCGGCCGATTTTGTCACGATTGAATCCGGTAGCGGTGTGGTTCATCAGGCACCGGCATTCGGCGAGGTCGACTATGAAGTCTTGATGACCGAGCAGAAACGATTTGTTGAATCGGAACGTCCTGAGTTGCTATGTGCCGTTGGGCCAGACGGGAAATTTACAGACGACTTTGCGGAGATGAAAGGTGTTTGGGTCAAGGATGCCGACAAGCCGCTTTCGCGAACGCTACGTGAAGCGGGTCGACTGCTCCTGCTGGAGCAATACTTGCACGAGTACCCGTTCTGCTGGCGCGCGGATGAGGATCCATTGATCCAGTATCCGCGGCAGAGTTGGTTTATTCGGACGACCCGTTTTCGTGACCTGATGCTGAAGAACAACGCGAAGATTGGATGGCAACCCGAGCATATCCGTGATGGTCGCTTCGGTAATTTCTTGGAATCGAACGTCGATTGGGCCTTGTCGCGAGAACGGTATTGGGGAACGCCGCTGCCGATTTGGGTTTGTCAAGAAACGGGGCAAATGGAAGCGATTGGGAACTATGACGAATTGTTGGCCAAACCGGGAATCGACGGGACCGAGGTGTGGGCCGATGCAAAAGCCGCGAACCCCGAATTGGCGGACGATTTGCGGGTGCACAAACCGTACATCGATTCGGTGACGTACGATTCGCCCTATGCCGAGGGGGCGCGAATGCAACGGGTGACCGAGGTGATCGATTGCTGGTACGACAGTGGTGCGATGCCTTTTGCCCAGTGGGGATGGCCACAGCAGAACGATGACCGGTTCCGCGACCAATTCCCCGCCGACTTCATCAGCGAAGCACTCGACCAAACGCGTGGATGGTTCTATAGCCAATTGGCGATCAGCACGATGTTGTTTGGCGAGGGGGCCAGCCTCACCGAGGGAGCCAGCTTCTCGAAATCGTCTGACCAGGTCACCAAAACATCCTCCGAACCGTTTCCGCACCCGTATCGCAATTGCATCGTGCTTGGGCTGATGCTTGGCGAAGACGGCAAGAAGATGAGCAAGAGCAAGAAGAACTATCGCGAGCCGAGCGAAATCTTCGACAAGTACGGTGCCGACGCGCTTCGATGGTTTTTCTTTGCGGGGCAACCGCCTTGGACCGCCATCCAATACCGCGAACAATCCATCAAGGATTCCATTCCTGAATTCCTGCTGCGACTCTGGAACGTGTTCAGTTTCTTCAGCATCTATGCTGGAATTGATGGGTTTGATCCGACCTCGGCATCGAAGGCGGACAATCAATTGTCGACGGAATCCCTTGCATCCGCGCCAACCTATCGTGACGTCGACCAACGCAGCGAGATCGATCGATGGATTCTGTCGGAACTGAACCGAACGACCGAGATCGTGGTCACTCGGATGGATGCACTCGATAACTACAATGCTTGTCAAGGGTTGACGGCGTTTGTCGATGCGCTCAGCAATTGGTACGTGCGGCGCAGTCGAGATCGATATTGGTCCAGCGATACCGATTCGCAGGACAAGCACGACGCCTACTGGACGCTCTACGAAACGCTCCTTCAAACCACCAAGCTCGTTGCTCCATTTGTCCCGTTTTTGGCCGAGACATTGTGGCAACATTTGACACATCCGTTTGCGGATCGAGCCCGAAAAAGCGTTCACCTTTGCGATTACCCCGTCGCCGAGTCGTCAAGGATTGATGGGAAGTTATCGGACAGCATGAAGTTGCTGCGCGAAATTGCATCGTTGGGCCGATCAGCTCGCGCCGAAGCGAAATTGAAAGTCCGATTGCCACTGTCAAAGGTGGAAGTGGTACTGACCGATGAATCCGAAATCGCTTGGCTGAAAACTCACGATTCACTTGTTCGTGAGGAGTTGAACGTGAAAGCGGTCGACTACACAACCGATGGGGAGCAATACGTGCAGTACAGTGTCGTCCCCAATTTTAAGCGGCTCGGTCCTCGAGTCGGCAAAAACATGCCGGCGGTGAAGAAGACGCTGGCGGAAACCGACGGCAACACACTCTTGACCACACTCGGCCGCGACGGCTTCGTATCGATTGAACTCCCCGGGGGGGAATCGCTTCGACTCGATAACGAAGACATCGAGGTTCGCTTGCAAGCCAAACAAGGCTGGGCCGCAGCGCAGGGGTCCAGCTGCGTTGTGGTGCTCAATACCGAAGTCACGGATGAGTTGCGACAGGAAGGGGTTGCGAAGGACTTGATCCGCACGATCCAAAGTCAACGCAAAGAAATCCAATGCGATTACACCGACCGGATTGTGGTCGGTGTGGTCAGCCAGGATGCGGATGTGAAGGCTGCGATCGCGGCTCATCGAGAGATGATTTGCGGCGAAACGTTGGCGAACGAGTTGAAGTCGTCCGCACTCGATACGGTGCTCCCGATCGAAACCGAGTTCGGCCAAATCTTCGTCAAGCGGGAGCAAGCGTAATGCTGGATCGCCCTCTGAAGATCGCGGTGTTTCTCAGCGGTAGCGGTCGGACGCTCGCGAATTTGATTCACCGTCGTGACGAATTTGGATTGCCGATTGATATTCGTTTGGTGATCAGCAGTCGCGACGATGTGCGAGGCGTCGAAATTGCCCGCGACGATGGAATCGACACGCGATGTGTCCGCAAACGCGATCACCGTGATCCGTTCGAGCATTCACGCGAAATGTTTGATCCTTGCCGCAATGCGGGTGTTGATTTGGTCGTGATGGCCGGTTACTTGAACCATGTTTTGGTGCCAAACGATTTTGAAAACCGAGTGGTCAACATCCATCCGTCCCTGTTGCCCGCTTTTGGGGGTGAGGGGATGTACGGTCACCGGGTTCACCAAGCGGTCATCGATCGAGGGGTAAAGGTAACCGGTTGTACCGTACATTTTGTCGACAACCAATACGATAACGGCCCGATCATTGTTCAGCGAGTTTGCCCGGTACTCGACGAGGATACGGCCGAGACGTTGGCCGCGCGAGTGTTCGAGCAAGAGTGCATCGCGTTACCCGAAGCGATTGTCAAGATCCACTCAGAGCTCTAGCGTTGTCCCTCATGAACCGTTCTCGGTTCATTTTTCGGCGCAGCGAACTGCACCTCTTCGTGTTCCGCGTTGCTTCGTGTCCGCACGAAGTACTCGGCCTCCTGTCGTGTTTCAAACCAGGCAAACACCGTTGGCCCCCAACTGCTTTGGCCAACCCCTTTGGCACCGCGATCGATCAGGGAATCGACCAACCGAGTCACAGCGGGCCCATTGTAGGGGCCGTTCTGAACCGATTCAAACAACATGCCGCTGGCTCGATTGTATCGATGGACGGCGTCTGTAAACGAGGCGAAATCTTCTCGCTGGATGGCCGTGGTGAGTTGTTCGGATGCAAGGCAGCGAAGTTCATCACGAAGCTCCGACGTAGCAGGTGGCAATTGGTTAAACTGGTTCTGCTCCAAGTCACCGCTAACCGTCGGAACAGTTCGCCGCGAACGAAACATGGCGACGCACCACGCGTGCGGAACCGAGACCCGTTCTCGAATCGGGTTTAAATCTGCCGTCTCCATCGATTCCTCGAAGATCAGCCCTCCGGCAAAGTAACCGTGGATCCCGACGGCCGATCGTTTCCCGCGAGCGGCGACATGGAACGCCAAATCTTCGCGATTGCATCGAACTTGAAACAGTAAGCAGAGTGCTTCGGCGACCGCCATCGACAATTGCGTTCCGCTGCCTCGACCGGTGTGAGGATCGGGACGCTGAAGAACCTGCATTTCACAGGGTGGCAGTCCCTTCAGGTTGGCGAAGGCAGCAAAACGGCGCACGATCGCATCGATGCGTTCGGTTTCCTTTGCGCAGGGGCGATATCGCTGCGAACGCCGAACGACCACTTCAGTCGCCGGTGAATCGATCATCACTCCGACGCCTCCGTAGGGAGGTTGTGTGTCGAGCAAACCGAAATGCAAACGCGCGCCAGTGATCACGCGAACTTGTTGGTTCGTCATGATCTCAAAGTGGATGCGGCGAGGTGGGATTCAATGTAATCGGCCAATCGTGAAAACGCATTCCTTTCATGCTCACCCGCCGTTTTCTCGATAAGTGGTTTGAGTCGCTGCATGTGGCATTCGATTTCTTCTCTGGGAAGCAGTTGGATACGCGTCGCCAGAATTGCCGCTTCGATGGTGGCATGTTTTGCCCGATTGAACCCAAAGAAAGGGCGGATGACTTCACTTTGGAGCACACGACACTCGAAGGAAGCTCGCGTCGACAACGTGTTCGATGACGTGATTTCGACCGCAAACCAACGATGACAATCATGCAGTGCCCACAAACCGTCACCGACCGGATGGACCAACGATTGGAGGGTGGTTTGATCCCTTTCCTGATGGATCGCACCGCGGGCAAACAGATCAACATCGTCGCTGACATGCACGACGGCACGCCGTTGATGACAGAGGTTTGAAAAGGTCTTTGAAGTACGGAACGGACGCAGCACCATGGTTTGGCCAATCGGATCCTGGATCGCCAAAGCGTCCGAGACGTCGATTCCCATCGGCGCAAGATTGACCTGGTTGTCTTGATCAGCCGTCGTCACGATCGACTCAAGAATCATGTCGACCCTTCCTGTCTTGGCGAAACGCGATTTGAACAAAGTTCTGCACGATCCGTTCCCCTTGGTCGGAAAGAATCGATTCAGGATGAAACTGGACACCGAACACCGGACGATGGATGTGTTCGATCGACATGATCACTCCATCGTCGGTCATCGCCGTCACCTTTAACTCCGGGGGAACCCTGTTCGGATCGATCGCCAGTGAATGATAGCGTCCCACGTTGGTTGGCGATTGGCAACCATCAAAAATCTCCGTTCCATGATGGTGAATGGTTGATTTCATGCCATGCACGGGACCACACCGCAGCACCGCCCCGCCAAAAGCGACACCGATTGCTTGGTGGCCTAGACAAACCCCCAACATCGGAATGCGGTGCGAAAGTTCGCGAACAACATCGATCGAGCAGCCCGCATCCTCGGGACGACCCGGTCCAGGAGAAATCACAATCGCAACGGGATTCAATTCACGACATCCCGCCACGTCCACTTGGTCGCTGCGAACCACTTGGGTCTCGCAACGGAGACAACGAAAATAGCGAGCTAAATTGTGGACGAAGGAATCGTAGTTGTCCAAAAGTAAGATCATTGATCGCTAACGGCGAGGCTTGGCAAACTTGATCTTCTCAATCAGCTTGACCACCTGATTTCCATCCTTCCTGCCGCTGACGGCGGTGATCGCATCGATGACGTTTTCGTACCGCAAATTATAGTCGCTATCGATTTCAATTTCGGGGCCTTCGTCACCTTCGACCGGTGCCGAGGTTCCGATCAACGAAATCACATTGGCTTGCAACTGTTCAAAATCGGTGCCCAGGCTAATCTCGTTGAGCGACATCGACGCCAGCCGACCATCGGCATCCGCCTGCAAGCGAAGTTTGAGTGGCAAATCCGTTGGATCGATCACCCCACTACTTTCGCCAAGCGGCATGCGGACACTGAAATCACCCTCAAGTTCGACAATCTTAAACGTCATCACAAAAAACACGAGCAGCAGAAAGACGATATCAATCATGCTGGTCATGTTCAATTCGCTTTTTTCGATCTCACCACGATTACGAATTTTCACGATCGATCCTCCTTCACACGCAGTGCAAAGTTGACCAAGTTTTGGTCTTGCGCAACACGGATCACCTCTTGCACATCCCCCATTGCCGTGTCGCGATGGGCTCGGATGACGACATTCGCATCGGCAGCGGTTTTGCCTTCCGCCTTGATCACCGAAAGTTCACGCTGCAGCCCAATCCGCAGCGTTTCAACCGTAAAGTCATCGCCACCGAGGGTGACCTCGCCATCCTTGGCGACATGCAAGATGATCGGGTAATCCAAGGGAGCTTCGGGTGGTTTGACCAATTGGCTACTCGGCAACACGACACGATCATTCGCCTCCGTTTGAGCGAAGTTGATCAGCACCATAAAGAATGCGATCAATTGGAACGTCATGTCGATCATCGGCGTCAGATCGCCACCGGCCAAATCAGGCTTCTTCGATTTGACACGCATCTATTTTTTGGCTCCTTGAGGCTGAACGTCCTCAAACCGGCTCATCAAGTTCTCGCTCGACACGCCGACTTCCAACAACAATCGCGAGACTCGGTTCCTCAGTACGTTGTAGGCCGCAATTGCGGGAATCGCGATCGCCAACCCAAGCAGCGTGGTGAACAACGCCAAGGAGATGCCTTCGGCTAATTCCGAGGGGTTCGGGGTCGAGCCGCCAAGAGCAATCTTTTGGAACGAGGAGATCATTCCATGCACCGTTCCGAACAGCCCGATCATAGGACTGAGATTGCCGATCAAGGCCATGTAGGAAAGCAAGTGTTCAAGCTTCATGCTTTCCTCTTCCCCCACTTCCTGCATCCCCTCGAGCGCCTTGTTGTAGCCTCGCGACAATTTGGCGAGCCCGGCCGACAACACTTTGCCGAGCACCGATTCGTCCGCTCGCGCCATGTCATAGGCTTCTTGGAACTGTTTCTCGTTAAGCTTGTCTTCAAAATTCTCAATCAATTCTTGCGGACAGAGCACATCGCGGCGGGACGCCAAAACATTCATCACAAACAAGGAAACCAACGTGATGGACAGGGCTAAGAAAATAAACAAGTACCCGTAGCCAAGCGAATTGATGGTCCATTCAAGCAGGTTCTCGTCTTTCTTGACATTGGCCGGCACCGCACCGTCCGCCGCAGCCCCCGCATCGGCGGCACCGTCATCGAGCGGTGCGTCGACCGCCGCCGCGGGCTCGTCAACGACGCCGAACTCCTCCATCGCGTCATCCTGAGCCATTGCCGATACGGAAACGAACAACGACGCGATCAACGCCATCATGATCAAGCGAAACGAGTGACGGCGTGTCGGGTCAATCAAGGCCGATCGTCGCAGAAGGGAACCGCAGGAAGCGAACATCAACGAAACTCTCCGAGAAAGTAGCGGGCAAAGGTGTTTTTATTGCGTGCGTCGGATCGCATTCGCGTCCGAATGGGGTTGTTGAGCGAATTCATAAGATACTCTACTTCGCGTCGGCGCGTCAGCATCCGGTGCCCCGGTTTCTGATCGGACAAAACAGGCGTTCTAGGAACCAAATCCAGGGTACCGTTGTTTTAATTCGTCACGCGCTTCGGCCGCTCGCTGTGGCTTACCCACTTTCGGCCATAATTCAACCAATTTGGACAAGGCGATTGCGTGCGCATCACTTTGACTCGAAAACATCAAATGCGTATGGAGGTAGGCCAAAATGGCTCCTTCAATATCCCCCTTGGCTTCGTAAATCGCCCCCTGGGAATTGTAGACGCGGGCGGCCATTTCGACGTCGGAGGAACTCATGTCCGCGACCAGCCCCGAAATCAAATCGAGCCCCTCATCGGCCTGATCACTTTTGGCGAGCGCGGTTGCTTTACCAGCCTTTGCGAGCGATTGCAGCCGAGCCGCCGCAACGGAATCGACTTTCAAAACGAGAATCTTGTCAAACTCGGTGTTCGCAGCGGCAATGTCATTCGCAGCCAAATGGGTCATGCCCGTCCAATAAACCGATTCGATCTGGGTCGGCACCGCTGGGGCTCTTGAAAGCGCACCGTAGAACTTGAGTGCGTCTTTCGTATTGCCGAGTGACAATGCCAGATCGCCGACCACTTTGGCAGCTTCATAGAAATGCCACGAGTCGCGGTGTTTGGATGCGAAGCCAAGCATGGCTGCGGCCGCTGCTTTCTTATCGCCGCGCCCGGCTAACGCCAATTGGCTCTGGCTAAATGCCTTGTAAAATTCTGTATCCGCCTTGATGACTTCCCGTGGCAGCGAATCAAGATCGATACCGTTCAGTTCCTTCAGAGCTTCTTCGTGTTGGCCATCGAGTGCGAATTCACGTCCCTTGGTTAACGCAGACGGGTCTCCTTCGAAAAGGATTTTTCGGATCTCGCCAGCCAACAAGTTGGTTGTGTTGCTGCCTCGCTTAACTTGAATCCCTTGCGCGTCGGTTTTTGCCACAGCACCGATGATCGCCGAACCGGTCAACGGATAGACTCGATCACTCTGAGCGCGGACCGAACTCGCGTTGACCAGCAGGCTTGCCAGCGACAACGCGGTGATCGTTATCTTAGAAAAGGGTTGTTTGCTCATGCTTCTTCAAAGCCTAGGTTTTGGGTTTCGGCAGGCCTGTTACAGGTTTTCCGATCGCTTTTTGAATCTGACGAAGTAGCGAATCAAACTTCGCTCGTTGAGCCGGATTGCCGAGATCGGGATACAACGCGGCGACTTGCGTGACGTCGGATTCGGAACGATTCAAGATTTTCGTATCTTTGGCGGCCCGCCCCCACAGGAAACGGCACAACGCCACGTGGTAACGAGCATCGAAAAAGACTTCCGCGAACTTCTTGTCGCGGCTGGTCAATTGGCTGATTTTTCCCCAGCCCCAAATCACAGGCTTGTTGTCCGCTCCGGGACGGGCTCCGTTGAGCGCTGCTTCGTAAGCACGAACGGCCACTTTCGGCTGCAACTCGGCCGCCCACTTTTCATACGCGGTCGCCGCTTCGACCTGCGCGTCGAGCATCGTCGGCTTTTCCTGCAAGATTTTCTCGTACGAATCGATCGCATCTCTGTACTGGCCAAGCAACCGTTGGGACCGCGCAAGCTGGAAGCGAACCGAAAGGGGTACCTGTTGGGATGCTTTTTCCAACCGCTTGGAGGTCGCAACCGCTGTCTTGAGGAGTTCCGCCGCTTGGCCGGTCGCTTTGGAATCATTCGGCGCCATCGCAGCCTCACCTAATTGAACCAGCGTTTGCATGATCCACTCCAACGTAGCCGGGTCCTTACTCGATTCGGCAATTCGGCTAAGAATCACGCGAAACGCTTCAATCAATTTCGCTTTCTTTGCCTCGGGCGCGGTCTCCAACTCTTCTTCAAGCCCCCTCGCCATGCCGACATAGATTTGATTCAGACGCTGTTGTCCCTCGGCTCCCGAAAAGCTCCTTTGCAGTTTCTCCATCGCCGCAGTCGCTCGGCTCAACAACGCATCGGGATCACCACCTTCGCTTGTCATTCGCTCCACGATGGTGCTGAGCTCCGTTGCCGCCAAATCACCGCGAAACGCATCGTCGTCTGCCGCCAAAGCTTCCGCCAATTTGATCGGTCCGTATTTCGGATCATCCAGAGTAGCGAGCGCCCGTTTGCTGTCACCTTGCCGCAAGTAAACCTTGGCCAAGACCAATGCGGCCTGCATCCCTTCGGCTTCGGCCCTCTCGCCAGCGATCCCATCGATTCCCGACCGCAGGGCGTTTTCCGCTTTGGCCAACAAAGCGGATGCCTCCTCCGCATGCTTCGCTTGACGGGCGGCAATGAAGGCATTCCACAACAATCGACCGAGCAGGCGATCAAACGTTGCTCGCTCGGCTCCCTCGGGCATCTTGTCGATAAGCGTTCGGGCCTGATCCCAATCATCTCTTCGTAAAGCCAACCGAATCATGATGCCCTGAGCAGCGGAGGCTTGAGGATCACCTGGCCACGCTTCGGTCAAGAAATTACCGAATAATTCGATTTGTTCCACCAAATTCCCATTCGATTCCTCGGGGACCTCCGACAACAGCTTTTGGAACGAGCGAAGTGCGAGCAGTCCTCCTTCCATGCCAATCTGTGTACCTGGGGATGTGCGTGCCAAAAAACTGCCGACGACAACCGCATCACGGTATCGTTCTTCTTGGTACAACAAGTAGGCAAGAATTTGTCGGGCTTGATTCAGCGACTCGCGATCGGTCTCGCTATGAATCATCGTGATGCCCCGCTGCAAGATCTGGATCGCAATCAATCTCGCATCGCGGATCTGCTTGGCGAACTCTTGCCGTTGCGATTGCATCTCCGAGCTATCGCCACCTTGTTGTGACAAAATCGTGAGTGCCTGTTGAGCGTTCTCGCTGATTTCAAGAAGTTTTTTCGCCGAATCGAGCGCATCTTCAAGGCTTTTTGGATCCTCGGCCTTCGGCATCTCCACATCATCCACCTCAATACCCAATCCACGCAAAAGCTCTGCCGACTCGGCGGCATGGTTGCCGGGCAACTTTTGAATGTCATTGAGCAGTTGGCGGCCTTCCGATTCCGCGGTTTTTCGCTCGGCACTTTTAGTGTTCGCTGTATCGTCTGCTTTAACGAGATAGGCCTTTGCAAGATCAAGTTTCAACTGCAGCACACTTGGCGATTTTTTTTCGTCCATGCGTAGATCTGCAAGCATCGCTTTGCCTCGGCCGATTGCGGGATCGTAGTCGGGTGGCGATTTGGCAAGAGCGATTTGGATCAATCCGCTGGTCGCTTGGAACCGTGCGTCACGCAGCGGATCGAGATCGGGCTTTTCCAGCAGCCGCATAAAACTGTCGGTCGCTGCTTGGTCGTCGCCGATCGCTTGTTGAGACTGACCGAGGTTCAACAACGCGATCGCTCCGGTCACGAAACCATCGTAGTTATCGCTGAGGTCTTTGAACTCGGCGATCGCTTCTTCAAGCAACGTTTTGCCGTCGGTCGCAGGGTCAGAGTACGTCAATGCAGCCAACCTTCGTGCTTCGCCCGCATTCAGTTTTGCATCGAGAAAATCACCACGGTACTGAGTCCGAAGTGCCGCGGCCTGCGGATCGGCGTTGGCATCAATTTTTTGCCCCTGCATCTCCTTCAACTTGCCGCGAAGGTTCTCGACGATGGTGTCAAATGTCTGCGAAGCGGCAATGAAGGAGTCCCGCGCGAGCGACTTCTTGGGGTCGCTGGCCCCCGAGAGTAACAACTGGTTGGCTCGCACCAATTGTAATTTTCCGAGTTGGAGCCGGGCTTCGGAGACACGCGGGTGGGTTTCCTGTTTTAGGAAATCGGCAAGCGAAGTTTCCGCGCTGGCAAAAAACTGGTCGCGATCCTCCACGCTTCTGGCCGCGACCGCCGCGTCGATGTAGGTTTGCGCCTTTTCGAGGTCGATGGCCTCGCGAAGCGTTTCGGACACCCCGGGGTATTGGCTGGGAAACTGATCGATCCGATCCAAATAGGTGATCGCCGTATCAAAGTACCCGGCCGCTCGCAGGTATTTTAGAAAATCCTCCGCCGGTTCCCCTTCCGCACTCGCCGATTGCGCGAACAAGACGAACAACAAAACAATCCCCAAGCTCCATCTCGCCGGCATCCAACACGGGACGTGTAACGCGAAGGTTGAAAAGGGTCGGAGCATGTCGTGCATCATGGGATGAGCAGGAGTGGATCGCACGGAAAAAACGTCGAATTCGCGTCATGCCAGCCATGGGGGATTCGACGCGAAGACGGCAAAGACGCTATTCTGTCGTAGAGGGCGCCGACGATAAGGTGTTGGTTGCGTCCCCAAACCTCTAGGTTAAAGAGCCACGTTCGCTCCTTCAAGCATATGCCGGCCCTTGTTGGCCCGATCCGATGAGAATTCCCTCTCAATTTAACGAAGATAGCCTTTATAGCCGGCGGCGACGTCGTAAGGAGTCGCTTCCGGCCTATCGCCAGTTGCTTCGCTACGGTTTGGCAATGCTGTTGGTCTTGGTCGTCATGCAACACGCTGCCAACCCGGCAATCTATCAAACGTTCTTCCCCGATACGGGGACCAAGACGAAGTCCTACCATCAGGTTGGATCTGACGGTTCTAACGGTTCGAACGATCGATTTACCCAACCATCGAGTGCATCGACGCTCCCTCCGTTGCCGCTTGATCCGAAGCTGGCTGCAGAGGCGAAGACCCTTGCGGCGCAGATTCCTGAGGAAGCGCAGTCGTCGTGGCATGCGGCTTTGATTCATACTCAGCGTGGTCCCCCCCCGACTGCGAAAGGAACGACAGCGTATGGAAAGGCAGCGTATGGAACCTTGTCGACCCGTTGGATCCATCCACTCTCGCCACGCGACGACCGATCAAGTCGACCGCAAGACTCGTGGAGCGATTGGTTGCAACGCTTTGCCGCGAGCGAGCTCGGCGCGGAAGCACCTTCGGCAATCGATTCGGAACGCATCCGCGCTATGATCGTGGCTCTCGATGTACTTGCTGCGGAACGAGTGGTCGATGGGAGCGTGTGGAATGCCAATGATCGTGATTCGTTGTTTCGGTATTTGGACGAAGCCAAAGACGAACGGGTGGCGGCCGCATCAAGAAAGGTGGGCGTGTTGCCACTGTTGCAGCAACCGGATGTGTATCGCAACCACTTCGTCTCGTTCCATGGTCGAGTCGTGCGAGCCGAGAAAATCCCGCCGTCAAACAACACGTTTGGTGTTGGATCGTATTGGCATCTCTGGATGCGTCCCGATGTGGGTGTCGATCGGCCTTTGTTGGCGATTGTCCCCAAAGTTCCCGATCGCATCGCCAAGATCGAAGCCGATGCGAACTTGAGCGATGGCCCCCAGCTGTTGATCCAAGGCCGATTCCTGAAACGTTTGGCTTACCGGTCAAGCATTGGCGCCGATTTGGCTCCCGTGATTGTCGGGCGACTTGTTTCCGAGCCAACCGCCATGTCCCTTATCTCACCAACCTCCGCCGCGTCGCCTTCACCTTGGCGGATCTGGAGGGTCGTGAGTCTTGCGGCACTGTTGGGAATGAGCGTTGCGGGATGGCTGTTCTGGCGAACCCATGTACGAGCGAAGCAAAGTCGACAACTGCGCGAAGCGAATCGCAAAGATCCAAGTCCTTTTTTGATTGACTTGGAAGTCGAGAACGATGGTGAGGTCGCAACATGAGTGGATGGAGAAATCGGCGGGCAACTGCCACCGTGCGGAACGACCGCAACACGCAGATCCTTGTTGCCCTGCTGATACTCCTGGTCGGCCCGACGCACGCGATCGGCGAAAGCGACTTGCGTTTGCTGTTGGGGTTCGATTCGGAACGAATTAAGCAGACTTGGCCTGCGGACAACGAGGATTCCATCGGTGAACTTGCCAAGCTGCTCTATCGGATCGACCGAATCTCAAGCGGCAAATTGGATCAGATCGCCAAGTCGGACGCCCAACGCGATGCACGGGTGCTAGGAGATGTTGTCATGGTGGCGGGAGTGATCCAGTCCATTCGATCGATTGCCGTCCCTCCGCAACTCGTTGAGTTTTTGGAATTTGGCCGAATCATCGAGCTGAGGATTGAGCAAGATCCAGTCGGCGTCGGGCCAGCGATCACCCTGTTTACGACAGGGTTGCCAACCGCCGCTAAGTCGGGCGATCGAGTTTTGAGCAAGGCGATGATGATTGCCGGTACTCAAAACGGAGTCCTTCAAGCGGTAGCCGCACCGAGGGTGACTTGGCTGCCTGCGACCCCCAGACGCGTCGGTTGGCAGCTGCTCTCACAGCAAGGCGTCGATCTTGGAAACTTAGCAGCCGTAGCGGCACGGAATCGCAAACCCTTGTCGCACGAGGATACGGCCATCTTCTACGATCTTTTGGTTGCCGCCGATGGGATCGAAGGATCCAACACGGCGCCACGGATTCAAGTGCCTCGGCCCGCTTCGATCAACGCGGTCGACCTGCTCCGTCGCCCAACCGATTTTACCGGCGAGTGGATTCAAATCGACTTGCAAACGATTCAACTGACGCGAATCGAAGTCCAAGATACGGTTCGGCAGGAGCAACTCGGTGCGGACCACTACTATCAGATTGACGCGATCGGTGATCTGGGCAATGTCGTCGTCAAGATCGCGCCGGTCGAAGGTTCGGGGGCAGAGCCTGCGTTATTCGAAAAACGCTACCCCGTCTCGATCGTCTGCAAAACGTTGCCCGCCTGGTTGCGGCAGCGGATCGGTGAACCGGAGAATGACGATGCGGTCGTAACGCAGCTGACGATTCCGGTGACGGTTGACGGTTTCTTTTTCCGGCTTTGGAGTTACTCGAGCGAGTACATGCGGCAATTTGGGGGTGGAGACCAATTTGGCCCGCTGTTGATGGCTGCCGAAATCCACAGTCGCGAAGTCACGGATCCCGACCCCATCGGCGTTCGAATGATCGGTTGGATCGCCGCCCTCGCGACGGGGATTGCCGTCCTAGGGCTGCTGGTTTGGAGCTTTATTGTCGCACGTCGCGATCGTGAAGTGCAGCGAATTCGCAAGCAACACGAAGCCGAACACCTGCAATTGCCTGAGCAAAACGAACTGGATTCGCGGTCCGAATAGCGGCCGAGCCGTGCGATGCCCCGCGCGGTTTTTTGCCGGTGTCCACTTGACCCCGTGGGCCGTTGCGAGACGATAGGGCCCAGGTCACTTTGTTCGACAAAGTGACGGATGAAACTACTTTCGATTCCCAACATTCAGAGTGAGCAAGACAAGATGCGTCGAGCAAAGATATCGATCATTGGAGCAGGAAACGTTGGAGCCACTTGTGCACATTGGTGCGCGGCTGCCGAATTAGGTGACATTGTTCTGTTGGACATCCCTCAAACCGAGGACATGCCAGCCGGCAAGGCGCTTGACTTAATGCAAGCATCTCCGATCATGGGCTTCGATTCCAATATCGTCGGTACGACCAGCTACGACGACACGGCCGACAGCGACGTGGTCGTCGTCACCGCCGGCATTCCTCGCAAGCCTGGCATGAGCCGCGATGACCTACTCGGCACGAATGCGAAAATTATCACCAGTGTTGCTGGACAAATCAAAGAATCCAGCCCTAATGCCGTGGTGATCGTCGTCAGCAATCCGCTCGACGCGATGGTTCAACAAATGTGGAAGGTCACCGGTTTCGATTCTGCTCGCGTTTGCGGCCAAGCTGGCGTTCTGGACACCGCTCGTTACCGAGCCTTCTTGGCGATGGAACTTGGCGTCAGCGTCGAAGACATCAGTGCATTGTTGATGGGTGGCCACGGTGACACGATGGTACCGATGCCAAGTTGTACCAGTGTCGGCGGGATTCCCGTAACGCAACTGATTGAAGAAAAACGATTGGAAGAAATCGTCGATCGGACTCGCAAGGGCGGGGCTGAAATCGTCTCGCTGCTAAAGACCGGAAGCGCCTATTACGCGCCGGCTGCTGCCTGTGCACAAATGGCAGAAGCGGTTGTCAAGGACAAGAAACGGGTCATTCCTGTCGCCGCCTTGTGCGATAGCGAATACAGCGTCGGTGGTTATTACGTCGGCGTCCCCGTCGTGATGGGCAGCGGTGGTGTTGAAAAGATCATCGAGCTGCAGTTGACCGAAAAGGAAACGGCAGCATTCCAGCACAGTGTGAGTGCCGTCAAGGACTTGGTCGCCGCGATGGATCAATTGCTATCGTCCTAGTCGATGTTTCGATTTCTTTTCCATCACGGACAGGCATTCACGTTGACACCTACGCGCTGCTGCGCGTAGGTTAGTCCTATTCATCTCACGCTTCGATCGCTACGTTTGTGTCGGAATACGCACCCCGTTTTCTAGCGTCTATCCCGGCACGTGTGGCGGTTGCTCGCATGGCACTTCTTATTTTCCGGCCGCGCCATGAATCGTTTTGATCCGACTGAAACTTGGGGCCCCTCTCCAACTTCCCCCCTTTCTCAATCTGATTCAAAACCGAAGCCATTCTCTAGCGATTCCCCGGCTTTTGACGACCCTCTGATCAACGATCTTTCGTTTCAACACGCATGGGGCGAGGACGACTTTAGCGATGAGGACGCGAGCGGATGTGGTCACCCGGCCTCATCATCGGGCTTTGCTTTACAACACTCCTTCTTCGTTCCGCTGCACTACGAGGCAAATTACCAGTACCCGTTATTGATTTGGCTGCACAGTGATGGGTACAACGAAAACCAAGTCAAGCAAGTGATACCGCACATCAGCCTGCGTAATTTTGTCGCAGTTGGCACACGAGCGAGTCATGCAACCGATTCTGCTGGGTATTGCTACGAATGGCGACAAAGTGCTGCGTCGGTTCAAGCCGCTCACGAGCATGTGTTGACAGCCATCGACGAAGCGACCGATCGCTTCTCGATTCATCGGTCGCGAGTGGTGTTGGCGGGCTACCAGAGTGGCGGCACGATGGCGATGCAGATCGCTTTGCGTGATCCGCAGCGATTTGCGGGTGTCGTTTCGCTGGGCGGGCATTTGCCGCGCGGGTGCCGTTCGCTTGCGAATCTGCAACTGCTCCGAGACCGCCGTTTGCCGATGCTTTGGCAATGGGCCAACGAAGGACCAAATTTCTGTCGCACCAAGCTAGATCGCGACTTGCGTACCGCAATGATGATTCGCGCGAAACTTGAAGTCCGACAATACGCCGGTGATGATGAGATGACCACCATTGCGTTGGCCGATTTGAACGAATGGATCATGAGCAGCATGATTCCGAACGAGCAGAATCAGTCCAATCAGAGTTGGGCGACCTCTCCGACACAGTTTTCGCACAATTAGAAATGTTGCCTTTCCATGGGGTGAGCGGCGTCTGCAACCGCATTCCATTGGCTCGAGAGCGGCATCAAGGCCGACGTCGACCGCTTCGACGCGCGCTTTCCTTTGACCTGTGATTCCTTCACGGAATCAAACGCTGTACACTAAGCAACGTGCAGACGATCCATGTTGCTCGACTCACCGAACGCCCCTCCCCCCTTTGTTTAGATGAGTAACGATGACTCGCGATGAAAGTCAGCCCAAGAACGAATCGTCTTCGCAGCCGATTGATGCTGCCAAGAAAGTCTTGATTGTTGACGATGATTTCGAGATCATCGATTCGGTTCGCTATGCACTCGAAGGCGAAGGTCACCAGGTCATCGTCGCCCGAGATGGAAACCAAGGCTTGGCCTTGGCGGAACGCGAGAACCCCGACTTGATGATCTTGGACATGATGATGCCCAAACGCAGTGGTTTCCTGGTTCTCGAAAAACTGCGGCGTGTCCGCGACGAACCACTTCCCGTGATCATGATTACCGGAAACGAGGGAAGTCGGCACAAGGCTTACGCTGAATTGCTAGGAGTCAGCGACTACATTCGCAAACCGTTCCCAATGGATCGCCTGATCAACGCCGTCAATAGGTTGCTCAGTTAGCAGGACCTGTTTTTGAGGGGGCTGAGGTGTCAAGAATGCTTTGCCAAACCTGAGCTCCAACGGGGGCGCTGACATCACCCAAGCGACGCACTTCACTCAGATCAATAACGTGGCACGGATGAATCGATCTGTAGACTCCACTGATCGATGCCACCCTCCATGTTTTGGACCTTCCTGAAGCCGCTCGCTTTGAGTGCGTGGGTGACTTGCAAACTGCGTCCGCCGTGGTGGCAGTGCACAACGATCAACCGATCTTGATGAGGGTCGAGCTCCGCCGCTCTTCCCGCCAATTCGCTCATGGGAACCAGCGTGCTGCCGTTGATCTTGGCGATCGCATATTCACTCGATTCACGAACGTCGAGCAATAGAAAGTTGTCACCACGACGGAGCATCTTGGCCACGGTAGGGACATCAATTTGGATCGGCAATTCTTCGGAGTTAGTCATCAAATCCTCAATCATAAGTTTGTCAATCGCGGCAATCTCGTAAGGCAATCCTTCCAAGGCGGCAATCAGGCCTCAAAGGCGGCAATTGGAAAGCGTCGTCTCAAAGATAGCCGAGGCACCTAGAATCTCAAGCTTTTCCATCGCGTCAATCACCTCTTTGCGTTTTACCATCACACGGACACTGCACCACGCATCATCCTCGAGTGCATTGACGGTGGGCGAATCAAAACCTGGCGTGATCTGTTCTGCTTCGGCCAACTTGGTTCGCGGAACGTTGTATTCTAGCAGCGAGTAATCACGGGCAATCACCACGCCCTCAAGACGGCGTACCACGCGGTCGGCCGTCACTTGGTCGCGGCAATGGTCATTTTGAATCAAGACGGTCTCATAGAATCCGATCTCATCGAGAATCCGAAGTCGGTTCGCGGCCAACGTGCTGCCCGTTTCGACCAAATCGACAATCGCGTCGGCGACCCCGAGTTGAATCATGACTTCAACGCTACCGGTCAACGATACCAAATGGGCTTCCGCTCCATGGCCCGCCAAATAGCGTTCGGTGATCGTCGGAAAACTGGTGGCAATCCGTTTGGAGTCCAGTTGCGAGGCCGTCTTGATGGGCGCATCCTCAGGGATACAAACCGCCAAGCGGCAACGCCCCACCCCCAATTTCATTCGCAACTGCACGTCGGCAGCTGCTTCTTCGACCAAGTCACTACCGGTGATCCCCATGTCGATAGCTCCCTCGGCACAAAGGGTCGGAATGTCGTCGGTTCGAAGAAAGACCAGATCGATCGGCAGCCCACGGACCCGTGCGAACAAGCCACGCGATTGGCGGCGAAATTGCAAGCCCGCCTGGGTCAACAAATCGGTGGCGACATCGCACAAACGTCCTTTGCTTGGCAATCCAATGCGAAGATGCTTCTCTGTTTCCAAGGTGTACTACTTTTCGCTTGAGTTGTGATTCGTTTTTCGGCTCGCCTTCTCGACCAGCCCCGATGTCCCTTCACGCCGTGCCAATTCGGCAGCAACCTCGGTGAGGTCGACCCCTTTCCACGCCAACAGCACAAGGGTGTGGTAGACGAGATCGGCAGCCTCGTAAACAAAATGTGCGCGGCCCGTGTCTCCCGTCTCCAACGCGGCTTCAATCAGTTCTTCCGCCTCTTCCCGAACCTTCTGGCCAATCTTCGCCGCGCCCCCCTCCATCAGTTTGGTGGTGTAGGAACCCGAAGGACGCGTTTCGGCACGTTCGGCGAGCGTTTGCATCAAGCGCATCAGAGGATCGAGGGGTTCAGTCATTACAGCGTTCAGGCATGGGGGCGTCATGTGGAAAGTGGAGCGTGAACATGTCATACTTCGTTATCCGATAGCCTATTGTCCAGCCGCATCGTCGCCAACGTGGGGAGCTTGCGAAAACTTATGTGCCATTATCGCGCGCTCAGACGTCGCAATGAGCCGACAGTTACGGGGCTAGGCGGTTTCGGGGTGAATCATTTCCTGCGGAAATGCCCATCCATCGGAACGCGGTTTGCCCCAATTGGAACGCGATTGACACCGGCCGCAGCGGAATTTGCCACGATCGGAGCGGGGTTTGGCACCGGCCGGAACACGATTTGCCCAAGCTGCGGAACGCCGATTGCTCAAGATGCTGCGGGAAAACCGGTTGAGAGGGCAATGGGATGCCTTGGGTTGCAACGAACACTTTTTCGAGGAGCCAAACATGATTTCATCGAATCACGTCGCGGACGCCGATTCCATTGAAGTTGGACCGAACCGCGATTCCCACCTGGAAACACCACACTATTATCCGCACTCGATTCGCTTGATTCCCGATGCAACGATCAAGGACACGCTTCAGCAAGAGGTCGAACATCTCGACCGACGATTGCATCGCGTTCTGGACCGAGCGGATGGGCCGGCACTGATCTTAGACGCGGTTGTTGTCGAACCCGAACTCCTGAAGCAAGCGGTGTTGCATTTCCCCAAAGCTCGGCCTGGCTTGTCGTGTCGAAACTTGATCATGATCGTTCGCGAGTCTCAGTTACAGGACCCTCGTTGGCCTGCCTACCGAAAGTGGTTTCGTCATCAGCTGGACGCTCAAGGTTCCGAAGGCCAAATCGCATGTCTGGTGTTACAGGAGGATTGTCCGGAAACCGCGGCGCTCGCGGTCTGGATCGCCCGGACGCAGAGCTTCATTGTGACCGACTCGCGAGGAATCTGTGAATTGGCTGCCGCACCGGTTGAGGCGTGGCCTCAAAGCAGTTGTTCGGAAGAAAGTTGGCTGCAACAGTTGTTTTGGCTTGCCAAGTTCGACATGCTATCCGCGAATGGTTAAGCCTAACTGCACAGCACCACTTCGGAGCGGAAACGTTACGAGTACAAGCTC
The DNA here is from genome assembly GCF_007860135.1 of Novipirellula artificiosorum. Taxonomy (NCBI): domain Bacteria; kingdom Pseudomonadati; phylum Planctomycetota; class Planctomycetia; order Pirellulales; family Pirellulaceae; genus Novipirellula; species Novipirellula artificiosorum. The sequence goes on from NZ_SJPV01000005.1 coordinate 66,650, forward strand.
GGAGCGCAAGCGAGTAGGTTTTGACGTCCGTAATTCACTCGCTTGTGTTTCGTGCTTGTTTGAAAAGAAAAGTGGCGTTGTCCAGCGAAGGGAGATCCCTGGTACGGTACTCGCTGTGCTCGATCCGTGATCGGGCACATGCGTGCTAGCGTCGACGAAGTTTGGGTCGTCAGCGGCAGCTCGCCAATTGCGGCTACGCCGCCCTGTAGGACCGTCAGCATTAAATTTTAGCGTAGTGGATTTCGCCAGAAATCCGTAACTCAAATGTTTTTAGGGACTTCTGGCGAAGTCCACTACGTCCCAACTCGCAGTTGTAACCTTGACGGTCCACTCGTATTCCGACTCAGCTTGAATTGCGAGTAGGCGTTCGAAGTAGGGCCGGTTCCCACGGGCCAAATCACTTGGTAGGGCCGGTTCCCACCGGCCGAATCACTTGAGAGTGTGGCCGGTAGGAAACGGCCCTTCCCGAAAATTGAGCTGCGGCGGAATACTAGAAATACACCACCCTAAAGAAGGAGTTGGATTGATGAGAGGTTTTTTGTTTGCGATCGTCTTGTTGGTGCTGTTCTTAGTGTTCAGCGCATGGGCTGGCTGGTGGACGATGGAGTCCACCGAAAAAGACGCGAGCATTCGCATTGATAAGACGGAGATCGAGAACGACACCGCCTCCCTTCGCGAGAGTGCGAAACGAATCGCCAAGGATGCCGCGCAAAAGATTGACGGGGCGATCGATTCCGAAAGCGAAACGGAAGCCGAACCGTTACCGGTGGAGTAGCAGAACGTGGCAGCTCACCTCGCAGCAGAAACGCGACCCAGCCAGTTCTCACTTTGTCGAGGCGTTGCTCTACCCGGAGCTGACAAGATCCGCGTTCGGAGTGACTCCCCCCTAATTCCCCTCGCACGCTGAATCGTTCACAATCCACCCTTTCGATATTCTGTCTGTCCCCGATCCAGGTTCCTTGTCATGCGTGTTCTTTCTGGCATCCAGCCCACGGGGCGTCCTCACTGGGGTAATTTTTTTGGTGCCATTCGCCAATACATCGACTTGCAAGAAGATAACGACGGTTTCTACTTCATCGCCGATCTGCATGCACTGACGACGGTGCGCGACGCTGACGCGCTCCGACAGAACACGCTCGACGCGGCTTTGGATCTGTTGGCGTTGGGGCTCGATCCGCGGAATGCGACGTTGTTTATCCAATCGCATGTTCCGGAGGTCAGCGAGTTAACGTGGCTGTTGATGACCGTTGCTCCGATGGGGCTTCTGGAGCGGTGTCATGCCTACAAAGAAAAGAAGGCGAAAGGAATGACTGCGGACGCCGGATTGTTCACGTATCCCGTGTTGATGGCGGCCGATATTTTGGCCTACGACTCGGAGGTTGTCCCGGTTGGCCAAGACCAAGTCCAGCACATTGAAGTGTGTCGAGATTTGGCGGGTAGTTTCAATCATGAATTTGGCGAGACCTTTGTGCTACCCAATGCGAAGACACTCGACCATGGCGCGAAGGTCCCCGGGACCGACGGGCAAAAGATGAGCAAAAGCTATGACAATACGCTTCCGTTGTTTGGCAATATCAAACAGATTCGCAAGCAGATCATGCGAATCACGACGGACAGTCGGCCAATGGAAGATCCCAAAGAGCCGGAGGAGGACCACCTGTTCCAGCTCTTCCGGCTGTTTGCCGCCGATGACGAAATCGAGGCGATGGCGGAAAAGTATCGGCAGGGTGGATTTGGTTACGGCGAAGTCAAAAAGGCCGTCGCTGAGGTGAGTGAAACCTATTTTGCCGAGGCGAGAACGCGACGAGAGGATTTGGAAGCGAACCTCGACTATGTCCACCATACCCTACGTGATGGTGCCAAGCGGGCCCGAGAAGTTGCCGCAACCGTATTGCACCGAGCCCAAACGGCGTGCGGTTTGCGTTAGAATGGAAGGTTGCCTAGCAGCGGTGCTGGGCACCTCCTTCTTGGTTTCTTCTTTGGTTTCGCGACGGCGTCACGAGACAACTTCAACCCACCAGGCACATGGCGATCCTTGGCGTCGGAACGGAAATTGTCGAATGTGTTCGCATCGCAAAGATGATTGAAACGCATGGGGAGCAGTTTCTCGAACGAGTTTATACCGCCAACGAGATTGAGTACTGTGTCCAAACGGCGGACGCAACTCAGCACTTCGCGACTCGCTGGGCCGCCAAAGAGGCCGCGATGAAGGCGATGCGATGTCGCCACCAAGGCGTCCGTTGGACCGACATCGAAATCAGGGTCCACCCGGGCGAAGGCCCCTCCCTTTTGCTCACGGGAGCCGCCTCGTTGTGGGCTGAACAACATGGCATCGAAAAACTACACGTTTCACTTGGTGCCTGTCGCACGCACGCGACCGCTTATGTGATCGCCTCCGACGAATTGGATTGATTCACAATGCTGCGTCTCGCCCTACACTGGCAGATTCTGATCGGAATGCTGGCCGGGACCTTGATCGGTCTCGTTCTCAATATGACATGCTCGACCCGTTCGGTCGAAATTGCTGAATCGAGTCGATTGCCCAAAGGCATCGTTGCGGCAAACATTGACGATTCAAGTGCGTCGACCAGGATCCGCTACACGAATTCCGCGGGAACGACCATCGAGCGAACCATTGACCCGGTTGACCGCAGCGAAAACGTGTTCCCATCGGTTGAGATGCTCGCACAATCGGATCCGATTGCGGTGCAGATTTATGAGCGGCACGGACAGAGTCTTGCCAAACGCGTGGGAGCATGGTTTTCGCGATTGGGCGGTTTGTTTTTAAGGATGCTGCAGATGGTTGCCGTGCCGTTGATCGTGACGTCCCTGATGACGGGCGTGATCGGGCTCGGATCCTCAGCCGGCATTGGCCGCATGTTTCGCCGCACGATTGTTTACTATCTTTGCACGAGCATGTTGGCCATTACGACCGGATTGTTTGTCGTGAACGTGATCCGCCCGGGTCTTCGGGGTGAGGCGGTGAAGGTTGCCAAGGTGGAAACCAGCGATGCCGCTTCGCTGGTGGATGTGCTGTTTGCTCAATTGGAAGCGATGATTCCAAAGAACCCACTCTCCGCTCTCGTGGCGCCGAACTACTTGTCGATCATCGCCTTCACGATTGCCTTTTCGCTATTCACGATCTCGGTTGGCGGACGAACCCAGGACCGGATCGGATCACTCGCAACGGCGGGATTTGAAGTGATGATGGCGATGACGATGGCGATCATTCGGTTGGCACCGGTGGGCGTTTTCTTTCTGATCGCCGCAGTCACGGCCACTCAGGGTGCCAATGTTTTCATGTCGCTAGCTTGGTACGTGGTCGCGGTCGCGTCGGCGTTATCGATTCACGCGTTGATCACGCTGCCGTTGATCGTCAAATTCGTTGCCAGACGCAGTCCGTTCGAATTCGCCAAGGCCATGTCGCCTGCATTGCTAACGGCGTTTAGTAGTGCTAGCAGCAATGGAACGCTGCCCTTGACCATGTCGAGCGTGGAAGAGCGAGCCGGCATCAGCAACCGAACAGGATCGTTTGTCTTGCCGCTTGGGGCCACAATCAATATGGATGGTACCGCGTTGTACGAAGCGGTCGCCGTGATCTTCATTGCCCAATTGCATTTCGGCATGAATCTGCCGCTGAGCCAACAAATCGTCGTCGCCATAACCGCATTGTTAGCCAGTGTCGGCGCGGCGGGCATTCCTCACGCGGGACTCGTGATGATGGCGATCATCTTGCACGCAGTTGGCTTGCCAATGGAGATGCAAGGAGTGATCTTGGCGGTCGATCGCGTTCTCGATATGGCTCGTACTGCCGTCAATGTGTGGAGCGACTCGTGCGGGTGTGCCGTCGTGGAAGCCTTGGAAGGGAACGACGCCTCGTTCAACGCAACGACGGATCGGTAAGTTGTCGCTGAGCCAATTGCCAGTAGATCAGTTCGCCTTCGCGTCGAGCCATCAACATCCGCCGTTGGGCCGCTGGCAACCGTACACGCACCAACTCATACAAATCGCGGAGCATCGACTCGTTGTCGCCGTAGTAGCTATGGCCGAGCAGACTTAAGTCGATGCCGCTGACATCGATCGTTTCGACTCCCGGGACCACAACGATGTTTGCACCGCTCTCTCCTGCACGCGGATAGCCGTGAACTTTCTTCGACGCAACCAGTGCTTGGTCATCGGACGAGGCGTACAAGGTGACTTGGTTAGAAACCTTTAATAAGGCCGGCGCGAGGTCGCGACGAAAACGGTCGGCGTCGACGTCGGGAGCCGCCAAGACGATACGATCGAACGGTGGCGGTGATGCTTCGTCTCGCTGCCATTGAATCTGCTGCATCGCGGCGGTCATCGCTCGGTTCCCCATGCTGTGAGCGACCACGTTGATGCTTTTGGCACCACTTTGTTCCGCCAAGTCCGTAAGGAATTGTTTCAGGTGCGTGATCGTCCACTCCGAGTTATTTTCGTCGATCGTGTAACCCATCAAGGAGGCTTGGCTTGGCCAGCTGTAACAAACCGGGACGCCCTCGAAAGGCAAATCGACAGCGATTTGAGCGGTTCGCTGGACCGCCGACTCGAAGCTGACGTTGTAGCCATGAATGAAGACCAACAGATCGCCATCGGGCGATGCGGCAAGGGTTTCCGTCAACCGCTGCTGGAAATCGCTGCTTGCCAACTCAACCGCACGTGTCAGTACAATGTGCTCACGCTGATTTTCTTGCAGTTCGAACCGTAGCAAACTGGGACGCTCGACCAGGCCGCGTTGATGCGAATCCGGCACCGTCACCTCGCAAATGCCGCGAACTAGGCTTCCGCGATCCGAGCCGTACGTCACCCCATGTTTCTCGATATTGGCCTGACCCACGGCAACACACGCCGCGGCCAAACATCCGGTCAACCCACCCATCATCAACGCCACGTTGCCGGATCGTGTCCGTCCTCGGTACCAGAGCAGCCCGCCAAACAGCACCATTCCCAACGAACCAACGGACAGAAACAAGAAGGCTTCCTTTTGTCCCGTAATCTCATAGTCCGACAACGAAACCGCACCACGACTTCGGTCAGTTGCATAGAACACCTGGACCGTTGCAAAACCTTGTTCGGGGCTGTGTTCGGCACCGGCTGGAAGGTGTGATAAATGATCGCCAGACCGGGTTCGTGCCGGCGAGCCCGCAGTTCCGAGCGGTACAGGCTTGGGGGTGGACGGGGCAGCAAGGGGCACATTCATCGATCGAGTCTCCATCGGCGCTGACCGGATTCGCGGCATCGAGTCGATGGCGTCGACCTGGGGTTCCGAAGCGATGGCTTCCGCTGCGAAGTTTTCCGCGCTGGCAAACGCGGGATCCTCGCTGGCCTCGACGCTCCATTCCGCTACCTCGCCCTGCTCGTAACTCGCTGCCGTCTCCATCGCTGCCGTCTCCATCGCTGTACTGCGGTCTTCTGTACTGCGGTCTTCTGTACTGCGTGCCGATTCCGCGGAGCAGCCAACAATGCTTGCAAACAACAGGGAACCGAAAAACACCACGATTGCGCTGCGCTGGTGTCGGACTTTTTCCAGGAATGTCATGAGAACCGTATCCAGAGGGGCCAAATGGAACACCGGTCCCGATTGTCTAAGATTATGATTATTCAAATCAAGATGATCTGTCGCAGCGCGACGGATTCGCGTGAAAATGCCTCAAGGTTTTTTGTGACTGCACGACGACAGTAGCGATTGGGTAAAATGCGGGAAATGGGGGTCGAGACAAAACATCCGATGACAGCCAAACCCTTCGTGGCCGTTTTGCTATTCGCTGCCTTCGGCGTTTTATTGGATGTCGCTGGATGCAGTCGGCCCGCCGAGGTGCCCATCGCAAGTGCCCCCTCCTCCCCCGAGAAAACGAAATCTCCCGAGAAACCGAAATCGATTTCCGCTCAACGATGGGATCCGGAGCCCGCGATCGCGCAGCAACCCACGGCCGAAGTGTATGCGACCTCCCTTCCATCTTCGGCCGCAGGCTACATTGGGACCGACGCGTGTGCCGAGTGCCATGCCGAGCAATACGAGTCGTATCAGGCGACGCACCATAGTCGCTCATTGAGGCTGGCAAGTGATGCGGCAGATGAAGTGACCGGTGCGTACTACCACCAGCCGAGCAAGGCGTCCTACCATGCGGTGCGTGACGGCACCGAGCTGAAGCACCAGGAATGGATTCATTTTCCGACGGAAAAAGATGCTTCGGCAAACTTGCCGTTGGGGCCAGAAGCAAAATTTTTGGCGGCTGAGTTGCCGGTCAAGTACGTGATGGGGAGTGGCGCCTTTGCAAAAGGTTACCTGCTCAGCGACAACGGCATGCTGTTGCAGTCACCGATGACTTGGTATGTGGCAGCGAAATCTTTTGCGATGGCACCTCGCTACGACGTCCCCCATCACCTCGGCATGAAACGGATGATTAGCGATGGGTGTCTGTATTGCCATGCCGGACTCGCTTACCGCGAAAACGGAAACGAGCACAAGTTGGTCGTTACGGAAGTTGCCATCGGATGCGAGCGATGCCACGGACCGGGGCAAGATCATCTGGACTGGGTTGAATCGGATACGGCGAGCGATGCAGAGGATGATTACCGCATCGTTCAGCCAGCAAATTTAAACCGGCAAAGGGCCGAAGAGATTTGTGCTCAGTGCCATTTGCAAGGTAGCTTGTTTGTCTATGCCGAAGGCAAGACGATTTGGGACTATCGCCCAGGCGAGCGACTCGATGCAACACAAGTCTCTTACAAAGTGGATTCGAGTAGCACGAAGGACGCCAACTTTACAGATCACTTTGAGCAGCTTTGGCAAAGCCCTTGTTATCAACAATCCGAAACGTTGACCTGCATCACCTGTCACGACCCTCATCATTCGCCGACGGGGGAATCGGCTCGCGAGATCCACCAGCAAAATTGTTTGTCCTGCCACGACGATTCTGCATGCGGGTTGGATCACGAAACTCGGATGCAGAGGGCACAGAATCAGTGCGTTCAGTGTCATATGCCAAAGGGAGAAAGTGCCATTCCCCACACGGCGACGACTCAGCATCGCATTGGAATTCATGTCGATAACGCCGCACCGACAGCGAAGCCAAGCGAACCGAAACTCCGCCGATTACACAACCCTCTGGATCCCGAGGCACAATCGACAACGCGTCGCAATGACGCTTTGGCGACCGCATCGTGGTTGCGAGAAGGGGTTTATGAAGGCATCCCTTCACCGGAATTACGACAGAAAACGATCGACGAACTACTGAAACTCGCAGACTCAGACCAAAGGGACGCCGCCGTTCACGAAGCGATCGCCCGGCTGGCAAAGCAAGATGCGATATTAGCCAAGAACGCGGGCGATGCGAGGCAGATGTGGAATTTAGCGGAAAAGCATGCCGCGACGGTTTTGAGAATGCAAGCCGATCCCACTCTCTTGCGTCAATCGAGTTTGTCGGTCCTGTTCGACAAGAGCTATAGCGAAGGGAATTTCTCGAAGGCGGTTCGCTATGGGATCGAATTGGCCGAGAATGGTCGATCCGCAGTCGATTGGTACAACCTCGGTCTTGTGTTCGGGCGCCTGCAACGTTTTGGTGAGGCAGAAAGTGCATTTCGTCGGTCGATTGAAATCGACGCCGGTTACCTTTCGCCGTACCGCTCACTTTTCAAACTCTATTCCTCGACCGATCCGGCGTTGGCCGAGCAGGTCGGGCGTACGGGGATGATGTTGGAAACGCGACAACAAGCCCGCTGATCGGGCTGGCGTTACCATCGGTACAATCCGCAAATGAGGGTGGACCCATCCGTTTCTTGCCCGCGCACACGATCGTTGTGGGTCGCGAGTGACGTGGTCAAATTTGTAACCTACGCTTCGTACAGGGGGATATCCTGTAATGACGAAGCCGTCAGCAAGACAAAACAACGATACCGAACGATCCAAGCTTTTTGGGCTATGGATCGAAAACCGTTTGCTGCAAGTCGCGGTCGCAACGCCGACCCGCGATGGCCGCTACCGGTTAGAGATTGATGCGATCGCCTGTCCCGATCAAGCAGGATGGTTGATGGACCGGGGATTGGACAATTTTACCGCTGCGATTGAAACGCTGGTCGACCGTCACGAAATGCGCCGCGGGACTGTTGCGGTTTCGTTGGACGGTGACTTCTGCGTCAGTCGAATCGCGATGGGCAGCCCCGATGCGGTGAACCGGGAACTTGTTTCGCTTGAGGAACGGGTCCCCCGCTATTTGCAACTTGGCCCTGGGCGCAAAGCGACCGGTCGCGTCCGTGAACGAGTGGATGAGCAAACCGAGTATGCGATCACCAGTGTGGTCAATCATTCCTTCATGCGTGTTGTTTATGACGTCTTTCGCGACTGCGATGTTGAGATTGCATGGGTCGAACCCTCGCTCGTCAGCGTCGCCCGACTGATCAGCCAAACCCAACTGTCTGCGGAGCATCCCGTACTGATTGCCGATGGCACCGGATCCCGATGGGACGTAGGGATCGTCTACGAAGGTCGGTTGATCTTGGATTATCGTCCTGCCGCGGCCGATACGGCGGAAGCGTTTCATGCCGCTATCGATGGGCATATCGAACGATTGCATCGGTTCTGCCATCGCTACCTTGGCATCCATGCCGGTCAACTCGATCAAATGGTGATTTGTGGTGATCCCGAGAAGGTGGAGCGGACCGCTTCGCTATTCCTCAACGCATCGGGAATTGACGCGGTTGCCCTTCGAGTTCCGAAACTTGAATCCCTGTATGAAATCAGTGACGATCAACGGCTCACTCAAAGTGTCCCCGCGGTCGCTTCGGTCTTGCCGCTAATCCTTGGCATCACATCGCAGCAGGTTCCGGACCTGTTGACGGAAGTGCGACGCGCACCCGACTTGCCGTGGTGGTCGATGCTACTACGGATCGGCTGGCCGGCGATCGCGGCAGCCCTCTTGCTGATGTGCGGATACGGAATTTTGCAGCGTGAACGAAATCAAGCTGCCGAGTTGCTCAACGGCGAACCGGAAGTGAAAGCCACCGTCGTGGCGACGCAGGCGCGGATGACCGTGCTGGCCCAGCAACGCGAATGGATCGACTATCTGCAGTCGATTGAGCAACAAACCGCCGAATTGGACTGGAACGTTCAGTTAATGCAGATCACGCAAAGTTTGCCGAATACAGCATGCTTGAACGAATTTCGTGTCGAAGACGGCACACATATCCGGCTCGATGGCAGCGTCTTCGAGGAGCGAATGGTATACGAAATCTTGGAGCAATTGCGGCATTTGCCAGGCATTGCCCAAGTCGCACTCCACGCGACCAACCCCGACACCAACAGCGATGCGACAAGATTTGTCATCCGATTGACGATGGCCAGCAAACAAGGGCCAAGCGATGGAGACGTAGAACGTGAATAAACCGAATAACCGGACGATCCGAGTAATCGTTGCGAGCCTAAGTTTGCTTGCGATCATCGCGATAGGACTCCGCATGGCCGATGAATATTTTCGGCTACGAAACGAAGTCACCGAAATGAGTGAGATGGGAAGCCAGTTCACTCAGGTGCAGTTGCAGCAGAAACGGTTGCATCAGATCGAAGCGAAGATCAAATCGGAATTAGACGCCGCATTGGCACGTTCGATTGATCCTGAGAAACGCCAAGCCGTCCGTAACACCCTACTCACGATCATTCGTGATGCGGGCGGAAGGTTGCGAAACTTGGAGATCAGCGAGGGGCACGACCGTCCGTGGGCGATCGATTCTGATAATCCTCGAAGCGAGACGATGCCCGAGTATGGCGAAGAATCGAACTACCTACTGTATGCTCACGAAATCGAACTTCGGATCGACGGGTCACTCCAAGACGTCACCAAGATACTACAAGGAATCGCCGCGCAGGGTTGGTACATGACGACAAAAAGCTTGGCAATGATGCCCACGGATGGGAACTTGCCAATCATTGCCGCAGAAATGCGGCTGACCGTGTACGGACTGGGTCCAAAACCCGAAGAAGCCGAACAGGAGTTTGCCGAACTGAATCAAGGAATGCCGTCGACCTATTAGACGGCTCCTCCATACAGACAGACAGACAAGCTCTGCGAAACAGGATCGCTAACGAACACTTTGCCAAGGATGGCAATTCAATGCCCCATTTGAAACAACCTACGCACACCTGTCGCCTCCATCGCGTCGCCAATTGCGCCGCTGCGATGGTCGTGTTCGCGTGGGGGGCCAACCTTGCCACGTCAACCGAACCGATCGACCGATTGGAAAATCAAGCTGGCCATAGCGGCTTGATGCTGGCCGAGGTTCCTGATTTGGTGCCGATCCGTCCGGCCCCCAGCTCACGCATCGTTCATGCCGCACAATTGGTCAAGCCCGAATCGCGAGTGCTGATCAACAACGAGACCTCGGAGTCCGCGCCCCTTGACCTGCTACCACCGAGCCCTATTTCCACTCCATCGCAAGTGGCTCCTCCATCGACGCCACCGTTGACCGAGACCGCATCGGCGCCCCAATCAAACACGCCACCGCCCCCGTCCTTATCGACCAACGCAAACTCGACCAACGCAAACTCGACCAACGCAAACTCGACCAACGCAAACTCGACCAACGCAAACTCGACCAACGCAAACTCAATTGACGCGGCACTCAGCCGACCGGGCAGCATCACGTTTCGCCAAACGCCGCTCAACGAGGTCGTGTTTCTGCTCAGTGAATTGTGGCAGGTCAACATCGTCATCGGAGAAAATGTGGTCGGCGAAGTCAGCGGAACGTTCCACGAGACACCGCTGCGAGAGGTCTTGTCTGCGGTGCTGACGACGTCCGGGTACAGCTATCGAAAAACCGGCAGCAGCTTGATTGTGTTACCGGTCGCAGATGTCGGATCCGACCAACCTGACTTTGTTTCCCGCACACTTCGTCTACCACAATCCACAGACGACGGGGACGGAATGATCGAAGCGGCAAAGATGCTGCTCGGCGAAAGAGGCCAAATACAAAAAGTGGGTGAGGCTGCGGTGCTGGTCATCGCTCATCCGGATGCCATCAACAAGCTGGAAGAGCTGTTTTCGAGTCTCGCCGGCCAACGGTCCGCGACGTTGACCACACCATCGCCTTCGTCCAGTGATACGGCACCGTCGAGTGAGCCGATCCCCAATGCGGTGACGGCCGAGCCTGTGATAACGCAAAACGGAATCGCCTACTTCACGCCTCAGTATACGGAAGCGGAAGAAATGGCCGAGTCGCTTGGCCAAGCCCTCGGTGACACCGTCACGGTCGCAGTCTACGCCGAAGAAAACCGCATCATGGTGAAGGGAACGCCTGAGGAACTACGAATCGCCGCCCAGGCGATCGAACAACTCGACGTCCCAAGACCGCAGGTTCGAATCACCGCGGTGATCTACGATGTGGCAATCGGTGAACTTGAAAAACTCGGTATCAATTGGTCACAAATACCGCACAGCAGCGCAACGGCCCTCGAATCACTCAATAGCACGGACCTTGTCTACCGAAACACGATTGGGATTGGGGCGACCGGATTGGCTCCCGCGGACGCCACAACGGCGGGACTAAGTGCCATCGCGATTCGGACGATCAACAGCACGTACGAAGCGACGATGCTGATCCAAGCACTCGACTCGAACGCCGAAGCCAAAATTTTGGCCGACCCAACCGTGACGGTTGGCGACCGTAACGAAGCGTCGATTCGCATCGTCCAAAAAATCCCCGTTGTCAGTTCGATTTTGACCACTGCGGGGGCAATCCCCCAAGTCGAATTTGAAGAGGCTGGGATCATCTTGACCGTAACGCCGCGAATCAGTCGCGATGGAACGATCGAGATGAAAGTGCACCCGGAATACAGTTACAAAGCCGATGAGATCAATGGAAATCCCGTGATTGACAGCCGCGCAGCCGACACGACGGTGCGCGTCAACGATGGTCACTTGTTTGTCCTCGGTGGGCTTCGGCAAAAAAACATCATCGAGGATGTTCGTGGCGTGCCCTACTTGAAGGACATCAAGTACATCGGACGACTGTTCCGCAGCCACAATACCGAGGTACGCGAAAGCGAATTGATTGTCTTCCTCAAGCCAGAAATCGTGACACCCTACTCCGTCGGCACGCCACGACAACAACAAGCCGCTTGCATTGCCAACACGCAGCTCGATCAAATCCCCTATGCCACGGTTTGCCCGCAAACACCCGATTGCAAAAATCCGTACTGCCCAAATCACAATCCTCGCTGTCGCGTCAACGGTGGATCGTTTGAATTGGAAATGCTGGGCGATAGCGGCATGGAATGCACCTGCCCGCATGCGGATGTTCTCTACGAGTGATCTGCCTCGAGTGCTCGTGGGATTGTGTCTCTTCCCGCGCCGACGGGACCCTTGCCTTCGGTTACTGCAGCACTTTGGTCGATTTGCCAAGATCGAAATCTTCGACCTTGAGGGCTCGTTTTTCGAAGAAGTCGCCTTTTTGAAAGCCGAAGAACGAGGGGTCGAACGGATCGACGAACGTCACGTCTGCTTTTTCGGGGACGGTTTGCTCAGTCAAGAAGAAGCAGGCGTTGACGATCAAACGCCGCAAGTCTTCGCTCAGAAAATCGACGGCCGCGCCAGCCGTTGTGGCAAAGCATTGGCCCGTTTCTCCCGATGGCGACGGATAGGGCTTGATCCACGCCAACGGCATCATTGGATCGTTGATCTCTCCTTCAACGATCGCTGCATTGGGGTCCAGTGCTTCGATGACTGCACCACGAAGCAGTACGGTGGCCTTGTTCTGATCGAGATGCTTGATGCCGTAAATGTCGGATGGGGTGTAAATGTCCGACACCGAGTTCAACACTGGGTGCTTGGCATTCTCGGGGACAATGACGGCTCGGCCACCTTGGACTTTGTGCTTGCCGTGATGGCTAAGCCAGTTTTCGCCAATCACGTTGATCCCAAAATTCGCCCAGTCGTAACCGCCGTAGTGGCCACTCTTGAATGCATGGGTCGCCGTGCGATAGGCAACGATTGGTTTCGCCGCCTTCAAGTAATCCAAGATGGGTTTGAGTTGTTCATCGGGCAACACACGCCAGCGGGTTGCGATGATCATCAGGTCTGCGTCGGCCAATGCATCGGTACCGGGAATGTTGCTGATTTCGTTCGGGTTGATCCTTCCTGTTTCCTTATCGATCGCAAACAGCACGGTACATTTGAAACCATGGTGTTGGCTCAGAATCTTCGCCAGCATCGGGCATGATTCTTCGGTGCGATACTCCTCATCACCTGAGACCAACACAATGTGCCGTCCATTGCCTGTCCCGTCGGCAGGTTCAAGCACCAGTCGATCGGCGGCGAAACAAGACGAAGCGGTTAGAACGAGACAGAAACAGATAATAGAGCGAAACGTACTCATGATGGATCACTGGGTTCGCGAGGAAGGGGATTTGAAGAAGGAAAAATATCGCCGACAAATTGGCAATCCCTGTTGAAAGGATTGTTTTAACAAAACGCGACGCGTCCTACCGCACCGACAAATCGATGGTGGCACCATCGGAGGGCAATTCCATTTCGGCCTCCTCATACAACGGCGTCTCTTCCATCACTCGAGGGTTGTTCGAAAAGCCATAGCGTTCGGATGGTGCACCTAGCGTGTTTTTGTTTAACACCCCATCTTCGTTCTCGTCATGAAACACACCGATCGCGATCGATCCCGGCAATCCCGACCGGTCGATCGCGCCTTCGGCAACTCCATCCGAAATCGCAGTCGTCGTGGTTTGAACCGATTTGTCAAACTGGGGAAACGATTCCGCATCCGTAAAAACCGCAACGACCATTTTGCCCCGATCGTTCGCGGCCCCAAGAACACGAAAACGGAATGACTCTCCGATGCCAGCATTCTGTTGAAGTAGCTTGCGCTGTGGCGCCAGCGAATCCCCATCGGGGAACCTTGGCGGAACGAACCGGACTTGGCGATACACCAAGGTGCTGAGGCCAAGGATCAACAGCCCCGCCAAAAACGCCATGATCAAGTTGCCATGGTTCTGTTGCCACCGCCCTGTGAAGCGATCCGTAAGCGGCACGTCGTACGGATCGTCGTCGTTAGGTGGCATCGAAGGGGGGGGGATTTTTTCTATGGACATGATTGTATTGTGGTTTCCAGACCCTTAATCTAGCAAGAGCTGCAAAAGAGCCAAGAGTTCCTCAGCCGACAATAGCATTCCCCCAAGGTAAAACGAACGATGCAAACCTGGCCGATAGGCGTATTCGCCTCCGTCGACGCGGGATTGGGCGTCCGCTGGGACGTGATCTCCGAATTAAAAGTACCGACGATCCAACTGCACGCCCCACACGCCGGAAATCGCAATGAAACTGCCGCGGCGCAGTTCAGGGAACAGTTGTCGGAGTCCGACGTTCGCTGCACTGCCGTGTTCGGCGGATTCGAGGGAGAAAGCTATGCCGACATTCCAACGGTCTCGCAAACGGTCGGGTTGGTCCCCGCCGCGACGCGGCAAAGCCGATTAGAGGAAATGTTCGAAATCGCCACCTTCGCGAAGAGGCTTGGATGCGACACCGTAGCACTGCACCTGGGCTTTGTCCCACATGACCCGTCGGCCGAAGGCTATTCGGAAATCGTCTCGGTGACTCGCAAGCTTTGCGAAGCATGTGACGAGAACGAGCAATACCTGCACCTGGAAACGGGCCAAGAAACCGCCGAAGGGTTGTTGGAGTTCATCAAGCAGGTTGCGCGCGAGAACCTGAAGATCAATTTCGATCCCGCAAACATGATCCTGTACGGTGCTGGCGATCCCATCGAGGGATTGCGGACGGTCGCCAACTTTGTCCGCAGCGTTCACTGCAAAGATGCGACGTGGAGCGATAAGCCAGGCGAAACGTGGGGCGCCGAAGTTCCGCTCGGGCAAGGCGACGTCAACATGCGGACGTACCTGCAAACGCTCAAGGAGATCGGTTACACCGGTCCGTTGACGATCGAACGCGAGATTCCACAGGATCCGCAAAGGCAAAAACAGGAAATCAGCGGAGCGATTGGACTGCTAACAACCTTACGGACCGAGATCCTTGGATAGTCCATCCCGACGGATCTCACGGGTTCGCAACGTCCAGCTTGGAAAGTGAAACAAACGCCAAACGTGCGTTGGCATCACCGCCCTCCGAGTGGCCTGACGAATCGGTGCAAGTTTGGAGACCGATGGAAAGTATCAACGATTCGAAAGTGGTCGCATGGAGGGTGAAGTCCGTAAACGCTTGTTGATCAGTATCTAAAACCCGCACGACCTTCCGTTTTCGGGAGAAGCTGAACGGCGGATCGTGAGCGAAATGGGTCTGGACGCGACTGTTTATCGAATTTTTGGCGGCGTGAACCCCAACGCTTGTTCGGGCCTGTCCCCAGAAACGCGACCCCATTGATTGGCGTGTAATCGCCGTTACGCCTTGTGAGGAATTTCCATTTTGTTATTATTCCGCACTTCATGATTTGGCGATGTAGCTCAGTCGGTTAGAGCGGAGTCTTCATAAGGCTTAGGTCAGCGGTTCGAGTCCGCTCATCGCTACTTTCCCACCTGCGAACGCCACCGCGCCCTGACAGGCCCCCACCTTTTCTGGCCAGCGCAACCTTGAACCCTTCCAGCGGATGGATCATACTGCGTTTGCCTCGCTGAAACCAGAATCAGCCCCCCCACCCATTCTTTTTCCGTAAACGCTCGCGATTGTCCTAAGGAAGCGGTTTTTGCTGTGTCGATCTCTACGCGACCCCATTCGAAATTTTGCACGGCGCCCCAAATTCGAACACTGCTCAGGTTTGCAACTGGCGGTCTGCTGATGCTGATGGAACCGCTGTGTTTCGTCCCAACAGCTTGCCAAGCCGAAGTGACGTCGGTTGCAACCTTCACGGAAGAGAGCTTGATCAACGATAAGAAGGCTGAGTTGGCTGCGGTACAAGAAAAGGTCAACCAAAGGGATGACGCCGCCGCACGAGCCGAGTTGCAGCGTCTATCGAAGACGGGGATCAATTACTCGGACCCTGAAGTCATGCTGGCGCAAATGATGTTGCAGGCCGGCAGGAACGTCGAGGCGCGGCAGGTACTGGAAAAACTCTCGGGCCAGCACCCCCGACGATTCGACGTCCATTTCGCATTCGCTCAAATCGCGATTGGAGAAAAGCGTTGGTTTGACGCCTATTCTCATGCGGAATTGGCTGAAATCGCAGGTTTTCCCGCGAATTGGACCGAGGCTCACCGCGAGAGCATGATCCGCAAAATGGCCATGGTCAAAGCAGCTGCCTGTGAAGGCCGCTTCGCGTGGTCCGATGCCAAGAAAACCTACGAATTACTGACCAAACAGTGGGGCAAATTGCCGGAGGTCTCCGCGGGATTGGGCCGTTGCGAGTTCCATCTCGGGAATGATGAGATCGCACTGCAACACTTTGAAGCGTTCTACGAAGAGACGCCCGGGGCAGATTTGCCTGAGATGATGGTGGCAAAATTATTCGAGGCCGCTCAGCAGGTCGACCAGACCGAGGCCTACTTCCAACGAGCCATTGAGCGTGAAAAGAGGGCCAATAGTGGCGAACAAACGACAAACAAGGCTTCGCGAGCCTATGTGCGTTGGTTGATTTGGAGCAATCGACCCGCGGAAGCTCGCAGGTTGCTGCGTTCCTTACCGAAGGGCACGACGGACGCAGAAAAAGCGGAAACGGACTACGTTTCGGCGCTGATTGCTCGGATGCAGGGACGCTTTGACGAAGCTCGAGACATTTTGTCGCGATTGCACCAAGCGGACCCCGCTTCGTTTACGATCGGGAATCAGCTAGCACTGGTTTTGGTCGAAGATTCGGACGAAGCCAGAAGATTTCGCGCTTTACAGATTGCACAAGCCAATACTCGCAATCATAGTGAATTTGCGGAAGCTTGGTCGACTTTGGGATGGGTACAATTCCGTCTTGGAGACGTTACACAAGCGGAGAAGAGTTTGTCGGTTGCGTTAAAAAATGGAGTGGTCGAGCGTGACACAGCCTACTTTTTATCGAAAATCAAGGAAAAGCTAGGACAAGACGAGGTTGCGTCCCAGCTCGCAGAGGCCAGCAAGAACGCCAACGGCCCCACATTTTACCTTCAAGAAGAGTTGTCAAAGAAATGAAATTGATGCAACTTCCCACTCATCGGATCCAGTTTGCGATGAAAACCAGTTTGGCCACCGGTGTTTTACTGTTTGGCTTCGTGTCATCAGCGTATGGGCAAACTGGGCCAAACGATACTAGTTGGACGCCGGGGCCGTCTCCATCGGATTGGGGATCTGACTCGAATTGGAGTAATGGGGTGCCGGGTAGCAGTAAAGATGCCTTTATCTTGGGTGACTTTGCCGTCCCAATTCTGACACCGACCGGTTCCAGTGCTCTTTCGCTTATGGTCAATAACAGCAATTTGTCTGGCGGATTGCAGATAGGTGGCTTGCTGAACATTGGTGTTGACGGGTTCATGTTCGAACAAGGCAAGTTAAGTTTCATTAGCGATTCTGCACGACTGGTCGTCGCGGGGGATGCAACAATCAACCAGTTACAAAACAATGTGACTGAGTTTCCTGAGTTGGTCTTGGGGCGAAATCCACTCAATACCAATAGCTCAGTCATTGATGTGGAAGGAGTGCTGACGATTGGCAACAATGCCTCTGCTGCCGATGCTTTTGTCGTACGATCCACCCCTATCTCAGCAACCACTGAGGGAACCCCTGCAATCCATGCCGGAAAGGTCGTCATTGGCAACCTAGCAACGGTTGATGTAAACTCGGGAATTCTGATTACTGGGGCAACCGACACCACGGGTTTGGTGATCGGCCAGGGTTCCAGTGGGGACGGAGTAGTTTGGGCGCAAGCGGGCAAAAAGGTCCTGCTTGGCTCATCGAGGGATATCGAACTCGGCGTGGGAGACTCGGGTGCGTCCGGGAAGCTTCAGGTCGGCAATGGACTTGATGTCAGCACAATTCCGGCTGCAGACGTAACTGGCCCGGGCGAGGTCACCGCACGGGATATTCTCGGAGGTGCTGGCACCTCCGTCGTTCAACTGGATAACGGTACGATCACTGCTCGCAGCATTTTGAGCAACTCGGGCGGTGACATGTCGGTTGTCATGAGTAGTGCTGCGAGTAACTTGGACCTTTCTGGGGACCTCGACGTTGACACCTACACTCAAACCGCGGGAACTGCATCCGTTGCCGGTACTGTCACGGTCAGGGATTCCGCATCGCTGTCGCTTTCGGGTGGATCGCTGACCACGGGCGATTTGACGCTGGACAATGGTTCGAGTGGTACGGTCGCCGTATCGGGTGGCGCCACATTGACATCGACGGGCGCTGCCACGATCGGTCAAGGCCGGGAACTGACAAGCACAGGAGGAACCATTGCCTTGAACAACCTGACTCTCGACGGAGGAACACTCTCGGCCTCAGCCTCTTCAAATGTCACAGTTGGAGGAGATCTTACCGTCAACAACGCCGGAAGGCTGATTGTCGATGGTACGTCCTCATTGTCGGCAACGAACGACGTAGCTCTCTCCGGCTCCGCAACGATGTTCCTCGATGGGACGCTGAATGGTAATTTGGCCCAAGACGGAGGAACACTCGCACCGGGCCAATCTCCGGGAATCGCTACGATTGACGGAAACTACACGCTCACTGGGGGCACCCTTGAGATGGAGATTGCCGGGACGAGCCTTGACCCAGTGGAATTTGATCGATTGATCGTCAGTGGGGTTTTCACGATCGAATCGGGAGCCTTTTTGGATGTAAAACTTACCGGTTACACTCCTATGATTGGGGAGTCGTTCGAGCTCTGGAATACGGGATCGACCGTCGGTACATTTGATAATGATAAACTTCTGCTTCCGACGCTCGCTCCTGGTCAAGGTTTTTGGGACACGTCGCAGCTTTACACCACTGGCATGCTGTCGGTCTCAGCCGTTCCAGAGCCGGCTTCGTTTGCAGTTCTTGGCGTTGGAGCGGCCGGATTGTGGTTACGCCGTCGTCGCAAAGCGGCCAAACCGGCGACCGTTTGATGCATTAACTTGCATCGCAAGACCGATTGATTCCATTGAAGCAGGAAGACCGTGGCGGGAGAGAATCCCCCACGATCTTCCTGCTTCTTTTTTGTACCTTCCACCGCCCTGAACTGCTAACATTAATGTCACCTCCACCACGCTTGCGTGGGGGAGGCCGAGCGCTAAGCCTCGCACAGGGGGCAGCAACCGAAAACCCTCTCCCGGCGTTGAGACGCCGACCTCTCCCAAAGGAGAGGTAAAGGTACCGTAACTCCTCGATAAAGAACGGCTCAATAACTGCACGACCTCCTTCCAGGGGAGAACGGTTGGGGACTAACGGTCCTCGACATGAAGCACTGTTGTCGTAGGAAGCCTTACCGCGAAGCGGTTGAACTCCAAAGACCAGGGTCGACGCGGAGCGGCGCACCCTGGAGTTAACGAACGCTCCCACCAACCGAACCCTGAAGGGGTTCCACATGTATCGCGTTGTGAAACCTCTTCAAGGTTTTGATTTTTGTGTGTTCCGTGAACCCAGGGTGCGCTGCGCGACCCTGGGCTGCGGAGTTTAACGGCTTCGCCGTATTGATTTTCGTGGCGTTTGACCATTTTCGGCGTGCTCATTTTCGGGAAAAGACAAGGGTGCGTTCCCGCAACTACGCCGCGGGGCGACGAACGGTCCTCGACATGAAACGTTGTTGTCGTAGGAAGCCTTACCGCGAAGCGGTTGGACTCCAAAGACCAGGGTCGACGCGGAGCGGCGCACCCTGGGGTTAGCGAACGCTCCCACCAACCGAACCCTGAAGGGGTTCCACAAGAATCGCTTTGTGAAACCTCTTCAAGGTTTTGATGCTTTGTGTTATCGAATGTTTCGAAGTCCTCGAAAACGCTGAGTCTTGCTTCCCAGCAACTCAGGGACTCGGTAAGCTATTGCATTCCGCATTTGCTTTTTGAAGGTCGACTCTAGAAAGGACGCACACCGTGTTTGTTGCAGCTTCCACCGAATGTTGCCCCGAAATGGATTTGGCTGAGGTCGTCGATTTGCTCCAGGATCTGGAGTTTACGGCGATCGAGATCGCACTTCACGAATCGGGGAAGATCAAACCAAGCGAATTGGTCAGCGATTTGGATCGCGCCGCCCAGATCCTGCGCAGTTCACACCGCATGGATATCTCCGGATATAGCGTCGAATTGGCGTCAAAGGGTGAACAGCATTACGCAGACTTCAAAGACATTTGTCGCTTGGCCAAGGCAACCAAGGTGGTCAATTTGACCATCCCCTCGGCAGAACTTGGAACGCCTTTTAACGAAGAAGTGGAACACCTCAATCAATTGGTGAAAGTCGCCGAAACCGAAGGTGTCCGTGTCGCGGTCCGTTGCCAACTGGGCTGTTTGAGCGAAGATCCCGATACGTTGATGGTACTCTGCAATAATGTCGATGGGTTGGGCGTGACACTCGATCCGAGCGTCTACATCGCCGGAAAAGCCAACGCAAAAAATCTTGACAAGATCCTAAAGTTCGTTGTCAACATTCATTTGCGTGACACACGCCCCGATGCGTTCCAAGTCAGCGTCGGTCAAGGCGAAGTGGATTACGGGAAATTGGTGTCCCAACTGCTTCGCGAGAAGTATGATCGTGCGTTGACCGTGCACATGGCACCGATGGAGGGATTGGACCATCGAGTGGAACTTCGCAAACTTCGTCGGTTACTCGAAACGCTGGTTTAGCGTGATACACGCTTGCAAATTCGATTCGTCTACGTTTGCTGCACCCGAAATGGCGGCGACGGTGGACGTCAACACCTTGCTCGGTCGAGTTGGCTACGCCGAGGACGTCGATCCTCGGCGGATTCTCGATTCGCTCCCTCCGATGCGTCCTGCGTTGGCATACGGCCGGCATCGTGGGCCTTGGCGAAGAGGTGCCCGACAGGCCGCAGTGGCCATTTCCTTGTTTCAAGACACCCAGTGCCAATGGTCGATTCCGCTGACGCGTCGACCGATGGGCCTTCGTCATCATGGCGGGCAGATTTGCTTGCCTGGCGGCCAGATTGAGCCGGGGGAACGCCCCCAACAAGCGGCGCTGCGGGAATTTGAAGAGGAACTTGGCGTATCGCCCGATGTGCTGACCTATTTCGGTGAACTCCCTCGGCAATACGTTTATGCAAGTGACAATGTCGTGCGACCGGTGGTCTTTGCGATGCGGATGCCATCCACCGATTGGGTCCCCGACCCGATCGAGGTTGACGAGGTGATTCTGCTTCCGCTCGAGGAGCTCTTTCGCCATGAAAGCCGGGTGTCAAAACCGGTGCGTCGAAAAGTCGTGATTGCCAACGCCGAGCTTCGCGAAACCGACCCCAATGCCACGCTGCAGTTCCCCGCTCCGGCGTTTCAATGGGGAGGAAACCGGATTTGGGGAGCAACAGCGATCATTTTAGACGATTTGGCCCAGATGTTGCTTCGTAGTCAAAGTCTTGGTTGGACGACTGCCACGTCCGGTACGCCAAATTGACACCAGGGAGCGTGAACCTACAATTTGCGCTGCTTTGGTGATAACACTGAAAGCCACACCTCGTTTGAACCCAATAAGGAAAACCCCTCATGGCCTCCGCCGCTGTCAAAGAATTCACTGACGAGAACTTCGATGCCGAAGTGCTGAAATCCGATTCACCCGTGCTGGTCGACTTTTGGGCGCCCTGGTGTGGTCCCTGCCGTCAAATCGCACCGATGATCGACGAGTTGGCGAATGAGAATCCGTCGGTCAAGATCGGCAAGATCAACATCGACGACAACCCTGGAATCGCTCAACAATTTGGTATCAGTAGCATCCCAACGCTCTTGGTGTTCAAAGCGGGTGAGGTTTCCGAAAGCTTTGTCGGCGTACGCCCTAAAGCCGCCTTGCAACAAGCGCTTGACGCGTCCAACGCGTAGGTAGGGTGCGAACGCCGCAGGGATTCTACATCTGAGTCTGTTCTCGTCGCACACGCCCGTCTTGAGCGACTTGCCAGACTCGGCGACTGTACAAATCGATGGCGGTAAGCCATCCACCGCCGTAGCAATAGGTGTCGATGCACACCAAATGGCCCACATCCAAGATCTCGCCATCTCGCATGGCGGTGTGTCCCACGATACCCGTTTTGCCACTCAGGTGTGGAGCGGGGAAACCGTCGTTGAGCGAGTACCAACGAAGCATCTCCGTCGGCTGATGCTCGAGCGGCGTGTCGGGATCGTACGCGGCGTGAGTGAAGAAGAAATCCTCGAATTCAAAGTAGTCGCCGAGAGAATCGAAAAAATCGATATGTGCGTCGGGCAAGAAATCCAACCCACCATCGAAACCGTAGCTATCAAGCGTCTCGACACCGCCGTGCTTGAGCCACCCGTGGGGGGGTTCGCCACCGCGCACCACCTCCAGCATCATCTCTTCATGATTGCCGAGCAAACCCACCACTTGGGTCCGATTGCGGAGCTCGATCAGCGAATCGATCACTCCCCGTGAATCGGGTCCGCGATCAACGTAGTCTCCCAACGCCACAATGATATCGCGTGACGTGGGGTTCAGTTCGTCGATCAATCGATCCAACGCGACTCGGCAACCATGAATGTCACCGATCGCAATCAAACGTTCAGACAATGTAAAAAAAACCTTCTAAGTGAACAAACGGGGAGCAGCGAGCATCAGCAATCCGTTTTAGCAAAAATTGTTTTCAGTACCCACCCGGATTGCTACAAATCAACGCAGGTCCCTGATGTTATAATAGCGTGTAAAGTGAATGTGCCGAGTCGGTCTGCTTTGGATGGCAGCCGATGACAGTCGATCCCATGACAAACTCAGGGAATCCCGGATTGGAAAACACGATCGTTGCCGAAACGCGGGTCCCGGAACAAGCGGACTCTTCGCTCGTGGGTCCGCAAAGCGCCGACGAGCCGGTCGATGCATGGGACGATGACGAGCTTGAACCGTCTTCGCTGTTTGCCTCGGACGAATCCACCGCATTTCTCGGCAGCTTGCTATTTCATCTGATTCTGCTGCTCTCCTTGGCGCTGGTTCCCTTGGCGATCTCGAGTGATGAAGACGCCGTCGTCTTGCTTTCGCCGCCCCAAGAAGATTTCGTCGAACCGGTGGACTGGATTGACGAGGTTACCTATAGCGATTTTCTGCAAGACGAGATCGGGATCAACAGCGACTCGGATTTAGCGATGGCGGAAGCTTCTGCCGAGATGTTTGCGGAGCTGCCGGAGATTCCTAACCCGATCGATTTGGAACCGACCGAGTCGGGGCAGATCATGGTGGAGAAGCTCTTCACCCCTGCGGTCGCGCCACTCGACAAAATGACCAACCAAAAAGGTCATGTTGGTCATGGAACGGAAGGGGCCAAAGGCGCCGTCGACCGAATTACCTTCGAGATACTGCATGCGCTCGAAGAACGTCCAACGTTGGTGGTTTGGATGTTCGACCAGAGTGGTTCGTTGCATCGTCAACGCGATGAAATCCGAAACCGCTTTGACCGAATCTACACCGAGCTTGGAATTGCCAAACGGAGTGAAGTCGACGCATTTCGGCGTAACAGCAACGACATTCCGCTGCTGACGTCCGTGATCGGCTTTGGTAGCAAGGTCACCCTCTTCACCGAAGAGCCAGTAGAGGATCTCGACGACATCAAGTCGATCGTGCAAGACATCCCGGTCGACTCGTCCGGACAAGAGCGAGTCTTTACCGCGATCCTTTCGGCTACGGAGAAGTACAAGTCGTATCGACGTCCGCGCGGCCAATTGGGGCCGCAACGAAATGTGTTGTTTGTCGTCGTCACCGATGAACGAGGAGACGATGCAGGCATGTTGGAAACGTCAATCCGCTCTTGTCGAAAATGGGGAATCCCCGTCTATGTGATTGGAGTCCCCGCTCCGTTTGGTCGTGAGACGACCTTGGTGAAGTACGTCGATCCCGACCCCAATTTCGATCAGACGCCACAGTGGGCCCAGGTCGATCAGGGACCCGAGACGTATTATCCCGAACGTGTTCAGGTCGGGTTTACCGGTGATTTTAAGGAGGAACCGGTGATCGACAGCGGTTTTGGACCCTACGCGTTGACACGTTTGTGCTACGAGACCAATGGCATCTACTTCACGGTTCATCCCAACCGTAACGTCAATCGACGTGTCCGTTCGTTTGAGATCGAATCGTTTGCTTCGGACATGAAGTACTTCTTTGATCCAGCGGCCATGTCACGCTATCGTCCGGATTACCTGGCCGCGGACGACTACGTGAATAAGGTCAAGTCGAGTCCCCTGCGACAGGCATTGGTTTCCGCCGCGCAGATGCGGCCCGCGACCGGGTTGTCGCGACCAAGGACGCGATTTGTGATGCAGTCGGCTTCGGGGCTGGCAGAAGAATTGACAACGGCTCAACAACAGGCGGCCCGGCTCGAGCCGATGCTCGTACAGATCGCTGCGATCTTGGAACCCGGCATGAAGGCGCGAGAGACCGAGACCAGCTTGCGGTGGCAAGCCGGATTCGACTTGGCGATGGGTCGAGTCCTCGCGCAAAAAGTCCGCACCGAAACTTACAATGCCATGTTGGCAAAAGCCAAACGTGGGATGCCGTTCGAGAAACCAGAGAATAACACCTGGGTGCTTGAGCCTAGCGATGAGATCTCCGTCGGCAGCAAATGGGAGCGGGAAGCAGCACTCGCCAAAACGCTGTTGGAAGGAGTGGTCCAGAAGCACGAGGGGACGCCCTGGGCATTGTTGGCCAATCAAGAATTGGTGGTCCCGATCGGCTGGAAATGGCAAGAGGAGTTCACCAAGATCGAGCCTCCAGAGCGACGAAATCCCGGTAACAACAATGACAATAACAATGCCCCCCCCCAAGATGATCAACGTCGCATGATCCAACGCGCCCCCTCGCGTCCCGTACCGAAACTGTGATCCCCTTGTGAACTTGCATCGCCCGACCAAGTGAATTCGCCCGATCAAGTGAATGTTCGATGGCACGAGAGGATCAAGGATCCAGTCCCCGATTGACCGCTCCCCCGATGCGGTAACCCTGCACCAGTGCGGCAGGTGATTGATCCTGAGGGACGATCGTAAAACAACTTTGGTATCTGAGAAGTGGCGTTAGCTTTCAGCTAGCGATATCGGTAACGCAAGCTGGAAACTCGCGGCCTGAGTACACCAAACACCACCTCCCCCTCGCTGCGCTCGACCCCTCCCGCAAGGAGGTCGTGCAGTTTTTAAGTTGTTGATTGAAAAAGACTTACAAGATTTACCTCTCCCTCTGGGAGAGGTCGAGCCTAAGCGAGGGAGAGGGAAAACGGGCTGCGATGACAACATGAAATTCCAGCACGGTTTCTATACCGGCCCTCCCCCTCGCTGCGCTCGACCCCTCCCGCTGCGCGGGCAGGGGTGGTTGGATACCTAAACACTTCAGCAGTCATAACTTAAAAACTGCACGACCTCCAAGCGTGAGGGGTGGTTTACCTCTCCCTCTGGGAGAGGTCGAGCGCAGCGAGGGAGAGGGTTTCTTGGCACCCAATTGACTTGCTCCCTACGACCACTTTCGAATCGGTGATACTTTCCATCGGTCTCCAAACCCCCTCCGATTCGTCAGGCCACCCCTCGGGAAGGGTCGGGCTTGTTGGTTGTTACGTGTACCAGTGCGACGAGGCTCGCGGAAGCGTGGGGTGGGCGATTCAGGGTGGATCGTATCCACCGGGGTTCCACGGATGGCAGCGCAAGATTCGTCGGACGGATCGGTAGACGCCGCGAACCACACCATCTCGGCGGATCACCTCGATCGCATATTGGCTACAAGTCGGCGTGAACCGACAACTTGGCCCCAACATCGGGCTGATCGCCATTTGATAGAAGCGAATCATTGCCACCATCGCGCCAATCAGCAGTTGATGAGCTTTGTCAATCAAACGTTTTCAGTCGTTTTGAATTACAGCAAGAACCCGCTCGAAAAAACGAAAAAGCTGGCCAAACGGGTCGCCAATCCTCATGATAACACTTCTTACTCGCCTGTCTCGCGACAAACCAAGCGAATTTGGTTATGCTAGGGGGCGCAATTCGATAATGACTCAACGCCCCTGCGTTGTCCCACCCACCCTCTTCCTGACTTGAAGGAACCCCATTCATGAAAGCGTCTCGTCGAAATTTCCTCAAAAGCACCGCCGCAGCTGGTTCGCTGGCCGCGGCATCCAATCCCGTCTTGGCAGCGGACGATTCAAAGAAACGGACGGTCGCATCGATCGGTGTCGGCGGAAGTCGCGGTCGTTACAACCGTGGTGGTGCGATCGCTCGCGATGCTGCGAAGCTTGGCAAGATGATCGCTGTTTGTGATGTCGACGAACTGCACGCGAAGGAGTTCAACGAAGCCCTTGGCGGCGATTTGAATATGTATAGCGACTATCGCGAGATGCTTGAAAAGGAGAAGCCACAAATCGTCACGATCGGCACGCCTGACCATTGGCACGTACCGATCGCGATTGCCGCGCTTCGCAGCGGAGCCGACGTGTACTGCGAAAAACCATTGACCCTGACGATCGACGAAGGAAAGAAGATCCGCAAGGTCGTCGAAGAAACAGGTCGCGTGTTCCAAGTCGGGACTCAGCAGCGCAGCACCAAGGGGCTGTTCTTGACCGCCATCGCGATGGTGCAAATGGGGATGCTCGGTGACAACGTGAACGCTTACGTTGCCATCGGCGGCGCGCCCAATGACGGTCCCTTCGAATCAACGCCCGTTCCCGACGGCATCGATTGGGACATGTGGGTCGGCCCCGCCCCGGCGGCAGCCTATTGCGATCAACGACGTCGCATGTTCCGCTGGTTCTTCGAGTACTCCGGTGGCAAAATGACCGACTGGGGCGCCCACCACATTGACATCGCCCAATGGGCATTGGCTCCGGGCGAAGATGGACCCGTGAAAATCTCGGGAACCGGCAAATTCACCAAGAACGTTCCTGATGATTACAACTGGAAAGCTTTCCTTGATGGCGAAGCATCGCTGCCGAACGGATTCAACACGGCAACGGAATTCCATATCGATTTGACGTTTGACTCGGGCTCCGTCTTGAGCGTCAACAACCACTACAAACGAGAAGGCGACAACGTCGATTTCGGAAACGGCATTCTTTTCGAAGGTGACAAGGGTCGCATTTTTGTTAATCGTGGCAAATTGGAAGGCAAGCCCGTTGATGCGTTGACCGACGAAGATCGCAAGCGAATTGATGACAAGATCATCGAGCTATGCAAAGGCAAGAAACCGGGAAGCCATATGCAGAACTTCTTTGATTGCATTGAGGACCGCAGCAAGCCGATTTCGGATGTCTGGTCGCACCACCGAACCATGACCTCCTGCCATTTGTGCAATATCGCACTGATGCTCGGTCGTGAATTGCAATGGGATCCCAAAGCCGAGCTGTTCGTGAATGATGATCAGGCCAATGCGCTGTTGAGCCGAAAATCGCGAACCGGATTCGGCCCTGTGGCATAGCGATCGCTGCTTCAACGCCAAACAAGGAGTGTCAAAGCCCAACGAAAGTTTCGACTTTTCCTTGGTCCTTGGACATTCCTTGTTCGCGTTGAGGCTTGCTGGCCATGCGTTGCTAGCAATGAACAGTGCGAGGGGTTTGTCACGCCAATTTTTGAGGAATGGGGCGGTTTCGAGCTGGGTTTTATGATTCTTGAAGAGGTTTTATGATTTTACCGTCGTCAATTGTAGGATTGATCCGACCTAAGACATTGAAACCTCCTTCTCTTTCGAGCCTACGTGATGCCAATCCTGCCTCAAGAACCCGATGGGCTGCCTGAAAATCTGCTGGACCTTGAGCAGGTGCTAACGCAGACATGGTGGTTAATGTACACCAAGTCGCGTCAGGAAAAGCTATTGATGCGGCAGCTTCGCGAAGAGGGGGTTTGGCATTACGGGCCTCAGATCCCTCAGCGAAAACGATCCCCCGCGGGGCGCATTCGAACATCCTTCGTACCGCTGTTCAGCAATTATGTCTTTGTCACGGGGCAAACGGACGAGGCCCGCTACAAATCGATCTGCACCGGCTGCATCATCAAAGCGGCCGAGATCACCGAGGTTGATGATTTTATCGCGGACATGAAACAGATCCGCGATCTGATTGATATGGGCGTCCCCCTGACTTTGGAAAGTCGGCTTCAGCCGGGCCAAATGGTCCGCATCCGAAGCGGGTCGTTTGCGGGATACGAAGGAACGGTCTTGCGACGCGAAGGAGAAACGCGACTGCTTGTCGCCGTTCGCTTTATGGAACAAGGTGTTAGCGTGAAACTAGAAGATTGCCAACTTGAATTGATCGGCCAATGACCTCTGCACCCTCGGCCGTCATTACCGGCATCACCGGCCAAGATGGTTCCTACTTAACCGAACTGCTGCTTGAAAAAGGCTACACCGTCCACGGACTGGTTCGCCGCAGCAGCACGACTCAGCGTACGCGGTTGGATCATCTGTTTCACAACCACGAGATCTACAACAAGCGGTTGTTCCTGCACTACGCCGACCTTGATGACACAACCACCATTCGCCGCGTGTTTGTCCGAACCGAACCCGATGAGGTCTATCACTTGGCGGGCCAAAGTCACGTCGGAGCCAGTTTCGAGATTCCCGAGACGACCTGTCAGTTTACCGCCATGGGAACGCTGAAGTTGCTGGAGATCCTACGTGACCTAAACAAACGTCCGCGTTTGCTGCACATCAGCAGCAGCGAGGTGTTCGGGCGACCGGATAAGGCACCGCAAACCGAAGCGACTCCGATGCGACCGGTCACACCTTACGGAATTGCCAAGGCCTTTGCGACGCAAATGGTTTCGCTCTACCGCGAGTCGTTCGGTTTGTTTGCTTGCAACGCGATTTGCTACAACCATGAATCACCACGCCGAGGTGAATCGTTTGTGACTCGCAAGATCACTCGAGCCGCTGCGGCAATCTCCTTGGGGCAAGAGGATCATGTCACGTTGGGGTCGATCGATGCCCAGCGTGACTGGGGCTTCGCTCCCGACTACGTCAAAGCCATGTGGCTGATGTTGCAAGAATCTGAAGCGGATGACTTCATCTTGGCAACCGGAACGGTCAACCGCGTGGAGGATTTTCTCGCGGCCGCGTTCGATGCCGTCCATTTGGATTGGCGTGATTACGTGCGACAAGACCAAGCATTCATGCGTCCCTCGGAGGTACAGCGTTTGGTCGGCGACCCATCAAAAGCCAAGCGAGTGTTGGGATGGTCGGCACAAACAACCCTCCCTGAATTAGCGGCCAGAATGGTAGAGCACGACTTGAAGGTACTGCGTTCGCAACCCGAACAGGTCGCATCAACGGCAAAATCAAACGGAAAATCTTGAACTGGCCAGGCCCCTCTAGCGGAACACTTTACATCGACAAATCGTGGACTAACGTCAATGACTTTGGGCTCTGTCTTGACTCTCCCACTCTGTCATCCTTTTTGAAACGGTCGAACGATCTATGAAGATTTGCTGCATTGGTGCTGGCTACGTTGGTGGACCCACGATGGCGATGATTGCAAAGCAATGCCCCGATATTCCGGTACATGTTGTTGATCTAAACCAAGAACGAATCGACGCTTGGAATTCCGATTCGCTTCCGATCTACGAACCGGGACTTGATGAAGTCGTTCGTGAGGCGCGCGGGCGCAACCTAAAATTTTCGACCGACGTCGATGCCGCCATCACCGAAGCGGACATTATTTTCATGGCGGTC
The DNA here is from genome assembly GCF_007860135.1 of Novipirellula artificiosorum. Lineage (NCBI taxonomy): Bacteria > Pseudomonadati > Planctomycetota > Planctomycetia > Pirellulales > Pirellulaceae > Novipirellula > Novipirellula artificiosorum. The sequence goes on from NZ_SJPV01000005.1 coordinate 96,403, forward strand.
AACACACCGACGAAGACCTTCGGCGTGGGCGCGGGCCGAGCGGCAAACTTGGAATTCGTCGAGAAATGCGCCCGTCGCATTGCCGAGGTGGCCGAGGGCCACAAGATTGTCGTTGAAAAATCGACGCTGCCAGTCCGTACCGCGGAAGCGATCAAGCGAATTCTTGGGGCCGGCGCCAGCGGAGCCACCTTCGATGTACTCAGCAATCCCGAATTCCTCGCCGAAGGGACTGCCATCGATGACTTGCTGGACCCCGATCGAGTCTTGATCGGAGGCGAATCGACCGAAGCGATCGAAGCCTTGGTCAACGTCTACGCCCGATGGGTTCCTCGCGAGCAAATTCTGACCACCAATTTGTGGAGCAGCGAGCTTTCCAAGTTGACGGCCAACGCATTCTTAGCACAACGCGTCTCGAGCATCAACGCGATTTCGGCTTTGTGCGAAGCGACCGAAGCCGATGTGGATGAGGTCGCGCGCGCCATCGGAATGGACTCCAGGATCGGCCCCAAGTTCCTGAAAGCATCGGTCGGTTTCGGTGGCAGTTGCTTCCAAAAAGACATCTTGAACCTTGTCTATCTGTGCGAACACTTTGGTCTCCGTGAAGTCGCGGCCTATTGGGAACAAGTCGTGATCATGAACGACTACCAAAAACGCCGCTTTGCGGAAGGCATTTGCCGGACCATGTTTAGCACCGTCAGTGACAAGAAGATCGCGGTCTGGGGATTCGCCTTCAAGAAGGATACAAACGACACGCGTGAAAGCGCAGCGATTTATGTTTGCCGTGACCTACTGAGAGAACGAGCGCGTTTGGCGATTTATGACCCCCAAGTTCCCGAAGCCAAGATCCGCGCCGACTTGATCGCATCGATGAGCAATCTTGCGGGTGAGATTAGCGACTTAGATCGTTCCCTCGTCGAAAAGAACGTAACGATTGTTGGCGACGGCTACGAAGCAGCGAAAGACGCGCATGCGATCGCCGTTTTGACCGAATGGGACGAGTTCAAAACGTTGGATTACAAGAAAATCTACGGCACAATGAAAGCTCCGGCGTTTGTGTTCGATGGACGCAACGTGGTCGATCGCAAACGATTGACCGAGATCGGTTTTGAGGTGTTTGGAATTGGCAAGAGTGGAGTGTGACCCGGCTTCCCTTTCCTACGCAGTAGACGGTTGAACGGATAGCGATTGCCCGTCAAACTAGAGACGGGACGCTACCGAAGGAAACGTGTTCGAGGTCCATCCACAAGAAATCTCCCATGAGTGCTGGTCCACTTGCCGCTGCGAACACTGTTTTTCGCACGATTGATGTGACGAAGGTCTATCAAATGGGCGAGGTCCAGGTCCACGCACTGCGAGGGGTGACGTTTGAGCTTTGTGAACATGAATTTGTGGTTCTGCTCGGTGCTTCCGGCAGCGGCAAGTCGACGTTGTTGAACATTCTCGGCGGATTGGATATTCCGACGTCTGGAACCGTTTACTACCTCGACGATGAGTTGACCGCCAGCGATGAGTCCGAGCTGACACTCTATCGCCGCAAGCATGTTGGCTTTGTTTTTCAGTTTTACAACCTCATTCCCAGTTTGACGGCTCGCGAAAATGTCGAGCTGATCACCGAGATTGCAGACAATCCAATGCCTGCCCTCGATGCGCTGCATTTGGTTCAGATGGACGAACGAGCCAATCACTTTCCCGCCCAATTGTCCGGTGGGGAACAACAACGCGTCGCCATCGCACGGGCGATCGCAAAACAACCCAAAGTCTTGCTCTGTGATGAACCGACCGGCGCACTCGATGTCCACACCGGGATCGTCGTTCTTGAAGCGATCGCACGGATCAATCGAGAACTCGGAACCACCACCGCGGTGATCACGCACAATGCTGCAATCTCGCAAATGGCCGATCGCGTAATTTCGCTGTCTGATGGCCAAATCGCGCGGGTCGAAAGGAATCAAGTCAAACGCAACGCCAATGAGTTGCAGTGGTGAGGATCGTGCCGCTTTCCCTTCGATCCTAACGCCGGCCCACCAAAATGCGTAAACTTGACCAAAAACTGTTTCGCGACCTGATCACACTGAAAGGTCAAGCAACAGCAATCGTGATGGTCATCGCAGCCGGCGTGGGGACGTTCGTGATGTCGATGTGCGCCTACGCGTCGCTGCAATGGAGCAAGGATTATTTTTATGGAGAGTTTCGGTTTGCGGATGTTTTCTCAGAAACTGGACGAACGCCCGATGCGTTGATCCCGCGCATGAAGGAAATCTCCGGGGTCTCTGCGGTGGAAACGCGTTTGGTCTACGACGTGTTGCTCGATGTTCCTGAGATGAGCGAACCGGCCTCCGCAAGACTGATTTCGGTTCCCGAAACGGGAGATTGTCGGCTGAACAAAGTATACATTTCGCGGGGGCGAATGCTGGAACCCGAGCGGACTGGCGAGGTGGTGGTCTCAGAAGTCTTTGCCGAAGCCCATGGTTTTGTCGCAGGCGATCACGTCAAAGCGATCCTCAACGGTAAATCGCAAACGCTCACGATTGTTGGCATCGCGTTGTCACCCGAATATGTCATCCAGGTGCAACCGGGCAGCATCATGCCCGACAACAAGCGGTTCGGGATTCTATGGATCAGCCAACGTGACTTGGAAGCGGCCTTCGACATGACGGGCGCGTTCAACAGTGTCTCACTCAAATTGGCGTATAGCAGCAACGAAGACGAAGTCATCTCACAACTCGACCGTTTGCTTCGACCCTACGGCAGCGTCGGTGCGTATGGTCGCGATCAACAGATTTCACACCAGTACTTGTCCGACGAATTGACACAGTTGAGGGGTATGGCCGTCATGGCACCGACGATCTTCTTGTCGGTTGCCGCATTCCTGTTGAACATCGTTATTTCGCGAATCATCAGCCAGCAGCGAGAACAAATTGCGGCACTCAAAGCGTTTGGCTACACCCATCGCGAGGTCGGCTTCCATTATCTCAACCTTGTCTTGGTGATTTCGCTGAGCGGAACGATTCTGGGCACGCTGTTCGGCTTTTGGATGGCATCAGGGATGACGAAGATGTACGCCGAGTTCTATAAGTTCCCGATGCTGGAGTTTCAATTTGATGTGCCCGCAATTCTGCTGGCCTTCTTGCTGACCACGGTCACCGCGGTGCTGGGAACATGGGTGTCGGTTCACCACGCCATCCGTCTACCACCTGCCGAAGCGATGCGTCCCGAACCGCCCCCCAGCTTCAAGCCCACACTCCTTGAGCGACTCGTTCCCCGTCATCTGATGCCGCCGGAAATGCGGATGGTGATACGCAACGTGGCTCGCAAACCCTTCAAGGCTGGCTTTTCGATGCTGGGAATTTCGATGGCGGTCGCGGTCATGATTCTAGGTAACTTCTCGCTCGATGCGATGGACTACATGATGACCTTTCAATTCCGTCTTGCGCAGCGGCAAGACTTGATGGTCACGTTTGTTGAACCTGCCACGGCGTCGGTCATGTATGAAATGAGCGAACTCGATGGGGTGCTCGATAGCGAGACCCTGCGCACGGTCGCCACGCGTATTCACTTCCAGAATCGTTCGCGGCGTTTGGCCATCATGGGGCTCCAGCGTGATCCACAACTCTATCGGTTGCTGGACAAGAACGAACACTCCGTCGCAGTTCCCGAGTTTGGAATCATGCTCAACACCAAGCTCGCCCGACTGCTGGGCGTCCGACTTGGCGACCGTGTCCTCGTCGAAGTCCTTGAGGACAAGCGGCCCACGGTCACCGTCGAAGTCACGGCATTGGTCGAGGAATACGCCGGACTGAATGCCTACATGAACAAGGACCAACTTCACCGATTGTTAAAAGAGTCCAGCGTTGCTTCGGGCGCCTTCTTGAAAGTCGACGAAAACCAAATCGATCAGGTCTTTCGCGAATTGGAAATGCGGCCGGGAGTCGCTGGCGTGACAATCAAGGATGCAGTGCTCCACAGCTTCGAAAAAACGGTGGCCGAAAACATCTTGGTGATGCGATCGTTCTTTGTCTTCTTTGCATCCGTGATTGCCATCGGTGTGGTTTACAACAGTTCCAGAATCTCGCTTTCCGAACGGAGTCGCGATTTGGCGACCATGCGGGTCGTCGGATACACTCGACGTGAAGTCTCGATGGTCCTACTAGGCGAAATCGCACTGCTCACACTGGCTGCAATCCCGCTCGGGGCTGTCATCGGCTATGCGTTAGCAGGTGTGATGGTGGCGGGACTCGATACGGACAACTATCGTATTCCACTGGTTGTCAGCCGTAACACCTTTGCCTTGGCCGCCTTTGTCGTCATCCTCGCGACCGCTTTGTCTTGCTTGGTGGTTCAGCGACGAATTCACCGACTCGATTTAGTCGGTGTACTCAAAACAAGAGAATAGGTATGCGATTGAAAATGAAGTTTTCACTCAGAACGATGCTCTGGGGCGTGCTGTTGACCGCATTGGTGATGTTCGTTGCACTGGCGATGGTTCCCAAACCGGTCGAGGTGGAATCGGCGACGGCGACGATTGGACCACTGCGAGTATCGGTCCAGGAGGATGGGAAAACACGCGTTCGTGAAAAGTACACCGTTTCGGCCCCGGTCGCTGGGCGACTGTCTCGTATTGAACTCGACCCTGGTGACTTGTGTAGCGAGGAGACTTTGTTGGCGGTGATCCTGCCAAGCGATCCCGCGATCTTGGACGCGCGGGCGAAAGCCGCAGCAGATGCCCAAGTGCAAGCCGCCGAAGCTGCGCTCGAACGTGCCAAATCAAGTGCACAACAAGCGAAGATCAACCATGAATTTAACCTGACCAGAAAGCAGCGAGCCGAAGGACTGGTGCCGACGGGTGCGATTTCAGAGAGCGAGCACGACGTGGTCAAAGCGGAAGCGTTGGCCTCCGCTCAAGCAATCAAGACCGCTCATTTTGACATCGAAATCGCTAGCTTTGAACTGGAAATGGCACGAGCGGCGGTAAGTCAGTTTTCTGACCCGCAACACTCCGACTCCGTCGAACCCTTCGAGATCTTCTCGCCGATCTCAGGCCGCGTCCTCCGAGTCTTCGAGGAAAGCTCAACGGTCGTCCCAATGGGAACGCCGCTGATTGAATTGGGGGACCCTCGCAACTTGGAAATCGAGATCGATGTCCTGTCGACCGATGCGGTCCGCATCAAACCCGGCGCAGATTTGACTATCGAACATTGGGGTGGCCAATCACCACTTCAAGGCTACGTGCGTGTAATTGAACCGGGTGCATTCACGAAAGTCTCTTCGCTGGGCGTCGAGGAACAACGCGTCAACATCATCGCCGATTTTAACGAGCCACCCGAACGAATTACCTCACTCGGCGACGGTTATCGCGTCGAAGCTCGAATTACCGTCAACGAACGTGACAAAGTTCTGCAAATCCCCAACAGTGCCTTGTTTCGGTACCAACGCCAATGGCATGTGTTAGCCATTGTCAACGGCAAAGCCGAGCTTCAGCCCGTATCGGTCGGGATGCAAAACGAAGACTCCACGCAAATCACGGAGGGATTGAAAGCAGGCGACAAAGTCGTGATCTACCCAAGTGATGAACTCCATCCGGGCACTCCGGTACGATTGAGGAGTTCGAGTCGTTAGCGATCGCCGCGCCCAACAACGCCAAAAAAAACGGCGTCCCCAAAAGGGACGCCGCAAGTTCGAGTTCGAATCATTTGAAACGGGCGATCCCGCTTTCCAGGATTCTATTCAAGCATCTTGGTTTCTTTCATCGCCTTGGTCCCCAAGGCGCCCCACAACCCATAGGGGCTCTGGGCACCCGATGGAGTTGTCAGGTTACCGACAGGCCAGTTCGGAGAATTCTGCGACAGATTACCGGTTTCAATCGAATCGGTAATGAACTTGATAGCACCATCACCCATCAACACATGACAACCACCTGGATGGCGACTGCCCGCGCTGTTCATCACGTCCGAACCGTCGCCCGACCATGCGCAACTGAAACCATTCGGCGGATTGATCGTTGTTACACTCGACATGCAGGGACGACCATCGGACCATCGCATCCCTTTTCGCTGCGATGAATTCCAGTTGTTTGCATTGGTTCCCGGCAACAAGTACTGCGGACGATTGGGGTCCATGTACTTTTCTTGGCAAATACTCGGGGTAATGAAAAAGTCTGCATTGTTGCCGTTGTTCACGACGGTCGCTTTCGCTTCCAACGTGTTATTGTCGGTTACAAACTCGGCGCAAGCGATCGTGTTGCTTAGACCATCGAGCACATCACGGAAGCGTGTCGTCACACGGGTGGTGAAGAAACCACGGTCGAACGATCCACGTCGTGCCGTACACCAACCCAATTCTTGTCCTTGTTCGCCCACGCAGGAGTGATTGTTACTCGAAATGCCATCACCAATGCATGCAGCGTAGTTCATGAACGCTTCGAAGTTGCCTGGCGAGTCGTTCGGATCACTCGGACACCGGTAGGTGCCGACTTGGGTGAGCCAAGGTGTGTAAGCGCGAGCCCAAGGCACAGGCCCCATCGGTGGGAAAGGAGGAGTCTTTGCCGTGCCATTGTGGTTCACCGCGCGTGGGTTGGCGATTTGCTCCCACAAAGCTTGTTGCTCAATAAAGGGGGTCAACCCAACCAAGTAACAAAGCATGTGTCGGTTGCCGTCAACATAAGCGCCTGCACCGTAGCTACCACCACTTTGGACCACATTCTGACCAAACGCAGAATGATAGTTATGCAGACCCAACCCAATTTGCTTGAAGTTATTGCTGCAACTCATTCGACGTGCCGCTTCACGAGCAGCTTGAACCGCTGGCAAAAGCAATCCAACCAAAACACCGATGATGGCGATGACCACCAACAGTTCGACAAGCGTAAAACCGAATCGACGTTCGGTCGACCGTGAGCTCACGCGGTCGTTAGAAAAACAACGAACCATAACGAATTTCCTCGCATAGAAACGAAAAGGAAGTAACCAATATTGAAGTTCACGCGTGATCGACCGACCATACCGGCGGAGTGTGCTATCCGCGGTCGCGTTACAAGCTGAGCGACAAACGAAGCGACATGCGACATGACGAGTGCTTCGTCCCGTTCAAACCAAAGCCCAAGGTTGCCCCTGGGCGACCCGCAAACAATTCAGCAGGAAGGAACCGTTAGCGACTGCCTTGCTGTGAAGCGTATTCGGCTTCCATTGCTGCCATCTCCTCAGGCGTCTGAACAACGCTGTCATCGACTGGGGAAACCGTTGTCGAGTTATCAGGACCACAGCCCGCAATGCCAAGAACAGTAGCCGAGGCGAATAAAACCACACAAACGAATTGACGCATTGAAATTGTCTCCGAACCGGAAAGTTGAAATGACCGCATTTTTAAAGATAACGCGAATTTTAAACACTCAATTTGCGAATGTATCCGGCCGGGTCTATAGAGTCAAATTTTAAAGAGGTGCTTTTTGTCCACTTTTCGTCTCAATAGTCCCGAAAACCACGCTGACGTTATGGCTCAATCAGACCGCGATCTCGATAGGATCCTCAAGAAAAGCGACAAAAAGACGGTCTTTTCACCATTTTACTCCGCCAACGGTTGGTGGGATGGGGCCGGATTCCACTGGATTTCCAGCAACATACCTGGCAGAAAATTTTCTGACAAAATATCAAAATTTCGCGAATCCAGTGGAGTGCAAATCATATTGCGATCCTCGCAGCCATCGATCAGTCGCCGGATTGCGGTTTTGTTACCGTAGGCCAATAAGCATCGACCGCCCGGTTTGAGACGTCCCTTCAACTGGTCGAGAATCGATTCCTGCAATTCAAACGCAGGATCATAGAAGGCATAGTCCGCCGGTTTCTCGACCGTACCGTCCTCCCAAGGTGGGTTCGAAAGGATCAGATCGAATCGTTCCTCGGGATCGAGTGCTGAGAAAGCGCCCGGATGTTGAGGATCAACCGCGCGCACGTCGAAATCCTCGGCACGGTCGGGCACAAGCATCGCCGCGTTGTAACGAGCGTTTGCGACGGCGATCGGGTTGATGTCGGTCGCGACCACGCTGCGGGCGCCGTTTTGCAAACAGCAAATCGACAGCAACCCCGTTCCCGTCCCGATCTCCAAGACATCGCGATCGACCACCAGCGATTCCTTGCCAATTTTCTTTCGCAGTGAAATCGTATCATCCGGTTCCCAAAATACCGAATCGAATTGAACAAACATGCCATCGGGGAGCCCGGCGGACTCAACCAGGTCGGCGATCGGCCACGTTTGGATCACGTTGTATTGAGGCGGAACACTTTGCTCGTCGCCGCGACCTTCACCAGGATCCTTCAATTTCGACAAGCAACCTGCCGTCAGACCGACAAGGACGATCAGCGGAAAGCAACCGCGTGAAAGGAGAGGGGAGCGAGACATGGGGATCGAGACCTTGGAAGTGATTGGAGAAGCCAGTCGTGGAGAGTGTTAGGTTAGCAGATCCCCGGGCGGCAAAGCGGCAAACAGCGAGCGACCGTTCAGAGGTCATGCAGTTTTAAGCTGTAACGACTGCAGTGTTTCGGTATCCAACCACCCCTGCCCGCGCAGCGGGAGGGGTCGAACGCAGCGAGGGGGAGGGCCGGTATCGAAACGGTGTTGGAGTTTCATGCCGTCATCGCAGCCCGTTTTCCCACTCCCGGCGTTGAAACGCCGACCTCTCCCAAACGAGAGGTAACGGTACTGCAACTCCTCGATAAAGAACGGCTTAGTAACGACATGGTCGCGAACAGGGTCGACGGGGAACCGCCACAAGTTTTCGCGGCCGTGTGACGGCTATGCCCACCCTACTTCTGCCGCGGTGTTTGCCTTAGTTTAGTCGCTTTGATTCAAAGCCTGAACGCAAACGGGATGCGTCCATCATCGAGGCTAAGACGAAGACACCAACGTCACGACCATGCCATCACGCTGCTTTCAATGCTTTCGGCCGATCCAACAGTGCTTCTGTGACCAGATTCCAGCGATTACGAATCGCACGGAGGTGTTGATTCTTCAACATCGCCGCGAACGTTCGCACCCGTTCAATACGGCTCGCATCGTCAACACGGCGTTGCAGCGTTGCAGCGTCCTCTGCGAACACAACGACGAGCTAGCCAAACGGCTGGAAACCATGGAGTTGTCGGCCAATGTGGGGCTGTTGTACCCGGGTGAGGGATCCATGCCGTTAAGCGGTCCGGATGCTCGTGACTTGCCGAATCAGTTGGTGGTTGTCGACGGTACGTGGCATCACGCCAAGACGCTGATGCGTGACGTGCCACGTTTGCAGCGATTGCCCCGCTACCAAATCACGCCTGCTTCTCCCGGCCGGTATCGCATTCGCCGCGAACCGAACGATCAAGCGCTGTCGACTTTGGAAGCGACCGTGGCAGCACTGCGAGAAATCGAACCCGACACCCTCGGCTTCGATCGGTTGCTAAACGTCTTCGAGCAAATGATCGATCAGCAAATCGTTCATGCCCCTGCGAATTGGCGCCAGAATCGACGACGTCGGCGAGGATCGACCAATGTGCCACGATCGCTATGCAGCAATTTGGGCAATGTCGTCGTTGCCTACGGCGAACAAGAACGGGGCCCCCGAAAGGGCGAGGTCGATGATGGAATCAAGCCGCGGCCGGTCTATTGGATCGCCGAGCGTTTGCAGAGCGATGAAACGTTCGCCTGCGCGATCGAGTCGAAATCGCTGCAGGACGCGAAATTTGCGGAGCGTCTCCGGCTGACCGACCGTCAGATCGATCAAGCGATCTCGCTTTCCGAATTCCGCAACCAGTGGAAAGCGTTCTTGCGCCCGTCGGATACGGTCGTGGTGTATCACCAACGAACCGCCAACCTGCTTCGCAACGCCGGAGCGGCATGTCCAAACCTTTTGTTACTCAAATCGATTCAGATCGGCTCGCACCCCGTATCGGCGACACTGGAGCAGTTCCTGCGAGACGAAGGCATTGGGATCGATGACGGTGGAACCAGCCGCTCCTCGTTTCGACTGGCCAATGCGATTGCGTTCGTCAAGCATGTGCAAGCGTCAAATCCACCCCTCAACGAGGGTCCACTCAAAGGTGGTGGCAAAGCGATCATTCGCTAATCTCACCGATGTTTCCGCTGACCGGCGTCTGCCCCCACTCGGCCGACAGCATGACACTGTTGATCCCTGATCCAATCCCCAGCATCGCGACGCGTTGCCCCGCCGACAATTCGCCCCGCTGAGCGGCAGCAGCAAGTGTCAACGGTAAAGCGACCGATCCGGTGTTTCCGAGTTTTGGAAACGTCGCCGAATCGCGGTCCACCGGCAATCCCATCGCGTCAAGCATCGCGACCCGATGACGCGATCCCACTTGATGACAAACGCTGCGGTCGATCTGCTCACGGCTCCAACCACTCTCACCCAGCAACCGTTCAAACGCACTCGCACCGGTTGCAATTCCTTCCGCCATCAAACGCTCGGAATCGGTATCCATTAAAGGATGCATTGCTGATCCTGCGGTATCTTGATCGCTCCGGCACAAGTCGTTGAACTCGGTTCGCGACTCGGCAATCGCCGTGTCGAGCGGCGTCCCCATCCGAGATAGCTTTCGGTGAACCAGCAACCACGCGCAACTCCCCGAGCCGATCGTCAAGGAAGCGAAGGCAGGCTTGACCGATTGCCGCGTCAACGACATGTCGGTATTCAGCTGTTGGATCGTTTGTTCGAGCAGCGGTCGGCTGTTCTCCGTCCCGACGACCACTCCCGCCTCGATCGCTCCCATTTCGATCATCATCGCGATTTGGACCGCCCCGTTCATCAATCCGAGGCAGGCATTTGAGACGTCGTAGACCCAACAAGGGTGGGGCAAACCGACTTCATGATGCACGCGAGACGCCGTGGCTGGCTCGAGAAAATCACGACAAACACTGGCGTGAATCAAACAACCCACTCGATTCCGATCGATTCCCGCCGCTTCAATCGCCCGCGTTGCACTTCGCACGCTCGGTCCGCTGGGCATCGTCCCCGCTGACCAAACCCGTCTCTGCTCGATGCCGCTCATTAAGGCTAAACGGCCTTCGGGCAACTTCAAACGCTCGTAAAGCGGTCGCAACCTCCCTTCAATATGTTCGCTTGTCCAAATTTCATCGGGAATTTCCGCACCGATGGATTCTAAGTAAACGTTATTGAATCTCATTCTCAAGTCCTAAGTTGTTTCCTGCATTGACCTTCGCATTATTTATACCCCTTGAGGCAAAGACTGAGAACCAATCGATCCCCGCTGATTGCTAGCAAAAAATCGGCTTGCTATCACTCCATGTAGTGCTAGCAGCGGCCTTTATTGACTACGTAGCAACAAAGGTTTGACGAACGATTGAACGCTTCTAAATTCCCACCCATCGCCGGTGACACATCGTGTGACACCAAGGGCGGCAATGCAACGGCGAGTTGATTCAGCGGGTTCGCTGCTTACCATTCGTCAAAACGTCAAGATGGGTTGAATGCCAAGATGGCGCTCACTGACAATCTCACGAATCGCTTCGCACGCAGAGGCCGGATGGCTTTGGTGCCGTCGGCAACGACCAAGTCGTGGACGAAGCGTTGTTCTCTTCTCTTTCGATTGCATGCCCCCCGCCCCGAATCGCGAACAGATTCTCGCATCGGGCTTCTTTTCACTCGCGAACTTCGAAGAGGACCTTTCGGATGACGTGTAAACCATTGATCGGCTTAAACGCTGACTATCGTGCTGCAGCTCGTAACATGCCCGCATACAGTTACATCGCTGCTGGCTATTTTCAGTCGGTGATTGCAGCAGGAGGGATCCCTGTTGTACTTCCCCCGATGGATGACCCTGAGTCGATTCATGAGGCTCTGGAGGTGATCCACGGCTTTATCATGATTGGCGGCGCGGACTTGGATCCGCGGAATGATGGTTTCATGTTACACCCTTCGGTACGTCCGCTCGATCCGGTTCGCGAGACAAGCGACCGACTGCTGGTCGCGGACATCGCCGAACGGAGAATGCCGGTGCTCGGAATTGGTACGGGCATGCAGTTGTTGAATGTGCATCAAGGCGGGAACTTGTTCTTACACATCAAAGAAGACCTCCCCAATGCGGTCCCCCACCACGACCCGCAAGACCCGAATCACCGACACACGCTAAACGTCGAAGGCGATTCACTGATCGGCCGCGTCTATGGCGACGGCGAAATCCGCGTCAGCAGCCGACACCACATGGCGATTGACGAAGTCGCCCCCGGATTCCGCGTCACAGCAAAATGCCCCGATGGGGTGATCGAAGCCATTGAAAGTGAAATGATGGATTGGTTTGCACTTGGAACCCAATTCCATCCCGAATGTGGCGCCGCCTCGGCGCTGGACGTTCGCATTTTCGAAGAATTCATCGATGGCGTTCGCGAACGAATGAACCAAGAGGACTTGCGACTGGTTGCCTAAGCGACCGGCTGCCTTAGAGGATCCGAGATCGATCCTCCCCACAATGGAGTTCGAGCCAAGAACCTGTTCTTCGCTCAGTGATCGTACACAAGGATGTGTCAGATAGGAGAATCGGAAACCCATTGGATTGCCAAACGACGTCAAATTCGAAAACTTCAAAGCTTCGCGGATGGATTCGCGATCGATGAGACAAGATGTCAGGTTCTTGAAGCAGAAGTTGTCGTCGCAACAATCGCCTCCCAGGATGGAAGGTGAGTCAGGCAGGGAAGCGTCGATGCCTAGCGGGAAGAACGATTTCACTAGATGATTGAGTCATGGCTGACTTTGAGGCCGGGCGTGCACCGAGTTGAGGCACGCCCGGCTTCTTTTTTGCCTGTCCCCCCCAAAAAGATGTCGCGCAGTCAAGAAAACCATAAGCGTTTACGGACTTCACCCTTTTTCCCTCCGGGTTGCCTGACGAATCGAAAAGTCTAGCGCGTTCTGGGCCCTCCCCCCTCGCTGCGCGAGGTCGTGCAGTTTTTAAGTTGTGACTGCTGAAGTGTTTAGGTATCCATCCACCCCTGCCCGCGCAGCGGGAGGGGTCGAGCGCAGCGAGGGGGAGGGCCGGTATAGAAACAGTGCTGGAATTTCATGTTGTAATCGCAGCCCGTTTTCCCTCTCCCTCGCTTAGGCTCGACCTCTCCCAGAGGGAGAGGTAAATCTTGTAAGTCTTTTTCAATCAACAACTTAAAAACTGCACGACCTCCGCGGGCAGGGGTGGTTGGATACCGAAACACTGTGTTAGTCACAACTTAAAAACCTGACGACCTCCGAGCGGGAGGGGTGGGCTTACCCCTCCCTCTGGGCTCGTTGTACCACATAACTCCTGCGTTTTGCATGCATTGACGGGTTGGTTTTGTGTGCAACTCCACTGGACTTTTTGCTGGACGCCGCGAATTATCCTCAATTGAGGATCCGCGTT